>DAIMCQ010000001.1:0-48845 GCA_036726285.1 Azonexus sp.
AAGCCATCGTTTCGCGCTGCATTGCGCTGATCAAGTTCCACCCGCCGACCCGCGAAGACCGGCGCAAGATCTGGGGCGTCATGGCGGCGCAGTTCTCGCTGCCGGTCGAACCGGGGCTGCTCGATCGCTTGCCGGATATTTTCCCGGAAGCGACCGGCCGGGACATCAAGGGCCTGGCCAAGCTGGTGGCGAAATACTGCAATCAGAAGCAGGTGACGCCGGATGTCGAGGTCTTCCGCCGCTGCTCGATCTTCCGCGGCATGGAGGTGGTGGTCTGAAGCCTGGCCCCCGCCGAAATGCGGGGGCGGGGTTCGTTCAGACGAGGGCAGCCGGCTCGGGCAGCAGGGCGGCGACGACTGAACCGCCGACGCCATCCTCCGGGTCGAGGTGCAACAGCACGTCGAGCGCGGCCGCCGCATCGCCCTGATTGCCACGCCGCAGCTGGATGAAGGCATAGCCCTTGAGTGCAGCCAGGGCCGGGCGCGGGGCGCTTTGCCAGGCTTGCCATTGCGGCGCGATGCCCGCCTGGCGGGCGGCTTCGGCCAGCCACTGCGTGCTGGTGGCGAAAGCGGCTTCGAACTGGCGCTTGCGGTTGTGGTGCTTGAACAGGCAGCGATAGGCGGGGAGTGCGGTGGGATCGAGGGCGATGGCCTGGCGAAAATAGCCTTCGGCCGCTGCCGGGTCGGTAAAGTGGCTGGCCACGCCTTGCTGGAGCAGCTGATCGACGGCCGGTGGCAGGTCACCGAAGTCGAGCTTGTCGTCGTTGTCGAGGTTCATTTTGGGTTATTTTGTCTTCAGGTTGGGGCGTCTGCATGGTACGAAAAGCCCCGGAATTTGTCCTTGTATTTTGTAAGGTTATTTGACTCAGGAGAAAGCCATGTTTCTGGCGATGAATCGTTTCAAGATCGCGCTCGGCAAGGAGGACGCGTTTGTCGAGCACTGGCGCAAGCGCAACAGCTATCTGAGCGAGGTGCCGGGTTTTATCAGCTTCAACCTGCTGCGGGCCGAGGCCAACGAGAACTACACGCTGTTTGCCTCGCACACCGTCTGGGCCTCGGAGCAGGCCTTCGCCGACTGGACGCAATCGGAGGCTTTCCGCAAGGCACACATGGCGGCCGGCCAGTCGCCGCGCGATTTCTACCTGGGGCCGCCACAACTGGAGTTGTTCGAAGCGGTGCTTTGATTCCGGCTATTTGGCCTGTTTGGCCAGAAAGCGGTCGAGGGCGTTGCCGAAGGCCTGCCGGTCGGCCTGGCTGAACGCCGCCGGGCCGCCGGTTTCGACCCCGGCGCTGCGCAGGCCCTCCATGAAATTGCGCATGGTCAGCCGTTCCTGGATGTTGGCCGTGGTGTAGAGCTCGCCACGTGGATTCAAGGCATGGGCGCCGCGATCGATGACGCCGGCAGCAAGCGGAATGTCGGCGGTGATGACGAGGTCGCCGGGGGCTAGTTGGTCGACGATGTGGCGGTCGGCGACATCGAATCCCGAGGGCACCTGGATGGCCCGGATGTAGCGGGACGGCGGCGTGCGCAGCATCTGGTTTGCAACCAGGATGGTTGAAATCTGCAGCCGTTCGGCGGCGCGAAAGATGATTTCCTTGATGACGCCGGGGCAGGCGTCGGCGTCGACCCAGATTTGCATCAGTGAATTTTTCCGTCGATTCGAGCTTGGAGAAGATGCGGAATATACCGCCAGGCGAGCGTTCCGAAGCAAATCGCCCAGCAGGCGGCAGAAAGCTGGATCCAGAACAGGTAGATGGCGGGCTGGATTTGCGGCATCACAACTCGCAGCACGAGGGCGAGCAGCATGACGTAAAGGCAGGCCCGGTCGATGCCGTCGAAGACGACCTTGCGTCCAGTGTGGCCCTTGCTGATGCGGATCAGCATGGCGGGAATGACGCAGCCCATGGCGCCAAAGGTGAAGACATGGACGGAGACGGTGCCGATCCAGACAAAATTGACGAGATGGCCGAGGGCTTCGATCAGCAACTGGATGACGATGGCCAGGTAGCCGATGTACATGATGCCGATATCGATGCGGCGCAGCGCCAGATGCGGTTTCCAGAAAACGAAGCGGACGCCGAGCAGTACCGCCAGGGTGAGGGCGATGACCGCCGTCAGCGGGCGCGGCAACAGGAATTCAACGACCAGCAACAGGCCGAGCAGCTTGATCGCCATGTCCAGCAGCGGATGGCGCAGGATCTGGGTCTGGAAGGCGGCTTTCATGAACTGGGTCAGGGTGCGCTCGAGCATGACCAGGAAGCCCATCCGGAAAAGGCCCATGGCCATGCTGTAGCCGGAGACGAAATTGTCGCCGTTGAGCATCAGGTATTTGGCGACCAGGAAAGCCGGCAGCATGACCATGAAAAAGGCGTTGTCGCGGTAGCTGTCCTGGGCACGATAGCGGATCAGCGTCCACATCAGCAGGGCGATGATGCTGCCGAGAAACACATTGTTCGAGAACAGGAAGAGGCCGCGTGGCCAGGCCGAGCCGAAGCTCATGCCGAGGCGCTCGAAGAGCCAGGCGGCAACCAGCAGCATCAGGGCCAGTCCGTGATAACCGCGGATGTTGACCCAGTTCTTGGTCGAGGTGAGCAGGAATCCCCCCAGGATCGCCCAGCCGAAACCGAAGAACATTTCGTGGGCGTGCCATTGCAGCGAGGTGAACGAGCCGCCCGGGGCCTCCAGGGAGCCGCCGAAGATCAGGGCCCAGAAGACCGGGAAACTCATGCCGGCAAGGCAGGCCAGGGCGAAGAAGGGCCGGAAGCCGACCTGCCATAACGGATGGCTGGGAAAGAACATGCTGAACCTTTCTCGGTAATGGCTGCTCAAAGTGGCGAGTTTAGCGATGGATGGGCTGGACGAACTTGATTTATCCCATGCCAGGCACGCAAGACCTTTAACAATGGCGTAAAATTCCGCGCTTAGCCGAGGCTGCGATATCGCATAGGGGTCCGGCTGCTTTTCTGAAGGATAGCAATGAAGCGTGTGGATGATTTCCGCTTGCAGTTGGGCAAGCATGAGCTTGTACCAATCATGATTGGCGGCATGGGCGTGGATATTTCGACGGCCGACCTGGCTCTCGAAGCGGCCCGACTGGGGGGCGTCGGCCATATTTCCGACGCCATGATCAAGACGGTGACCGATCGCCGCTACCAGACCAAGTACGTCAAGGAAAAACTCGCTCTCTACAAGTACAACGCGCTCAACGAAGACAAATCGCCGGTCAAGTTCGACCTGGGCAAGATCGCCGAAGCGACCCGCCTGCATGTGGCTGGCACCATGGAACGCAAACAGGGCTCCGGCCTGGTTTTCGTGAACTGCATGGAAAAGCTGACCATGAATGCGCCGAAAGAGACGCTCAAGGTTCGCATGACGGCGGCGCTCGATGCCGGCATCGACGGCATCACGCTGGCCGCCGGCCTGCATCTCGGCTCCTTTGCGCTGATCGAGGACCACCCGCGTTTTCGCGATGCCAAGCTGGGCATCATCGTTTCGTCGGTGCGTGCCTTGCAGCTGTTCCTGAAGAAGACGGCTCGTACCAATCGTCTGCCCGACTTCGTCGTCGTTGAAGGTCCGCTGGCTGGCGGCCATCTGGGCTTCGGCATGGACTGGGCCCAGTACGACCTGGCGACCATCGTTGCCGAGGTCATCCAGTTCCTGAAGAACGAACATCTGGATATTCCGGTCATTCCGGCCGGTGGCATCTTTACCGGCTCCGATGCGGCGCAATTCCTTGAGGCCGGCGCTGCCGCCGTCCAGGTTGCTACCCGCTTTACCGTTGCCAAGGAGTGCGGCTTGCCGGAGAAGGTCCAGCAGGAGTACTTCAAGGCCAGCGAAGACGATATCGAGGTTAACCAGATTTCCCCGACCGGCTACCCGATGCGCATGCTCAAGGGCAGCCCGGCGATCGGCGACGGTATTCGCCCGAATTGCGAAGCTTACGGTTATCTGCTCGACGCCAACGGCAAGTGTTCCTACGTCACTGCCTACAACCGTGAAGTCGCCGCTCATCCCGATGCGCGCAAGATTTCGGTGATCGACAAGACCTGCCTCTGTACGCACATGCGCAATTTCGATTTGTGGACCTGCGGACAACTGACTTATCGCCTGAAGGACACGACGCACAAGCGGGCCGACGGCAGCTACCAGATCCTGTCGGCGGAACATGTTTTCAAGGATTACCAGTTCAGTATCGATCAAAAACTCGCCTTGCCTGAAGTCGAAGCGGCTTGATCCTTGCTGAGCGGAACGAAAACCCGGCCGATTGGCCGGGTTTTTTTTGAGGGGAATCGTGGCTGACTGATCGTTAGAGAGACTTGATTCAGTGCATGAGCATGGTTTCAGTATTGTTTTTTTTGCCTAATTTCTATTGATTACCTGTTTTTCACCTACAATTAGCCGCTTCGGCGTCAAAACAGCCGAATATTTCCGGTTCAGTATGATTTCATGCCCCGTCGGGGTTGTGTTCATCACCTGCGAACAATGACGCGAATACGCGCAAGACTTTTTCTCTCGGTATTGGTTTCGATCTGCCTGGCGGGCGGGTTGCCGCTTGCGTTGCCTGGAACGGCATGGGCCGACGATGAGCCAACCTTTTCCGTGCAGGGGTTCGGTACCTTGGGGGCGGCTCGGACGACCACCGAGGAAGCGCGTTTTGTTCGCGATCTGACGCAGCCAACGGGGGCGCGCAATCGTTGGGATGGTCGTGTCGACAGCTTGCTGGGCTTGCAAGCCAATTGGCGATTGAGTCCGGAACTCGAAGTTGTTGCGCAGGGGGTCAGTCGCTTTCGCTACGATCAGACCTATACCCCGGAGTTTTCCTGGGCATTCCTCAAATATGACCCGAATCCGCGACTCAGTATGCGGGTCGGGCGCTTGGGTACCGAATTCTTCATGATGGCTGACTCCCGTATGGTCGGCTATTCGTATTTGCCGGTGCGTCCGCCAGGCGATTTTTTCTGGTATCTGCCTTTCCTGGGGATCGATGGTGCCGATCTGGCCATGATTTTCCCGTTGGGGGACGATGTACTGCGCGGCAAGCTCTATTACGGTGTGTCCGATGCGAGTATTCCGCTAGCCGACAAGCAATGGAAAATCGACGGTTCCCGGATGGCTGGCGGCTATCTCGACTACCAATCGGGAGCCTGGTTGTTCCGGGTTAGCTATGCCAACATCCGCTTTAGCAACGATATGCCGATCGACGACGTGTTGGGGAGCTATCTGCCAGTCTCCGCGCAAGCGCCGGCTCACGATTTTCTGGCTGCGGCCAATACGCGCAGTCATTATTATTCGCTTGGCGCGGTTTACGATCGAGGTCCTTGGCAGATTCAGTTGATGCTCAACAGCATTACCCAGGGCGCCCGGATATTCGAAAGTTCGAAGGGTGGCTATGTGCTTGCCGGCTACAGGATAGGCCCCGTTACGCCTTACGTGGGTTATTCGCGAGTTTTTTCCGATTCGCGGGGGGCTACGCTAAATCCCGTTGTAGCCAGGATCATGGCTGATGCCCATGTCGATCAATGCACGACGATACTGGGGGCGCGCTGGGATTTGGCAAGGAATATCGCCATCAAGGCGCAATGGGATGGTATTCATGGGAAAGCCAATTCGATATTCCCATTCAGGTTGGAGACCGATGCCTTCAAGGGGCGTCTGGACGTGTTCTCGTTAACGATGGACTTCGTGTTTTAAATCATGAGCTTCTATCGAATTCGCTTCCTGCTCCTCTCGATCAGCCTGTTTCTGCCAACTGCTGAAGCGCTGGCAGATCTTGTCGTAGTGGTCAATGCGCGCTCCGGCGTTGCCGTTATGACGCGTAACGAGATCGTCAATATTTTCTTCGGTCGCTATCGCCAGTTCTTTAATGGCGTCGAGGCCCAGCCCGTGGATTTGGTCGATAACAACCCTGATCGCGCCCGTTTTTATGGCGCGTTGGTCGGCAAGGACTTGTCCGATGTCAATGCCTATTGGTCGCGGCAGGTTTTCTCCGGTCGCATGCAACCTCCGCCCCGCGTTAGTAACGTGGATTAGGTTTTGCGCTGGGTTAGCTCACATCCCGGTGGAATCGGTTTTGTCGAGATGTCCAAGGCCGATGCGCGAGTTCGCGTTGTCTACGAACTCAATCCGTGATCTCTTCTTTCCTTTTTTGAGCCGACATTGAACCTTGAGCTGATCGGCCTGGTCATCATCTTTGTGGCAATTGCGATTGTCGTCATACGGTCACAATAAATCGGATGGCTTGCATCTATGCTCCGATTTCGTCACTATGATTATGCTGACAAATCAATAAAGGAGACAAAAATGCCAAAACGAATGATCGGTGATATTTTGCTTGGACGCAGCTTGGTTACGGCAAGCCCGGAAATGACAGTGCGTTCAGCAAGCAGGTTGATGGCGGAAAAGAGAATCGGTGCGTTGCTGATCGTCGAAAATCAGCGGATTTCCGGTATTTTCACTGAGCGGGATGCGCTCAATAAAGTGCTGGCGGGCAGTCTTGATCCGGATGCAACGCGTTTGTCCCAGGTCATGGTGCGTGAGCCGCAAACCATTCGGGCCGACAAGCCGCTGGCTTATGCCTTGCATATGATGGCCGAAGGCGGTTTTCGCCATGTGCCGGTTGTCGATGATGCAGGCGTGCCGGTCGGCATGGTCTCGGCCCGCGATGCCCTGGGGCAGGACATGGTCGAGTTGGAGCGCGATATGCGCCGCCTGGAGGAGCTTGAGGGCTCGATCGGCTACTGACGGCTAATCCGGGATCTTCCAGCCCAGCTGCGCCAGTGTGGCGGCGAATTCGCCGGACACTGGCGTTTTTATTTCCAGTGTCTTGCCGGTGACGGGGTGCTGAAAATCGAGTCGGGTGCAGGCCAGCAGCATACGTTGACAAGCGAACTGCTGGGTAAAGAAACGGTTGTGTTTCCCTTTGCCGTAGGTGGCGTCGCCAATGATCGGGTGTGCGATGTGTTTCAGATGGCGCCTGATCTGGTGTCGGCGCCCGGTCAGCGGGTTCAGTTCAAGTAGCGAATAGCGGCTGCTTGGGTAACGGTCCACGGCAAACGGCAGTTCGACTTCGGCCAGGCGGCGAAATTGGGTGCGTGCCGCTTGTGCCTCCTCGCTGCATTGGTCGCCGGCAAATTCATAACTGTCCCGCTGGCGTTTCAGAGGGTGATCGATATCGCCACTGTCCGGTGTGATGCCGCGGACGACGGCGAGGTAGCGTTTGCCGACCGTTCCGGCGTCGAATTGCTTGCCCAGCCGGCTGGCCATTTCGGTCGATAGGGCGAACAGCAGGACGCCGGATGTCCCGCGATCGAGGCGATGGGCCGGCCAGACCCATTGACCGATCTGGTTGCGCAGAATCTGAATGGCAAAGCGCGTTTCGTGGCGATCGATTTCCGAGCGATGGACCAGCAGTCCAGAGGGCTTGTCGATGACGACGATATGCTCGTCGCGATAGAGGATAGGGAGTTCTTCAGCCAAAGAAACGGCTCATTGCCTCGGCGGGAATCTCGGTGCCGGTAATGTGGGCACGTTCGAGCAATTCCCAGTAGTAGCGATAGGAAGCGCGATCATGCAGTTTTCCGGCATGCTGGGTTGGACCCCAGTCATTGTTCTGGGCGGCAATCAGTATTTCGGTAGCCGCCTGGACTTCAGAGAAGTCGGGGCGCATGGCTTCAACGATGGGGGTGATCTGGTTGGGATGGATACTCCACATCCGCAGGTAACCGAATTCGCGACGGGCGCGCAGTGCGTCGTTGCGGATGGTGTCGAGGTCTTTCAGTTCGGTTGTGACGTTATGCGATGGAACGACGCCGCAGGCCAGCGCAGCGGCCGAAATCTCGCATTTGGCGCGGGCAACCAGGGGGTGTTCAAACTGGCCCGGGCTTTTCATGGCGCTACCGGGGATGGCGCCATGGTGGCCGGAGACGAAATCCATCAGGCCGAAATCCAGCGACTCGACGCCGGGCAGGGCAGCGATTTCCCAGACTTCGCGCAGCGCGCCGTGGGTCTCGATCAGCACGTGTACCGGGATGCGGCGGTCAATGCCATGTTCCCGTTCGATGTCGCGCAGGGCTTCGAGTTGAATCTGGACGTCGCCGGCGCTGCACGGTTTGGGCAGGGTGATGAAGGGCAAGCGGTTGCCGGCACGGCTGACGAGAATCTCGAGGTCCTGGCGCCAGTGCGGGTGCGTGACGTCGTGAATGCGGGCGCCAACCCGGTTGAACAGATTGTCTTCCGACATGATGACGGCGGCGGCCATTTCGGC
This sequence comes from Azonexus sp., assembly GCA_036726285.1. GTDB lineage: Bacteria > Pseudomonadota > Gammaproteobacteria > Burkholderiales > Rhodocyclaceae > Azonexus. The sequence goes on from DAIMCQ010000001.1 coordinate 8,264, forward strand.
ATGTTCGCGTTCGGCGCCGGCGTGAGCGCCATCCTCGCAATCGCAAGTGATGTCAAAGATGGGGCCGAGTTCCTTTTGCAGAAGCAGCGCTTTGCGCATCAGCTTTTCCGAGCCGGCGTAATGGTCAACGGCCGGCAGGATGGGGAAGGGCTTTTCGCCCGCGAAGAGCACGGCTTTGGGATGGCGCATGATGTTCCGGTTGGCAAAAATAAAAAAGGCCGCGGCATTTTACCGCGGCCTTCCGATGAAGCTGAGAACTAATGCCGGATTACAGCATGTCCTTGACGGCTTCGGCTTCGTCGGTCAGTTCCTTGAGCGTGATGTTGATCTTCTCACGGCTGTACTCGTCGATTTCCAGGCCTTGGATGATCTTGAAGGAACCGCCCTTGCACTCGCACGGGAAGCCGAAAACGATGCCGGCCGGGATGCCGTAGGAGCCGTCGGACGGCACGCCCATGGTGACCCATTCGTCGGAGCCCAGAACCCAGTCACGGACGTGGTCGATGGCAGCGTTGGCAGCAGAAGCGGCCGAGGACAGGCCACGGGCTTCGATGATGGCGGCGCCGCGCTTGCCGACGGTCGGCAGGAAAACGTCGTTATTCCAGGCGTGATCGTTGATCAGGGCCTTGACGCTGTCGCCGTTGGAGGTGGTGTAGCGGTAATCGGCATACATCGTCGGGGAGTGGTTGCCCCAGACGACCAGCTTCTTCAGGGAAGAAACTTCGCGACCGGCCTTGCCGGCCAGTTGCGACAGAGCGCGGTTGTGGTCCAGGCGCAGCATGCCGTGGTAGTTGTTCGGGTTGGTGCGACCAACCTTCTTGGCGGCGGCAGCAGCAATGAAGGCATTGGTGTTGCAGGGATTGCCGACGACCAGAACCTTGACGTCTTCCTTGGCGTTTTCGGCGATGGCCTTGCCTTGAACGGTGAAGATGGCACCGTTGGCGGTCAGCAGATCGGCACGTTCCATGCCCTTGGTGCGCGGGCGGGCGCCGACCAGCAAGCAGACGTCGGCATCTTTGAAGGCAACATTCGGGTCATCGGTGGCAACCATGCCGGCGAGCAGCGGGAAAGCACAGTCTTCCAACTCCATCATCACGCCCTTGACGGCTTGCTGGGCTTGCGGCAGATCGAGCAACTGAAGGATGACCGGCTGGTCTTTGCCGAGCATTTCGCCGGAGGCAATGCGGAACAGCAGGCTATAACCGATCTGGCCGGCGGCGCCGGTAATAGCTACGCGCATGGGGGCTTTGGACATATGTCGCTCCTGTATCAAACAGCGTGGTAGAAATTGTGCGGGTCTGCTCGATTGCCGGCCGTTGTTTTTGCCTAGATTGGGCGGGCTCGAGAGAATGAAGATGTTAGAAGTTCAAAGCGGGGCTGTCAATTCATCATCTGTCTTATATAAGACAACTTTTCGTGGACGGCTTGCCGGAAATGTGCTGAAATTTGGCCCCATGACTCGTGACGCTCCCCGTCCTGCCCGCGCTCCATCACCCACCTTTAGCCCTCTTTATCGGCAGATCAAGGATTTTCTGATCCGCAGCCTGGAAGACGGTGAGTGGGGGCCGGGTGATGCCATTCCCAGTGAAGGGGAGTTGGCTGTTCGTTTCAATGTCAGCCAGGGAACGGTGCGCAAGGCCATCGATGAGATGGCGGCCGAGAATCTGTTGGTTCGCCGTCAGGGCAAGGGGACTTTTGTTGCGACACACAGCGACCCCCGTTCGTTCTATCGTTTTCTTCGCCTTGTGCCGGATGACGGTAGTGCCACTCATACGGTGAGCGACCCCTTTGCCTGCGAGGTTCTGCCGGCTAATGCCCAGGTGGCTGCCGCACTCGGTCTGCAGTTGAACGATCCGGTGATTTGCGTCGAGCGCTTGCTCCGCTTCAACGGAGATCCCGTGGTTTTTGATCAGATCTATTTGCTCGTCGATCTGTTTTCCGGATTGACCCTGGAGCGTTTGAGAGCCGGCGAGCGTTCCTTGTACAGTTTGTTCGAAAGCGATTTTGGTGTCCGCATGATCAATGCCGAAGAGCATTTGCGTGCGGTGGCGGCAGATTCCTATGCGGCTGGTTTGCTGGGTTTGTCAGAGGGTTATCCGTTGTTGCTGGTGGAGCGGACTGCCTACACCTATGGCAATAAACCGGTTGAGTGGCGACGTGGCTTGTATTGCACGAATCGGCATTTTTACCGCAACGATTTGGGGTGAGAGAGATAGCTGGATTGGCCTTGAAATGACGTGTTTCGGCGCGTCTGGCCTGATTTTGAATGTATAATTACGGTTCTTTTCAAACCACGTACAAGCGGATAACCGCATTCTTACGCGAGGGATGACGTTCATGGCAGAAATGACCATTAAGAAGAAACGTCCAAAAAATTTGGACTTAACTACAATCAAGTTGCCGTTGCCCGGCAAGGTTTCGATTCTCCATCGTGTTAGCGGTGTTGGATTGTTTCTTTGCTTGCCGCTTCTGCTCTGGTTGTTTGGAGCAAGTTTGACTTCGGTTGAGACGTTTGCTGTCTTCAAGGCGGTGTTTGCCACCTTGCCGGCTAAAGTGGTTCTTGCTGGTTTGATTTGGGCGTTCGCGCATCATTTCTGTGCCGGTATCCGCTTCCTGCTCCTGGATGTTCATGTTGGTATCGAGAAAGCGGCTGCTCGTCAGTCCGCTGGCGTCGTCTTCGCGGTCAGTATTCCGCTGACGCTGGTTCTGTGGGGGGTTCTGCTGTGATCAACCGTATCGTTGTCGGGGCTCATTACGGCCTGAAAGACTGGATCGCCCAGCGCGCTACCGCGGTCATCATGGCTGTGTATTCGGTTCTGATTGCTGCCGTGTTGCTGGTTGTGCGCCCTTCGACTTTCGAAGCGTGGCAAGGTGTGTTTGCCAATGGCTTCATCAAGTTTGTCACCTTCCTTTTCTTCGTCAGCCTTTTTTATCACGCCTGGATTGGTGTGCGTGATATCTGGATGGACTACATCAAGTCGGCCGGCCTGCGGTTGACTCTGCATGTCCTGACCATTGCTGCGCTGGTTGGTTACACCGCGTGGGCTGCTGCGATTCTCTGGAGGCTGTAAGCGTGAGTATTCCTGTTCTCAAGTTTGATGCGGTCATCGTCGGTGCTGGTGGCGCCGGTCTGCGTTCCGCGATTCAATTGTCCGAAGCCGGCCTGAAAACGGCCGTGTTGTCCAAGGTTTTTCCGACCCGCTCGCACACGGTTGCGGCGCAGGGTGGTGTGGCGGCGTCCCTCGGTAACTCCGAGGAAGATCACTGGACGTGGCACATGTACGATACCGTCAAGGGTTCCGACTGGCTCGGCGATCAGGATGCGATCGAGTTCATGTGCAAGAAGGCGAACGAAGTGGTCGTTGAACTCGAGCACTACGGCATGCCGTTTGACCGTACCGACAACGGCAAGATCTATCAGCGCCCGTTCGGCGGCCACATGTCCAACTTTGGCGAAAAGCCGGTGCGCCGTTCCTGCGCTGCCGCTGACCGTACAGGTCACGCCATGCTGCACGCCATGTATCAGCGTAACGTCAAGGCCAATACCCAGTTCTTCGTCGAATGGATGGCGCTTGACCTGATCCGTGACGAAGAAGGGCACGTTCTCGGCGTTACTGCGATGGAAATGGAAACCGGCCAGATCGTGATCTTCCACGCTCGTGCCACCATTTTCGCCACCGGCGGCGCCGGCCGTATCTTCTACTCTTCGACCAATGCCTTCATCAACACCGGTGACGGCCTGGGTATGGCGGCACGCGCCGGCATCGCGCTCGAAGACATGGAGTTCTGGCAGTTCCACCCGACCGGCGTGGCCGGTGCCGGGGTGCTGATTACCGAAGGCGTGCGCGGCGAAGGCGGCATCCTGCGTAACTCCAGCAAGGAGCGCTTCATGGAGCGCTACGCTCCGAATGCCAAGGATCTGGCGTCGCGTGACGTGGTTTCGCGTGCCATGGCGACCGAAATCAAGGAAGGTCGTGGTTGCGGCGTCAACAAGGATTACGTCCTGCTCGACATTACTCACCTCGATCCGGCCACCATCATGAAGCGCCTGCCCGGCATCCACGAAATCGGCATTCAGTTTGCCGGCGTTGATTGCCTGAAAGAGCCGCTGCCGGTTGTGCCGACCTGTCACTACCAGATGGGTGGTATCCCGACCCATTACTCCGGTCGTGTCGTGATGCCCAAGGATGGCGATATGAATTCGGTCGTCCCCGGTTTCTATGCCGGTGGCGAGTGTGCCTGTGCTTCTGTGCACGGTGCCAATCGTCTCGGTACCAATTCGTTGCTCGATCTGCTGGTCTTCGGTAAATCGGCTGGCGATTCCGCTGTCGAAGATCTCAAGGCTGGTCGCGCTCATCGCGAATTGCCGAAGGATGTTGCCGACAAGACGCTGGCACGTATTGCCGCGCTTGATAATCGCAAGGGCGGTGCAAACGTACACGAAACCCGTCTGGCGATGCAGCGCACCATGCAGGATCACGCCGGTGTGTTCCGTTTCGGCGATATGCTGAAGCAGGGTGTCGAAAAGATCCTCGAAGTCGAAAAGGCAGCTCGCCAGCTCGAAATCAAGGACAAGTCGCAGGCCTGGAATACGGCGCGTACCGAGGCGCTGGAAATGGAAAACCTGATCGAAGTTGCCAAGGCAACCATGATCTCCGCCGAGGCTCGTAAAGAGTCCCGCGGTGCTCACGTCCGCGACGACGCGCCGGATACGGCCGAATTCCCGAATGGCCGTAACGACAAGGAATGGCTCAAACACACGCTGTTCTCGCCGGTTGATAATTCGATCACCTACAAGCCGGTGAACATGCAACCCCTGACCGTCGAGCCTGTTGCGCTCAAGACGCGCTCGTACTAATCGGAGTCCAGAATGAGCAAACGCATGGTTCAATTCAGTATCTATCGCTACGATCCGGACAAGGATGATGCGCCGTACATGCAGGATATCTCGGTCGAGCTGGAGCCGACCGACCGCAAGTTGCTGGACGCGCTGACCAAGCTCAAGGCCAAGGATGACGCGATTTCATATCGCCGTTCCTGCCGCGAAGGCGTCTGCGGTTCGGACGCGATGAATATCAACGGCAAGAACGGCTTGGCCTGTCTGACCGATATCGACAGCCTGAAGCAACCGATCGTGCTGCGCCCGTTGCCCGGCCTGCCGGTCATTCGCGATCTGATCGTCGATATGACCCAGTTCTTCAAGCAATATCATTCGATCAAGCCCTACTTGATCAACAACGATCCGCCGCCGGAGCGTGAGCGCCTGCAGTCGCCGGAAGACCGTGAAGAATTGAATGGTCTGTACGAGTGCATCCTGTGTGCTTGCTGCTCGACTTCCTGTCCGTCGTTCTGGTGGAACCCGGACAAGTTTGTCGGCCCGGCCGGCCTGCTGGCTGCCTATCGTTTCATCGCGGATACGCGTGATCAGGCGACAAACGAGCGTCTCGACAACCTCGAAGACCCGTACCGTCTGTTCCGTTGCCACACCATCATGAACTGTGTTGACGTATGCCCGAAGGGTTTGAACCCGACCAAGGCGATCGGCAAGATCAAGGACATGATGGTCCGTCGCGCCGTCTGATGGAAAGAGCGGACTACGAACGCCTGCGTTGGCGCTGTATCCGTCGCGCACTTCTCGAACTCGATATCACGCTGACGCGTTTTCTCGATGGTGGCGGGTTCGATAAGTTGAATGACGAGGAACAGCAGGCGTTCGTGGAGCTTGCCGATATGGAGGATTACGATCTCTGGGACTTGCTGACCGGCAAGGCGGAGATCGATGATCCCCGTCTGGCGCCCATCGTGGCGCTGCTTCGTAAGAGTTGAGTAAGGTTTTCATTCTAATGTAGGAATGTTGACCGCTTTTTGGCAGTGCAGTGACAACCAACACCTGAACAGGGAATACACCATGACAACCGAACGCAAGGCAACTTTGACAATCGACGGGCTGGCTCCTGTCGATTTCCCGATCATGTCCCCGACGCACGGCAACGATTGCGTCGATATTCGTACGCTGGGCGCCAAGACCGGTTTGTTCACCTACGACTCCGGTTTCCTCTCCACCGCAAGCTGCAAGTCCAAGATCACCTTCATTGACGGTGACAAGGGCGAGCTGTTGTACCGTGGTTATCCCATCGAACAGCTGGCTGAAAACTGCAACTTCCTGGAAGTGACCTATCTGTTGAAGAACGGTGAACTGCCAAATGCTGCGCAGAAGGCCGAATTTGAAAACACCATCAAGAACCATACGATGGTGCACGAGCAACTTTCCAAGTTCTTCTCCGGTTTCCGTCGCGATGCTCACCCGATGGCCGTCATGACTGGCGTGGTTGGCGCCTTGTCGGCCTTCTACCACGACGCGATGGACTTCTCCGATGCCGAACATCGCAACGTCAGCTTCAATCGCCTGATTGCCAAGCTGCCGACCATTGTCGCGATGGCGTACAAGTACAACACCGGTGCGCCGTTCATGTATCCGGATAACTCACTGGATTACACCTCCAACTTCATGCGCATGATGTTCGGTAACCCGTGCGAGAAGTATGTGCCGAACCCGGTTCTGGTTCGCGCACTGGACGTGATCTTCACGCTCCACGCCGACCATGAGCAAAATGCATCGACCTCGACCGTTCGTCTGGCCGGTTCGTCGGGCGCCAATCCGTTCGCCTGTATTGCTGCCGGTATCGCCTGTCTGTGGGGCCCGGCGCACGGTGGTGCAAACGAAGCTTGTCTGCAGATGCTCGAAGAAATCGGTGATGTGTCGCGTGTTCCGGAATACATCGCCCGTGCCAAGGACAAGAACGATTCGTTCAAGCTGATGGGTTTTGGTCATCGCGTCTACAAGAACTTCGATCCGCGCGCCAAGCTGATGCGCAAGGTTTGCAACGAAGTATTGACCGAATTGGGTCTGCAGAACGATCGTCTGTTCAAGCTGGCCATGGAGTTGGAAAAGATCGCGCTGGAAGATCCGTACTTCGTCGAGAAGAAGCTCTACCCGAACGTGGACTTCTACTCGGGTATCGTCCAGAAGGCGATCGGTATCCCGACCGAGATGTTTACCTGTATCTTCGCCCTGGCCCGTACGGTCGGCTGGATGACGCAGTGGGAAGAAATGATTTCCGATCCGGAGTACAAGATCGGTCGTCCGCGTCAGCTGTACATCGGCGCTGCCAAGCGCGACGTGGTACCGCTTGCCCAACGCGGCTAAGAAGAAAATCGGGCGGCCGTGTGGCCGCCCTTTTTTACTTGTGGAATTGAACTTGAGCAACCCGCAGCTAATGAGAAAGACAACACCCTAGAGGGGACGCCTATGACAACGATGAATCAACTGTTCGACAGCACGATGTTCTTCGGCGGCAATGCGCCGTTTGTGGAAGAGCTGTACGAAAACTACCTGAACGATCCGACCTCGGTTCCGGCCGAATGGCGGGAATATTTCGATCGCCTGGCCCAAATGCCGGGCTTTGTCGCGCGTGACGTGGCGCATGCGCCGGTTATTGCCGCTTTTGCCGAACTGGGCAAGGATGGTGGTTTCCGTCCTGCGCCAGCGACTGGTGGTGACAACAAGAAGCAATCGGCGGTCGGCCAACTGGTGACGGCCTATCGTTCGATGGGTACCCGCTGGGCCGACCTCGATCCGCTCAAGCGCCTGCCCCGTCCGCAGATTGATGAGCTGGATCCGGCTTTTTACGGTTTTGCCGATGCCGACCAGAATCAGACCTTCAGCGTCGGTTCTTTGAAGGGGCTGCCGGAAAACGCCAAGCTGGGCGATATTCTCGAAACGCTCAAGCAGACGTACTGCGGCACGATCGGTGTCGAGTACATGTACATGACCGAGTACACCGAGAAGCGTTGGTTGCAGGATCGTCTGGAAAGCATTCGTTCCCGTCCGACCTATACCGCGGACGAGAAGAAGCGCATCCTTGAGCGCCTGACCGCTGCTGAAACCCTTGAGCGTTACCTGCATACCAAGTATGTCGGCCAGAAGCGTTTCTCCCTTGAAGGTGGCGAATCGCTGATCGTTGCCATGGACGAAACCATCCGTTCGGGCGGCCGTACCGGTATCGACGAAATCGTCATCGGCATGGCCCACCGTGGTCGTTTGAATGTTCTGGTCAACACGCTGGGCAAGGCGCCCTCGATGCTCTTCGCCGAATTTGAAGGCAAGAAGGCTTCCGACCTTTCCGCTGGCGACGTCAAATACCACATGGGCTTCTCGTCCGACGTGGCAACGGCTCAAGGCCCGTGCCATCTGACGCTGGCATTCAACCCTTCGCACCTCGAAATCGTCAATCCGGTGGTTGAAGGCTCGGTATATGCCCGCCAGGTCCGTCGTGGCGAAGGCAGCAAATCGAAGGTTCTTCCAGTTTTGATTCATGGTGACTCGGCGGTTGCCGGCCAGGGCGTCAACCAGGAAATGCTCAACTTTGCGCAGACTCGCGGTTACGGTACGGGCGGCACGCTGCATATCGTCGTGAACAACCAGATTGGCTTCACCACCAGCGATCCGCGTGATTATCGTTCGGGTCACTACTGTACCGACATCTTCAAGATGGCCGATGCACCGATCTTCCACGTCAATGGCGACGATCCGGAAGCGGTTGCACTGGTTACCCAGCTTGCCGTCGAATTCCGTCAGCAGTTCAAGAAGGATGTCGTGATCGACATCATTTGCTATCGCAAGCTTGGTCACAACGAACAAGACGAGCCGATGGTCACCCAGCCGCTGATGTACAAGAAGATTGCCAAGCACCCGGGTACCCGCAAGCTGTACGGCGACAAGTTGATTGCCGAAGGCGTGCTGGCAGCCGATGGTCCGGACCAGATGATTACCGAATACCGCGCCCACCTTGACAAGGGGGAGCTGCTGTACAACCCGGTACTGGCTGGTTACAAGCATCCGAACATGATCGACTGGACGCCGTTCCTGCCGAAGAAGTACATCGAAAACTGCGACACCACAGTGCCGATGAAGGAACTGCAACGCTTGTCGCAGCGCCTGACCGCACTGCCCGAAACCTTCACACTGCATTCGCGCGTCAAGAAAATCGTCGAAGATCGCGCCGCTATGGGCGAAGGCAAGTTGGCAGTTGACTGGGGTATGGCCGAAAACTTGGCCTATGCTTCGCTGCTGGTTTCTGGCTATGGCGTTCGTATTTCCGGTGAAGACGTCGGTCGCGGTACCTTCTTCCACCGTCATGCCGCTTTCCACGATCAGAATCGTGAAAGCTGGGACGAAGGCACCTACTACACCCTGAAGCATCTCCAGGAAAAGCAGGCCGGTTTCCATTGCTACGACTCGGTGCTGTCGGAAGAAGCCGTTCTGGCTTTCGACTACGGCTATGCCACGGCCAACCCCTACGAACTCGTCGTCTGGGAAGGTCAGTTCGGCGACTTCGCCAACGGTGCGCAGGTGGTTATCGACCAGTTCATCGCTTCCGGCGAAGCCAAGTGGGGTCGCGCCTGCGGTTTGGTCATGCTGTTGCCGCACGGTTACGAAGGTCAGGGTCCGGAGCACTCGTCGGCTCGCCTCGAGCGCTACATGCAGGCTTGTGCCGAAATGAACATGGAAGTCTGCGTGCCGTCCAACGCCGCCCAGGTCTTCCACATGCTGCGCCGCCAGGCCGTCCGCATGCAGCGTAAGCCGCTCATCGTGATGTCACCGAAATCGCTGCTGCGCCACAAGGATGCCGCTTCGCCGCTGGAAGATCTGGCCAATGGCGAATTCCAGCGCGTCATCGGTGAAGTCGACAAGATCGATGCCAAGAAGGTCAAGCGCGTCATCCTCTGCTCCGGCAAGGTGTATTACGACCTGGTTGCAGCCCGCCGCGAGAAGAAAATCACCGATATCGCGATTGTGCGTATCGAACAGCTCTATCCCTTCCCGAAGGATTCCCTGGAGAAGGAACTGGCCAAGTATCCGAAGGCGACCGAAGTCGTCTGGTGTCAGGAAGAGCCGCGCAACCAGGGCGCATGGTACTGGTTCGCTTCGCGTCATCATCTGGACAGTGGTCTGGGCGCCAAGCAGAAGCTGCTGCTGGTCGCACGTCCCGCATCGCCTTCGCCGGCCGTGGGGTATCTGGCCAAGCACAACGAGCAACAAAAGGCACTTATCGAGTCCGCACTGGGCAAGATCGAGTACTAATAACTACAGCAGAGTGGAGTCACTATGAGCATTATTGAAGTTCAAGTTCCCCAGTTGTCCGAGTCCGTTGCCGAAGGCACGCTGGCCTCCTGGAAAAAGAAAATCGGTGAGGCCGTTGCGCGCGACGAAATCCTGATCGACATCGAAACCGACAAGGTCGTGCTGGAAGTCCCTTCGCCGGGCGCTGGCGTGCTGGTCGAAATCATCAAGGCGGATGGCGAGACAGTCGTTTCCGGCGAGCTGATCGCCCGTATCGATACCGAAGCCAAGGCAGGGGCAGCTGCGCCTGCCGCCGAAGCAGCCAAGGCTGCTGCCGCGCCCGCCGCTGCTCCGGCACCGGCTGCGGCCGCTCCGGCTGGTACCGCTAGCCCGTCGGCACGCAAGATCCTCGACGAAAAGGGTATTGCTGCGGCTGATGTCGCCGGTACCGGTCGTGGTGGTCGCGTCACCAAGGAAGACGCCGTTGCTGCTGCACCGAAGGCTGGTCCGGTGGTTGCGCCGGCCGCTGCCAAGGTCGCCTTGCCGACCCCGCCGGTTGAAGTGGCGCTGGGTGATCGTGCCGAACAACGCGTCCCGATGTCGCGTCTGCGTGCCCGCATTGCCGAGCGTCTGCTGCAGTCGCAGCAGACCAACGCGATCCTGACCACGTTCAACGAAGTGAACATGGGCCCGATGATGGCGCTGCGCAAGCAGTATGGCGAGAAGTTCGAGAAGGCCCATGGCGTGCGTCTCGGCTTCATGGGCTTCTTCGTCAAGGCAGCTTGTGCCGCCCTGCAGAAGTTCCCGGTGCTGAACGCTTCGGTTGATGGCAATGACATCGTCTATCACGGCTACATCGATATCGGCATCGCTGTCGGTTCGCCGCGCGGTCTGGTCGTACCGATCATCCGCAACGCTGACCAGATGAGCATCGCCGAAATTGAGAAGAAGATCGCCGAATTCGGTGTCAAGGCCAAGGATGGCAAGCTGACCATCGAAGACCTGACCGGCGGTACCTTCTCGATCTCCAACGGCGGCATCTTCGGTTCCATGATGTCCACCCCAATCATCAATCCGCCGCAATCCGCGATTCTCGGCATTCATGCCACCAAGGATCGCGCCATGGTTGAAAACGGTCAGGTTGTCGTGCGTCCGATGAACTATCTGGCCATGTCCTACGACCATCGCATCATCGACGGCCGCGAAGCCGTGCTCGGTCTGGTGACCATGAAGGAAGCGCTGGAAGATCCTTCCCGCCTGCTCCTCGGCGTTTAATCGCCTTGCGCCGGCGCCAGCTCCCGTCAAGGGCGCTGGCGCCTTTGCACATCTGAAATCGAAAGGATATTCATGTCCAAGCAATTCGACGTACTCGTTATCGGTGGTGGCCCCGGCGGCTATGTTGCAGCGATCCGTGCTGCCCAACTCGGTTTCTCCGCAGCGTGCTGCGAGTCCAATCCCTATGCCGACCCGAAGGGCGAACCACGTCTGGGCGGTACCTGCCTGAACGTCGGCTGTATCCCGTCCAAGGCGCTGCTGCATACTTCCCATCTGTTCGAAGAAGCTGCCCACAGCTTCGAAGGCCAGGGGATCAAGGTCGGCAAGCCCACGATCGACGTGCCGGTGATGAAGGCGCGCAAGGACACGGTCGTTACCCAGCTGACTTCCGGCATCAAGGGGCTGTTCAAGAAGAACAAGGTCACGATGATTCCGGGACACGGTTCTTTTGTCGGCAAGGAAGGCGATCTGTACAAGGTCAAGGTTGGCGCGGAAGAAGTGCTGGCCAAGCAGGTCATCATCGCGACCGGTTCCAAGCCGCGTCACCTGCCGAACGTGCCGGTCGACAACAAGATCGTCATGGACAACGAAGGCGCGCTGAACCAGGAATCCGTACCCAAGAAGCTGGCCATCATCGGTGCCGGCGTGATCGGTCTGGAAATGGGTTCGGTCTGGCGTCGCCTCGGTTCCGAAGTGACCATTCTCGAAGCCATGCCCGACTTCATGGGTTTTGCCGATCAGGATGTCGCCAAGGAAGCGCTCAAGCTGTTTGCCAAGCAAGGTCTGGCGATCCAGACTGGCGTCAAGATCGGTGAGATCAAGACGAGCAAGAAGGGCGTTTCGATCGCTTACGAAAGCAAGGATGGCAAGGCCGAGAAACTGGATGCCGATCGCCTGATCGTCTCGATTGGTCGTATTCCGAACACCGATGGCCTGAATGCCGAAGCAGTTGGCTTGAAGCTGAACGAGCGCGGCATGGTCGAGGTCGATGGCCATTGCAAGACCAACCTGCCGGGTGTCTGGGCGGTCGGTGACGTCGTGCGTGGCCCGATGCTGGCTCATAAGGCGATGGAAGAGGGCGTCATGGTTGCCGAGTTGATGGCTGGCCAGGCTGGCCACTGCAACTTCGAGACCATTCCGGGCGTGATCTACACGGCACCGGAAATTGCCTGGGTGGGCAAGAACGAACAGCAGCTCAAGGCTGACGGCGTTGCCTACAAGGTCGGCAAGATCCCGTTCCTGGCCAACGGCCGGGCCCTGGGCATGGGCGACCCGACCGGCTTCGTCAAGATGCTGGCCTGCGCCCAGACCGACCGCATCCTCGGTGTCCATATCATCGGCCCGAATGCCTCCGAGCTGATTTCCGAAGCCGTAGTGGCGATGGAATTCGGCGGTGCCTCTGAAGATCTGGCACGTATCTGCCACGCTCACCCGACCCTGTCGGAAGCGGTGCACGAAGCCGCCCTGGCTTGCGACAAGCGCCCGCTGCACTTCTAAGCAGCGGAATAAAGCCCTGAAAGGCGGGTTGCGGCGACGCAGCCCGCCTTTTTCTTTGGCAGAATACGAACTCCCCCTCTACAGAATCATCCGATGCCGCATAAAAAATTGAATGTTCCCGCCAAGGGAATGATGGATGCCTATCAGAAGCTGCTTGCCTCACGTGGTTACGTTGCCGACGCCGCACAGATGGCCGCAGCGACCGCGCTGCAGGATCTCTATACCAGCCTGCTTTATTTCAAGGTCAATCGTGGCAGCACGCTGAAGCGCCTGCTGGCGCCACCCAAACCGCCGAAGGGCGTGTATTTCTGGGGCGGCGTCGGGCGCGGCAAGAGCTTCCTGATGGATTGTTTCTACGATTCGGTGCCGTACCGGCGCAAGAAGCGCATCCACTTCCATGCCTTCATGCAGCAGATTCACCGCGACCTCGAGCAATTCAAGGGCGAGCCGGACCCGATGCTGAAACTGGCCGAACAGATTGCCCGCGAAGTCCGCCTGCTCTGTTTCGATGAATTCCACGTCTCGGACATCGCCGATGCGATGATTCTCGGCCGCTTGCTGACCGGCCTGTTCGAGCATGGGGTGATTCTGGTCATGACTTCGAACTATCCGCCGGAAAAGCTGTACCCGAACGGCCTGCATCGCGAAAGTTTCCTGCCGACCATCGCCTTGTTGCAGAAAAATCTCGATGTTTTCGAGGTCGAAGCAGGGGTCGATTATCGTTTGCTGGCCCTTGAGCAGGTCGAGATCTACCATCATCCGGCCGATGCTGCGGCCGAGGGCAAGATGCTCGACTATTTCCGCGTCGTGGCGGGCGAGGAGGGCAAGAAAGGCGGCGAGATCGAAATCCTCGGTCGTCAGGTCAGCACCGTGCGGCGCGGCCATGGCGTGATCTGGTTCGACTTCCAGACCCTGTGCGGCGGTCCGCGCTCGCAAAACGACTACCTTGAAATTGCCCGCGGACACCACACCGTGCTGCTCTCCCATATTCCCAAGATGACGCAGCATCAGGCATCCGAGGCGCGCCGCTTTACCTGGTTGGTCGATGTCTTCTACGATCACAAGGTGAAGTTGATCGCCACCGCCGACTGCGCGCCCGAAGCGCTTTATACCGAAGGGACGCAGGCCAGCGAGTTCGCCCGCACTGTCAGCCGGATGACCGAGATGCACTCCAAGGAGTATCTCGCCCAGCCGCACATCGTGAGCTGAGCATGACCAGCCATTCCCTGGTCCCCGCAGATCTGGCGATCGATTTGCGGCAGTTGGTGATGACTATCGCCCACACGGTCGATCTGGTCGGTGTGGACGATGTCTTCCACGGTCGCCGGGTCGGCATGCTAGCCCGCGAAATGGCCATCCAGATGGGCTGGTCGGAGGCCGATCAACTGATCCTGTACGACGCCGGTCTGTTGCACGATTGCGGCGTTTCCTCGACGCGGGTGCATCACCGACTGGTGGTCGATCTGGAATGGGATGGCGCCGAGGAGCATTGCGTCTGTGGCGATGCGTTGCTGACCAGTTTTGCCCCATTGGCCCATCTGGCACCAATCATTCGCTACCACCACAGCCGTTGGGACTGGCTCAGCACCCAGAACCTCCCCGGCAATACGGCGCGCTTTGCCAATTTGATCTATCTCGCAGACCGTATCGATGTCCTTGCGGCGCCTTACCACGCCGATCAGACCATTCTTTCCCATGTCGATGAAATTCGCGAGCGAATGGCCAGTCAGCGCGGCGGCATGTTCTCGCCGGAATTGATCGACGCCTTCGAGGCGATGTCGCAAGGCGAAGCTTTCTGGCTGGCCTTGCAGCCGGACTGGGTGCAGCAATATCAGACCGACATGGAGTCTTACGGCGATCTGCGCTTGATCGGCTGGGCCGACTTCAAGCAGTGCGCCGAGATTTTTGCCCGTATCATCGACGCCAAATCACCCTACACCCAACAGCATTCACGCGGCGTTTCCCGTCTGGCGCGCTACCTGGCCGAGCACTTGGGCCTGGATGCGATCACCTGCGAAAAGATCGAAGTCGCCGGCTTGCTGCACGATATCGGCAAGTTGCAGATTCCCGACGAAATCATCGAAGGGCAGAGCGGCCTGACTGCGCACGAGTTCGACATCATGAAGAGCCACAGCTACGGTACCTTGCAGGTACTGAAGCGGCTGCACGCCGTCGACGAGATTGCCCGTTGGGCGGCCTACCACCACGAAACGCCGGACGGTCACGGCTATCCCTTCCGGATCAGCGGCGATGCCTTGCCGCTCGAGGCACGCATCATCAACGTCGCCGATATCTTCCAGGCGCTGGCGCAGGAACGCCCCTATCGCCAGCCGATGCAGCCCGACCAGATCATCAGCATTCTGAACGAGCGGGCAGCGCTCGGTCGGGCCGATGCCGAGATCGTTTCCGTCGTCGCAGACAATCTGGATCAATGTCATCGCGTCGCTTTGTGCCGAGAATGAGGTCTTTAGGAGGCAATCCGATGTTTCGCCTTTTCTTGTTGCTGCTTGGATTGCTGACGGGGCAGGTTTACGCCCAGCAAATGGAAATCATCGAGCTGCGCAGTCGGACCGTCGACCAGGTCCTGCCGGTCTTGCTGCCTCTGGTCGAGCCCGGTGGAACGCTGACCGGGATGAACAACCAGCTCTTTCTGCGCGCCTCGCCGCGCAATCGCGCCGATATCAAGAAAGCCCTGGCGGCGATCGATACGCCGAGCCGGCGGTTGATCATCCGGGTCAGCCAGAATCGCGAAGCCGAGCAGAGCGCACGGGGTGGCGAGGCCAGCGGCCAGGTCGTGCTGGGCAGCACGCGGCGCAGCAATGTCGAGGCGCGGGTCTGGGATAGCAAAAGCGTGCGCGGTGAAAGTGCCGCCCAGATGGTGCAGACCGTCGATGGCGGCCAGGCTTTCATCCAGGTCGGCCGTTCCTTGCCGATCCCGATGCGGCAGGTGGTCATTGGGCCGGGCGGGGCGGTGGTCAACGAGACGCTGGTCTACCAGGATGTCGGCCGTGGTTTTTACGCGGTGCCACACCTCAACGGCGAGCGGGTGAGGATCGAGATCAGTCAGCAGGCAGCCAGCCCGGGTAGCTATGGCAGCATCAACAGCCAGCGCCTATCCACAACGGTTTCCGGGCGCCTGGGGGAATGGATCGAACTGGGCGGCAGCGGCCGCCAGGCAAGTGGCAATCAGAGCGGTGCGCTGAGTCTTTCAACGAGCGATGCCCGTGACAATCGTTCAATCTGGCTGATGGTGGAGGAAGTGGAATGAGCGAACTGAAACGGCATATCGGGCAAAAAGTAGCGCTGGCGACCGCGGGTTTTTGTGCCGTGCTGACTTTGCCGGCCTTCGGGCTGTTTGTCTGGCTATGCCGGGAGCGTGGGTTGGCCGATACCTGGGTGCCCAGCGCGCTGGCCTCGGTCGCTTTTCTGGGGGCTTGTACGGCAGTGCTTTATGTGATGAGCCGGCCGCAACCGCCCTTGCCCGAGCCTGCCGCGGCCGAACAGCCAGATCGCTGACCTTTCGGGCTGGATTCCGCTGCCCGCCTGCATTAGAGTGTCCGGCTGCCATGCAGGATGGCAGTACGCGACAACACTCTCACTGATTGGAAAAACTCATGGACATCAAAACGATCGGTATCGTCGGTGCCGGCACGATGGGGAATGGCATTGCCCAGGCATTTGCCGTGGCCGGATTTCAAGTCATCATGGCCGATATTTCGGAAAGCGCCGTGCAGAAGGGCGTGGCGACCATCGCCGGTAGCCTGGACCGCCTGATCAAGAAGGAAAAGATGACCGCCGAACAAAAGGCGGCGGCATTGGCCAAGATCACCACGGCAACCGATGTGGCCGCACTCAAGTCGGTTGACCTGATCATCGAGGCAGCGACCGAGAATCTGGAGCTGAAGACCAAGATCTTCAAGCAACTCGACGAACTGGCCAAGCCGGATGCCCTGATTGCCTCGAATACCTCGTCGATTTCAATCACCAAGCTGGCGGCAGTGACCAAGCGTCCGGCGCAGGTGATCGGCATGCATTTCTTCAACCCGGTGCCGATGATGGCGCTGGTCGAAGTCATTCGCGGCCTGCAAACTTCGGATGCCACCTACGCGGCCGTCGAGGTGTTGTCGCAAGCCATCGGCAAGACGCCGGTCCAGGTCAAGAACAGCCCGGGTTTCGTGGTCAACCGGCTGCTCTGTCCGATGATCAACGAGGCGATCTTCGCCTTGGGTGAAGGTCTGGCCGAAGCGGCGGCGATCGACGAAGCGATGAAGCTGGGCTGCAATCATCCGATCGGTCCCTTGTCCCTGTGCGACATGATCGGTCTCGATGTCGAGCTGGCCGTGATGCAGGTGCTGTTCGAAGGCACCAAGGATCCAAAGTATCGTCCGGCACCCTTGCTGGTGGAAATGGTTGAAGCCGGCTATCTCGGCCGCAAGGTCGGCAAGGGCTTCTACAGCTACGAGTAAGCGAATTAGTTGCCATGCCGGCCCGTTGCGGCCGGCACAAAAAAACCCGGCATCGAGCCGGGTTTGTTTTTTGCGAAGCCAGTTAATCAGGCGGCGTTGAGGGCCTGATCCAGATCGGCGATCAGGTCGTCGATGTGCTCGATACCGACCGACAGACGGATCATGTCTTCCGATACGCCGGCCTTGGCCAGTTCTTCCGGTGACAACTGGCGGTGCGTGGTGGAAGCCGGATGGCAGGCGAGGGTCTTGCAGTCGCCGATATTCACCAGGCGGGTGACCAGTTGCAAGGCATCCTGGAACTTGCCGCCGCCTTCGCGGCCACCCTTGACGCCGAAATTGAGAATGCCGGAGGCACGGCCGCCCATGTATTTCTGGACCAGTGCATGGTCCTTGTGTTCGGGCTGCCCGGCATAGTTCACCCAACTGACCTTCGGATGACTCTTCAGGAAATTGGCGATCTTCAGTGAGTTTTCGCAGATCCGGTCCATGCGCAGGGCCAGCGTTTCGATGCCCTGCAAAATCAGGAAAGCATTGAACGGACTGATCGCCGCACCCATGTTGCGCAAGGGGACGACACGGGCGCGCCCGATATAGGCGGCCGGGCCGAGGGCTTCGGTATAGACGACGCCGTGGTAGGAGACATCCGGCTCATTCAAGCGCTTGAACTTCTGCTTGTGTTCCGCCCAGGGGAATTTGCCGCTGTCGACGATGATGCCGCCGATCGAGTTGCCATGGCCGCCCAGGTACTTGGTCAGTGCATGCACGACGATGTCGGCGCCATGTTCGAAGGGGCGACACAGGTAAGGCGAAGGAACGGTGTTGTCGACGATGACCGGGACGCCATGCTTGTGGGCAATTTCGGCCAGTTTTTCGAAGTCGGTGATGTTACCCAGCGGGTTGCCGACCGATTCGCAGAAGACCGCCTTGGTCTTGGCGTCGATCAGCTTTTCGAAGGCTTCCGGATCGCGGTAGTCGGCAAAGCGCACTTCGATACCGTATTGCGGCAGCGTGTGGGCGAAGAGGTTGTAAGTGCCGCCGTACAGCGTGCTGGAAGTGACGATATTGTCGCCAGCCTCGGCAATGGTCTGGATCGAGGCGGTGATCGCCGCCATGCCCGATGCCATGGCCAGCGCCGCAATGCCGCCTTCCATCGCGGCCACGCGCTTCTCCAGCACGTCCTGGGTCGGGTTCATGATGCGGGTGTAGATGTTGCCGGCCACCTTGAGGTCGAACAGGTCGGCCCCGTGCTGGGTGCTGTCGAAAGCGTAGGAGGTGGTCTGGTAGATCGGTACGGCGACCGCCTTGGTGGTCGGGTCCGGGCTGTAGCCGCCATGTACGGCAAGGGTTTCGATCTTCATGCAGTCTCTCTCTTTGTAGTTGGCATAAAGACGAAAGTGTAGCAGGGCAGGCGATTCACCGCATTCCCGCGACGTATGGTGCGGCGTTCGCCAGAGGGAGCGGCGTGTGTCGTAGATGGCATTGAATGCGAAGAATTGCCAAATTTTGTGACAAATTTGGCGGGAGTTTGATTCCGGCTATGCGCTACGGGCCTGGCCACGTAGCGTGGAGCGCTTGCCCTGCTTTGGCTTTCCCTTGTGCCACAAGGCATAGAGCGGAACTGCCTGTAGCCATTCTGGAGTTGGGTCTCGATAGCAATGGCTTTTTGCCTCCTGGCATGACGTTTGCAACTCTTGGGCGCGACAGGGCTTGTCGCGTCAAAAACGTCAAAGGGAGAAATCATGGCCTGGAATCTACTGTTCAGCTCCGATATCGGCTTGCTCAGCCTGTTTACCATTGCCTTCATTCTGGTGATGGCCATCTATATCGGTCGTTATGTTTCGCAACACATCAAGGAAGAAGCCAAGAGTGCGGCGATCAACAAGGGGTCGGCGCACGCGCCCTGATCCGGTTTCCCCAGCCTGCCGCTTGAGCCTAGGAACTTGCGACAAAAATGTCGCCATCCCGGATGGTCAGCGGCAGGGGAATCAGGTGCTCACCGGCGCATTCACCGGTAATGCAATGGCCATCATGCCAACCGTAACGGGCGTAATGCACGTTGCAGGTGATGCTCTCGTGCGGCGTGAAAATCAATTGCGCGGGGCGTTGTGCCAGTGGGACGCCGAAATGGGCACAGCGATTCAGATAGCCATGAACCTGTTCGCCACTACGCAGGATGATCACGCGAAAAGCCTCGCTGCCTAGCCCGAGGTCGATCATTTGCGCCCCACCGTCGGCTATTTCGTCGAGGCGGCAAAGGCGGGTGCCGGGCAGCGGCGCGTTGGGCTGATCTTGCCAGTCCATGTTTAGGTTTTGTCGACCGGGCGATAGGCCGGTTTGATCAGGAAGCGGCCAGGGTCAAGCGCTTCGACCAGATCGTTTTCCAACGGTAATGGTTCGCCTTCCAGTCGGCTGAGCAGCAAGTCGGCCATTAGCGCAGACCAGACAATTCCGCGCGCGCCAAAACCCTGCACGCACCACAGGCCGGGATAACGCGGCAGGGCGTGTAGCCGGCTGGCTTGTCCGGCTGGCAGGGGCTTGGGAACTTGGCCGACGATTGGCAGGCGATCCGGCGACATCGGGCGAAAGCCGACTCGGCCATGCAACTTGTCCGGGTCGATTGCGGCGTAGGCGCCGGGGAAGGTCAGATTCAGACGGGCGAGGTTTTCGCGGTGGTCGGACTGGCGCTCGTTGCCATCCTCGTCTTCGTAGGCGAGCGAGGCGCCGATCAGTCGGCTGCCATCTACTTCCGGCATGGCGTAGCCGATGTGAAACAACACCGCCTGCAAGGCCGGCGCTTGTTCCGGTGGCAGGTGGCTGACCTGGCCGCGGGCCGATCGTTGCGGCAGCCAGGCAAGTTGTTCGAAACGGGTGGCGGCCGCGCCGCAAGCAATGATGAGGACCGGAGCCCGGGCAATCAGTTGGCCGTCGGCAGTGAAGCAGGACCAGCCGTTGTCGTTGTGTTCCAGTCGTTCGACCCAGGTGTTGAAGCGGCAGCCGATTCGTTCAGGGAAGGCGGCCAATGCGGCGCGGCAGACCGAAGGCGGTTGTACCCAGCCGCCTTTGGCGAACCACCAGCCGCCGCTGTTGACCGGTTGGCCGAGCAGTCGGCCGGCTTCGTCCTGGTCGACAAAACGCAGGATGTCCTCGGGAAAACCCAGATTTTCCACTGTCCGTCTTTGCTGGGCTTCGTGTTCCGGTTCGCGGGCTAGATGTAGCACGCCGCAATCGTCCCAGCGCGCATCGGGCAGGGTCTGCAGCAGCGCCCGGGTGGCGAGAAAGCCGGTCCGGGTCAGCCGTGACAGGCGATTGTCGTCGGCGCTGGGTAGCGGGCGCAGCATGCCGGCGATGTTGCTCGACGCCGCCGTGCCGGGGCCTTCGCCCTGGTCGATCAGGGTGACCTGCCAGCCGGCGGCGGCCAGACTGTGGGCGCTGGTGCTGCCGGCGATGCCGGCACCGATGACGATGGCGCGCCGATCTGCCGGTGCCTGATGGCGGTTCGGCCGGCGCGAGCGGAAACGCCCGCTCAACATCTGCCGCTTGCCGCCGAAACCGGGCCGCTTCCAGACCTCGAACTCGGCCTCGATCAGGGCGCGGCGGACGCTGCCGGCGACGGTCCAGGTTGCCAGTGTCGCTTCCGGGGCGGCCAGTCTGGCCAGTGCCTTGCACAGGTAAGGCGACCAGGCATCGGGATTTTTGGCCGGCGAGAAGCCGTCCAGGAAGAAGGCGTCGACCGAGGCGTCGAGTGCGCGTATCTGGCTGGCCGCATCGCCGAAGAGCAAGGTCAGGATCAGCTTGCCGCCGGCCAGGTGAAGACGATGCATGCCCGGCGTCAGTGGCGGCCAGTGCTTCTGCAATTCTGCCGCCAGGTCGGCGAACTCCGGCCAGGCCTGCTGGGCTACGGCCAGATCGGCGAGGCTGAAAGGGTGCTTCTCGACCGAGACGAAATGCAGGCGGCGGCAAGCTTGCGGGTCGGCTTGCCAGGCCTGCCAAGTGGTCAGGAAATTCAGGCCGAGGCCAAAACCGGTTTCGAGAATGACGAAGCGGTCGCGCCCTTGCCAGCGTTGCGGCAGGGCGTTGCCGGCGAGGAAGACGTGTCGGGTCTGGTCAGGACCGCCGCGTGCCGAGTAATAGACGTCGCCGTAGGTCGCGGAGAACGGCGTGTCGTAGTACGTTGCGTATTCGAGGTGGGCCGGCTGGAGTTTTTCCACTAATGCAGAAAGGCGCTGTAAGGCGCATTGATGACCTGAGTTGGGGTGTCGTAATTGAGGGCCAAGTCCCATTGGGCTTGTTCAGCGGCCGCCCGCAGCATGGAACAAAGGGCCTGCAGCAGTTGGGCATTGACCTCCAGGCTGTAACTGCGTTCGCGGCCTTCGCGCAGGGTCAGGCGGGCCAGGCCTTCCTCGCCGGCTTCGAGAATGGCCTCGGTGGCGAGCAAGGGCACGGCGCCGAGCGGATAGCATGGGTTGTCATCGATGAACGGCAACTCAAAACTGGATGGCTCGCCGGTCGGAGTGCTGACTTCCTTGCTGGGCAGGCTGTTGGCCAGGTGGCCGCCAAGCATGGCGGTCAGGTGCGGCCAGATTTCACGCAGGAAGCAGCGGGTGAAGAAGATGCGGAATTCTTCGTTGTTTTCGGTTCCGACGCGCAGGACCAGGCGGTCCTCGACGCTATCGTTGGCAACTTGTAATTGGCGGATCGGCATTTATTTCACATTGCTCAGTACGTCGACCAGGATCAGCACGCGACGGATGCCTTTCTTTGACCAGCGCTGGAAAAGGCCGGCGAAGCCGGACAGGGTCTTGAGGGGGGGCAGGGCGCGGACGATGACCTGTTTGATTTCGGGGTTCGGATTGGCGGCAAAGTAACGGTCCAGCAACTGCGGCATCAACTGGCGGGCTTCGCTTTCGACGATCGGGCCGGCCAGCGAGATCGAATTCAGGAACAGCACCAGGTCGGCCGTCTGCGCAACGCTCAAGGGCAGGAACTCACCGAAATTTTCTTCGAAGTCGATGCGATAACTGAGGCCATCCTGCAGCGTGATGTTCTTGATCTGGGCACCACCATGCCATTGTCCGGCACGGTGGAATTCGCCCAGTTCGGTGGCCAGACGCGGCAACTCGCTACGCCAGGTCTCTGGCGTCCATTTTTCAAGCAGGGTGGCGACCACCGTGCCGCAGAAATCGAGGACGAAAAACGCCTTGGTGACCAGCGCCACGCGGGGGACGCGTACGCCGGCTGCAGCCAGGCTGCGCAGGCGGTTGGCTTCGAACTCCATGCTGCCCGCTGCTTCGGCCAGGGCCAGCGTTTGCATCGGCAAGGGCTGGCCGGTGAGGCGTTTGACCAGCCAGCGCATGAACAGGGTTTGCACCAGCTTGCGTGGCTTGGCGGCGAGTTTCTTGACGACATAGCGCCGGCCCTCGTATTCGAAGACGAGGGCGCGACTGTGGTGCGTCGCCAAAGCCGCCCGCGCGGCGGCTTCGAGAGCGTTAGGGTTTTCGTTCACAAAGAACCGATGATCGAGCGAGCGTAGCCAGGACAAGGCGCAGGTGACCGCCGCATAGCACGCTATGCAAGGTCGCCTGCAACGCCGTCATGGCAAGCGCAGCCGATCATCATTCGGGGCGCATGGAGGGGAAGAGAATGACATCGCGAATTGCCGCCGCATCGGTCAGCAGCATGATCAGGCGATCGATGCCGATGCCGCAGCCGCCGGTCGGGGGCAGGCCGTATTCGAGGGCGCGGATGAAATCGGCGTCGTAGTACATCGCCTCTTCGTCGCCGGCATCCTTGGCCTTGGCCTGTTCCTGGAAGCGGGCGGCCTGGTCTTCGGCGTCGTTCAGCTCCGAGAAGCCGTTGGCGATCTCGCGGCCGACGATGAACAGCTCGAAGCGCTCGGTGATTTCCGGATTGGTGTCCGAGGCGCGGGCCAGCGGCGAAACTTCGACCGGGTAATCGATGATGAAGGTCGGTTCCCAGCAATGAGCTTCGGCGCAGGCTTCGAACAGCTGCAATTGCAGGCTGCCCAGACCGCCCGGCTTGACCGGTTCGCCGAAGGCCTTGATCTTGGCTTTCAGGAATTCGCTGTCGGCCAGTTCGGCGTCGGAGAATTCCGGGTGCTGGCGCTGGATGGCCTGGTTGATGGTCAGGCGATGGAAGGGCTTGGACAGGTCCAGTTCGCGGCCCTGATAGACGAAGACTTCCTTGCCCAGTGATTCGCGGGCGGCGTGGCGGATCAGGCCTTCGGTGAAGTCCATCAGCGTGTGGTAGTTCGCGTAGGCCTCGTAGAACTCCATCATCGTGAATTCAGGATTGTGTCGCGGGCTCAGACCTTCATTGCGGAAGTTGCGGTTGATTTCGAACACCTTCTCGAAACCGCCGACCACCAGGCGCTTCAGGTAAAGCTCCGGGGCAATGCGCAGGAACTGCTGCATGTCGAGCGCGTTGTGGTGCGTGACGAAAGGCTTGGCCGAGGCACCACCGGGGATCGGGTGCATCATCGGCGTTTCGACTTCCATGAAGTGGTGACCGGTCATGTAATTGCGGATCGAGGCGACGATGGCCGAGCGGGCGCGGAAGGTGAAACGCGTTTCCTCGTTCATGATCAGGTCGACGTAGCGCTGACGGTATTTCTGTTCCTGATCGGACAGGCCGTGGAACTTGTCCGGCAGCGGGCGCAGCGACTTAGTCAGCAGGCGGATTTCGGCGGCCTGGATGGACAGCTCGCCGGTCTTGGTCTTCATCAAGGTGCCGACCACGCCGATGATGTCGCCCAAATCCCAGCCCTTGAAGGCGGCGTAGGCTTCTTCACCGACCTTGTCGCGGGCGATGTAGAGCTGGATACGGCCGGAGACGTCCTGGACGGTGGCGAAGGAAGCCTTGCCCATGACGCGCTTCAACATCATGCGGCCGGCCACCTTGACTTCGACCGGCAAGCCTTCGAGTTCCTCGCCCGATTTCTCGCCGTAACCCTCGTGCAGCTTGGCTGCGGTGTTTTCACGCAGGAAGTCGTTGGGGAAGGCTTTCCCGGTTTTGCGCCACTCGGCGAGCTTGGCTCGACGTTCGGCGATAAGCTGGTTTTCATCCTGCTGGACCGGGGTTTGCTGTTCGGGGTTGGACATGAAGAATCCTTGGTAAATGGGATGTGCTGCGGTCGCCCGCGTAGAACCCTGAATTTTCGCCGATTTGCGCCTTCAGGGAAAGCTCGCCGCATCAGGGAGCGGCGTAATGAATCGCCAGCCAGATTGTCGTTTGCCCAAGCAACGTCGATTCGACGCGATGGCGCCGATGCGCCGCGATGGCGACAAAGTCGCCGGGAAGCAGTCGGCGTGGCCCTTCTTCGTCGGCAAAACGCAATTGCGCTTCGCCTTGCAGCAGGACAACCCATTCGCTCTCCGCCTGGTCGTACCAGAAGTCGGGTGGGCTGCTTTGGCCGGTCGATACGATGCGTTCGATGCGCAAACCCGGTTGGGCCAGCAATTCGGTGAATACTTCGTTGTCCGACAGCGCCGGCAGATTGGCGAACAGGTTGCCGTCGGGATTCATGGCTTGCCTCCCGTCTGGTAGAGCGGCAGTGCCTGCAGGCGAGCTTCGATTTCGGCCTGCATCCGCTGGTAGGCCGGGTTGCCCTGGCCTCCGAAGCGTTTGCGGAAGGTCTGGTCGTTCATGTTCTCCGGCAGGTCGGCCAATCTCGGCACGATATCCTGGTCGGCAAAGGCGGTTTTGACCAGGCGGTCGATCCGCTGTGGCTGATTGACGATCAGTTCGCCAAAGCGGGTGCCGGCCCGGTCGGCGGCAAGGTCGGCGAAAGAAAATCCGCTGCCGTGGCGGGCATCGGCCAGTTCCTTGTAGAGACCGATCGCGTCGGCAACCGGTTCGCCGGCCCAGGCTGCCAGCGTCGCCGAAACGGCAAAGTGCTGGGCGCTGTCCTGGCGTCCGTGCAGGGTCAGCATGACCGGTCGGGCTTGCGGCCAGTTTGCCGCAGCCGGGACCAAGCTCGGCAGGTTCTTTTCGGCCAGGTACACGCCGAGGATGAAAATCGCGGCCCGGCGGTTTTCGCGCTGGTCGGCGCCGCCGATGTCGAGCATCGGTCCGAGCACAGCCGGCAGCGCGAGGTGGCTGCCCGGCGCCTGGTGGTCGAGCAGCCCGGCCAGCATTTCCTGGGCGGAGCGCAGGCGGGCCAGGTCGTCCTGGTTAAGTGCGGTCGACCGGGCCTGTTCGAGCAGGGCCGGTTCCCAAGCGTAGCTGACCAGGACACGGAGGCGCTCCGGCTCGAAGCGGATGTCGCGGATCGCCTGGCGCCCCAGTGCCCATTCCCGCTGGTGGCCGGAGAAACCGACTGCCTGGTCAATGACTGCCTCGACCAGGCTGGCCGGAACGGGCAGGGAGCCCATTCTCGCTGCGGTGACGCGGGGTTGTCCGGCCACGGCCTCGATGCGGGCCTGCAGGTTGAGGAATTTTTCACCCAAGATTGGCGGCGTGCGCAGCGTCAGGCGGATTTCGGCGCTCTCGCCGTTCAGTGCCAGGCCGCCACGGCCATGCAGGAAGCGGGTGGCGAGATAGTTGACGCCGTCGTCGAGCAGGGCGGCGGGCAGGGCAATCCGCCGTACATCCCCGGCCCGCAATCGACGTGGGTCGTTCGATAGCAGCAGCCAGCGGGCCTGGGCCACCGAAACCGGGGAGATGGTGGCGTCGCGCGTGATTTGCGGCTGCGTGTCGAGCGCCGCCAGCAGCAAACCTCCGGCGGCCAGCACGAGCACAAGCAGCGTGCCGGCCAGCCAGGCCAGGAGGCGGATCACCCTCGGCTCACCGGTGAATCAAACGCCCTGTTTCAGGCTGGCCTCGATGAAGGGATCGAGGTCGCCGTCGAGCACGGCCTGGGTGTTGCCGGTTTCGTGGTTGGTACGCAGATCCTTGATGCGCGACTGGTCGAGCACGTAGGAACGGATCTGGTGGCCCCAGCCGATGTCGGACTTGGCATCTTCCAGCTTCTGTTGCTCGGCCTGCTGCTTGCGCAGTTCGAACTCGTAGATGCGGGCGCGCAGCATTTGCCAGGCTTCGTCGCGGTTGCGGTGCTGCGAACGGTCGTTCTGGCACTGCACGACGATGCCGGTCGGGACGTGGGTCAGACGCACTGCGGAGTCGGTCTTGTTGATGTGCTGACCACCGGCGCCGGAGGCGCGGTAAGTGTCGGTGCGCACGTCGGCCGGGTTGATGTTGATCTCGATCGAGTCGTCGACTTCCGGGAAGACGAACACCGAGGTGAAGCTGGTGTGGCGACGTGCGTTGGAGTCGAACGGCGACTTGCGGACCAGGCGGTGAATGCCGGTTTCGGTGCGCAGCGTGCCATAGGCGTAATCGCCGGTGAACTTGACGGTGGCGCTTTTGAGGCCGGCGACGTCGCCTTCCGACTCTTCCATGACCTCGACGGTGAAGCCCTTCTTTTCGCCGTATTTCAGGTACATGCGCAGCAGCATCGAGGCCCAGTCCTGGGCCTCCGTACCGCCGGCGCCGGCCTGGATTTCCAGGAAGCAGGGCATCGGGTCGGAGGGATTGTTGAACATGCGGCGGAATTCGAGGGCGGCGATCTTGGCTTCCAGCCCGGCGTTGTCCGCCTGTACCGAAAGCAGCGTGTCGTCGTCGCCTTCTTCCTTGCCCATGTCGAACAGTTCGCGACCATCAGTCAGGCCGGCCTCGACTTCTTCGAGGACCAGCACGATGTCTTCCAGGGATTTTTTCTCCCGGCCGAGTTCTTGGGCACGCTTGGCGTCGTCCCAGATCTTCGGGTCTTCCATCTCCAGGTTGAGGAGGGTCAGGCGTTCGCGTTTCTGATCGTAGTCAAAGATACCTCCGAAGCTCGGCCGCGCGCTGCGCGATATCGTCGAGCTTGTTGGAGATGCTGTTGAGTTGTTCTGCTTCCATTGTTGTTTCAGCCGGTGAATTGCAAAGGCGGGATTATACATTGGGCAATCTGGCCGATTCCTTCGATCCATTTTGGCCGCAGGCAGGATGTGCTTCATCGAGGTTGCACTAATTTGGTGCGTTTTTGATGAGATCGCGGCGTGCGCTGGTGCAGCTTGGTCATCGCTAATAGACAGGCCATTGAAATCAAATGATTTAATTTCATGGCCCCTGTCTTGCTAGATGATCGCAACCCTAACTCTTTTTGCCCGGTCAATGACGCCCGATTCCGTTTCCTTGCCCTTCTGCGCTGCCACACCGAAGTCGCCCCTGATGCTTCCGGCTGGCGGTGCTGTCGCCGTGCTGGTTCTGGCTTGCGCCGGTTTTGGCTGGTCGCTGGCCATGGGCCTGGTCGGGGGGATGTTGTTCTCAGCGCTGTTTGCCGTGGTTGCGCTAAGCGGCTTGTTACAGCTTGCGGGTAGCGGCGAACGTTGGTTGTCGGCGCTGGTGGAGTTTGCCCGCGCTTTGCAGGCGGGCAATCTCGGTTACCGGATGCCGATCGCTCAGGATCGCTATGCCGTATTCGGCGAGCACATGAACAGCATGGCCCGTTCGCTGACTCAAGTCGTCAAGACGGTCGCGCGCACGTCGCATGAATTGAACAGTGTGGCGCACGAAAGCATGGCCAATGCCGCGGGTGGTAACGAGGGGGTCAAGCAGCAACGGGATTTGACCATCTCGTCGGCCGCCTCGCTGGAAGGACTGACCCAGGGCTTGCGCCAGGCTTGTGCGCAGGCCGACGAAGCGGCGACGGTGGCGGATTCGACCTTGGCAGTTGCCCAGCGCGGTGCCGAACAAGTCGGTTTGCTGGCCAGGAACGTATCCTTCCTGGCCGCCACCGTGGCCGATTCGGCGACGGCGGCGGCCAGCCTGGGCGAGCGCTCGCAGGAAATCGGCAAGATCGTCGGGGTGATCAAGGACATTGCCGGGCAGACCAGCTTGCTCGCCCTGAATGCAGCCATCGAGGCGGCGCGTGCGGGCGACCAGGGGCGAGGTTTTGCAGTCGTGGCGGATGAAGTGGGCAAGCTTGCCCAACGCAGTACCTTGGCGGCAGAAGAAATCAATCAACTGATCAGTCGAATTCGAGTGGAAATCGAACACATGGTCGGGGCCATGCTGGCCAGCAATGAAAAGGCCGGGGCCAGTGCCGAGGAGGGTATTCTGGCGGCCGGCGCGTTGCAGGCGGTGGCCGCCAATTCGCAACGCACGCTGCTCTTGGTGCGCGATATCGCATCGGCCAGTTCGACGCAACGTAAAACGGGTGAAAATGTGGCGCTAGACATCGAGCACCTGGCTCGCTTGGCGGATCGCAATGAAACGCTGGTTCGTGAAAGTAGCGAATTGTCCCGTTATGTGGATCAACTCTCGGTCCAATTGACCGAGACCATGAAAAATTATCGCTACGAGTAAATGAACATGACGCTTTCGTGGCCACTGCCGGTTTTTGTGCTTTTTGCCCTGGCCTTGCCGTTTGCCCGGCGTGCCCTGCGTCATCGCCGAGCCCGGCAGACGGCAGAGGGGTTGAGTCCGGTACTCGACAGTTGCCGGCAGTTGCTGGTTCTGGCGATCAACTTGCAGCAGCATCGGGGGCTGAGTAGTGCCTGGCTGTCGGGGGATGCCAGCTTCCTGCCGCGCTTGCGCGAAAAGCAGAAGCAGATCGAAGCCCTGTTGCCGCCGCTGATGCAGGCGGCGCGTAGCGAAGCCGGGCGGTATGCGCCATGTTTCGTCGGCAATGACATCGCGCTCTTCGCCTTTCGCTGGCGCAACCTGGTCGATACGCTCAAGGGAAAATCGGCCGAGCAGAGCATTGCCGAACACAGTCACATGATTGGGCTGGTTCTCGACTGGCTGGCGGCCTTGGGTGAAGCGAGAATCGAGCCGCTGGCTGCCGGGACGGGGCACATCGGACGGGCGCGCAATTTTGCCTATCGTTTGCCGGCGTTGGCCGAGGCGCTCGGACAGGCACGCGCAATCGGCACGGGGGTGGCGGCGCGCCGGGGGTGCTCGCCGGTGGCCCGGGTTCGCTTGATGTTCCTGATCGGCCGGGCCGAGGCTTTGCTGGAGCAGGCAACGCAAGCCAGCGATGGGGGCGAGTATGCACAGCGGGTGCGGAGCAGCTTGCAACTGATGGCTCGCACGGTACGAACCTCGATGTTGCTGAGCGATGGCGTTCGGGTATCGCCAGACGAATATTTTGCCGTCGTCACCCAGGTCATCGATGCCGTCATCGCCTGGGTCGAGCACAGCGGGCTCTTGCTGCAGCCGTGGGCGGCAACGAAGTCAGGGCACATGGCGATTGCCGCGCCATGAGCAAGCGGCTCATGGCCGGCATCGCGGCACTCTTCCGGCCGGCCGCCGCAGCCAAAGGCAACGCCTGGAAGCACATCGACAGCGAACGCGTCTTGCAGGTCCTGGTGCAGAATCTCGACGGCATGTTGTTCCGCTGTGCGATCGATGCCGACTGGAGCGTGCATTTCGTCAGTGCCGGTTGCCGCGAACTGACCGGTTACAGCCCCGAGGAACTCGAAGCCAGCCAGAAAATCTCGCTTGAGGCGCTGACCCACCAGGACGATCGGGCCATGGTGCGCAATGCCATCATGCTGGCCATCGAGCAGGGCGCGCCCTACCGGATCGAGTACCGGATCATTTGCCGGGACGGTGCCGAGAAATGGGTCTTCGAGCGCGGTACCTGCGTCATCGATGAGTTTGGCGGACGCGTGTTGGAAGGTTTCATCGAGGACATCACCGAGCGGGTGCTCGGGCAATTGCGGCTGGCCGAGGCGGAAATGCGTTTCCGCAGCGTTTTCGACAAGTCGGTCATCGGCATGTTCCAGACCACCCGCGATGGCCATTACCTGGCCGCCAACCAGGCGCTGGCCGATCTCTACGGTTTTCCGACGCCGCAGGCGCTGGTCGAAGGCATCTCCGATATTGCCCACCGCTTGTATGTCGATCCCGGTCGGCGCGACGATTTTGCCAACGAAATCCAGCGCAAGGGATTGGTGCGCGATTTCGAGTCGGAAGTGTATTGCTGCGACGGCCGGCGTATCTGGATTTCCGAAAATGCCCACGCCGTGCTCAGTCCGGAGGGCGATCTGCTCTACTACGAAGGCACGGTCGAAGACATCACGCAGCGGCGGCAGCACCAGGCGCAACTGGAATACCAGGCGACGCACGATCCGCTGACCGGTTTGCCCAATCGCAACCTGCTGCAGGACCGGCTCGAACAGGCGATGCGCAGTTCGCGGCGCAGCGGCCGGCCGGTGGCGGTGGCCTTTGTCGATCTCGATAATTTCAAGATCATCAACGACAGCCTGGGGCATGCGGTCGGTGACCGGCTGTTGCAGGAAATCGCCCATCGCCTGAGCGGTAGCCTGCGCGAAGTGGATACCGTGGCGCGTTACGGCGGCGATGAGTTCGTGCTGGTTCTGGCCGATCAGGGCGATGTCGGCGATCTCGGCCAGACCCTGGAACGCATCCAGCGCCGCATCGCCGAGCCGGTGCTGCTCGATGGTCACGACCTGCGGGTCGGCGGGTCGATTGGTGTCACCGTCTATCCAACCGAAGGGCAAAATTTCGAAACCCTGCTCAGCCAAGCCGATGCCGCGATGTACCAGGCCAAGGCGGCCGGCAAGGGGCAGTTCCAGTTTTATACCCCCAAGCTCAACGGTCTGGCCTACGAGCGCCTGGAAATGGAAATGGCGTTGCGCAGCGCGCTGGAAAACGACGAGCTGCGAGTGCATTATCAGCCCAAGGTCAACGCAGAAGGGCAGGTCTCGGGTTTCGAGGCGCTGATTCGCTGGAACAGCCCGACCCTGGGTAGCGTGCCGCCGACCCGCTTCATTCCGGTCGCCGAGGAAACCGGCCTGATCAACCCGATTACCGACCTGGTCTTGCGCGCGGCTTGTCAGGAGGCGGCCCACTGGGTCGATATCGGCTGGCCGGAAATGAACATGGCGGTCAATCTGTCGGCCCGCCAGTTCGCCGACCAGGAGTTGCTCGGCAAGATCAGCCAGGTGCTGGCCGAGTCGGGCTTGCCGGCCAGCTGCCTGCAACTGGAAATTACCGAAAGCATGCTGGTCGGCGATGTCGAGCAGACGGTGACGATGCTCTCGGCCCTGAAAGCGCTGGGGGTACGTATCGCCGTCGACGATTTCGGCACCGGCTATTCGTCGCTGGCCTATTTGAAGCGTTTCCCGATCGATGTACTCAAGATCGATCGCTCCTTCGTCATGGAATGCGACCGCGATGCTGATTCGATGGCCATTCCGCGCGCGGTGATTTCGCTCGGACGCAGTCTCGGACTGGGCATCGTCGCCGAAGGCGTAGAGCGCCAAAGCCAGTTCGAAGCCCTGCGTTGCCTGGGCTGCGACGAGTTTCAGGGCTATCTGTTCGCCAAGGCGATGCCGGCCGAGCAGATCCCGGGCTTCCTGCGTTTGCGGGCCGAAATGATTTCCGGCGCCTGAGCCGGCTTGTCCGGCAAAAAAATCATCAGTTCTTCCTTCTATTGTCCGGCATATGAATCGGGCATTGGGGCGTAGAATGGCGGTGTTGCATTGCAGCATCAGGCGCTGCCGGCGGGGGCCGGCCGTCAGCCAGGCTGCGCACCTTCAGGCGTGTGCAGCTGTGTCATCAGGAACACACCATGAAACACATGCTCACCATCGACGGCAACGAAGCCGTCGCCCACGTGGCCTTCCGCGTTTCCGAAGTGATCGCCATCTACCCGATTACCCCGTCGTCCGGCATGGGCGAGTTGTCCGACGAATGGGCGGCCCAGGGCAAACGCAATATCTGGGGTAGCGTCCCCCGCGTCGTCGAACTGCAATCCGAAGGCGGGGCGGCTGGCACCGTCCATGGCGCGTTGCAGGCCGGTGCGCTGGCCACGACCTTCACCGCGTCGCAGGGGCTGCTGCTGATGATCCCCAACATGTACAAGATCGCCGGCGAACTGACGCCGACCGTCTTCCATGTCGCAGCACGTGCCATCGCGACGCACGCGCTGTCGATCTTCGGCGACCATTCCGACGTGATGGCCACCCGGGCGACCGGCTTTGCGCTGCTGGCGTCCAATTCGGTGCAGGAGGCGCACGACATGGCGGCCATTGCGACGGCGGCGACGCTGGCCGGTCGGATCCCGGTGCTGCATTTCTTCGATGGTTTCCGCACCTCGCACGAAGTGGCGAAGATTGCGCCGCTCGACGATGCCGTCCTGCAGGCGCTGCTGCCCCAGGAACAGATCATCGCCCTGCGCGGCCGTGCCTTGTCGCCGGAGCACCCAGTGTTGCGCGGCACCTCGCAGAATCCGGACGTGTTTTTCCAGGCTCGCGAGGCGCAGAACCCTTGGTTTGATGCCTTTCCCAAGATCGTTCAGCAAACGATGGAGTGTTTCGGCAAGCTGACCGGGCGCCACTATCGCCTGTTCGACTACGTCGGTGCGCCGGATGCCGAGCGGGTCATCGTGCTGATGGGGTCGGGGGCCGAGACGGTGCAGGAAACCGTCGAGCATCTCAACCGCCAGGGCGAGAAAGTCGGCCTGCTCAAGGTGCGGCTGTTCCGCCCCTGGGCGCCGGCCGCCTTGCTGGCGGCGTTGCCGGCCACGACGCGGGCGATTGCCGTGCTCGATCGCTGCAAGGAACCGGGGGCCGCCGGCGAGCCGCTGTATAAGGACGTGCTGGTCGCATTGGCCGAGGACCTGGCGAATCCGGCGCCGCGCTTTGCCCAGCTGCCGCAGGTCATCGGCGGTCGTTACGGGCTGGGTTCCAAGGAATTCAACCCGGCCATGGTGCTGGCCGTTTACGCTGCCCTGGCCGAGGCACTGCCGAAGCGGCGCTTCACGCTGGGCATCGAAGACGATGTCAGCCGCCTGTCGCTGCCGTTCGACCCGGCTTTCCGGACCGCCGCGACGGCGGAAACCTTTGCTGCCGTGTTCTATGGTCTCGGTTCCGACGGCACCGTATCGGCCAACAAGAATTCGATCAAGATCATCGGCGACGAGACCGATCTCTACGCCCAGGGCTATTTCGTCTACGACTCCAAGAAGTCCGGGGCGATGACGGTGTCGCATCTGCGCTTCGGGCCGCAGCCGATTCGTTCGGCCTACCTGACCGGTGCCGGCGATGCCCGGTTTGTTGCCTGTCACCAGCCGCTGTTTCTCGAAAATCACGACTTGCTGGTGCATGCTGCCGCCGGGGCGGTCTTCCTGCTCAATACCCATCTGCCGGCCGATCAGGTGTGGGCGAGCTTGTCGCCAGCCATGCAGCGGCAGATGGTGGAAAAGCGCATCCGTTTCTACGTCATCGACGCCTATCAGGTGGCACTCGATGCCGATACGGGGCGGCGGATCAATACCGTGATGCAGACCTGCTTTTTCGCCATCTCCGGCATCCTGCCGCAGGACGATGCGATTGCCGCGATCAAGCATGCGGTCGAGAAGACCTATGGTCGCAAGGGGCGGCGGATCGCCGAATTGAATTACCGCGCCATCGACAAGACGCTGGCTTGCCTGCATGCCGTCGATTACCCGCTTGAGTCGGGTGGGGGTGAAACCTCGGCGCCGGGGGCGGCTCGCCAGGTGAGCGATTTTGTGCGTCGCCTGACCTTGCCGCTGATTGCCGGCCACGGCGACAGCCTGCCGGTGTCGCTGTTCCCGGCGGATGGCACCTGGCCGACCGGAACGGCGAAATACGAGAAGCGCAATCTGGCACTGCAGATTCCGGTGGTCGAAACCGATTTATGCACGCAGTGCGGCAAGTGTGTCTTCGTCTGCCCGCATGCGGCGATCCGCGCCAAGGTCTTCCCGCCCGAACTGGCCGATGCGGCCCCGTCGGGCTTCAAGCTGATGCCGACGCGGAGCAAGGATTATCCGGCCGGCTGGCGGATGAGCTACCAGGTGGCACCGGAGGACTGCACCGGTTGCACCTTGTGTGTTGAAGTGTGCCCGATCCGTGACAAGTCGAACGTATCGCGCAAGGCCCTGAACATGGCCGAGCAGGCGCCGTTGCGCCAGCAAGAGGCGGAGAACTGGGCCTTTTTCCTGACCTTGCCCGATTACGACCGCAAGGCGGCCAAGCGGACAACCGTACCGGGGGCCATGCTGTTGCAGCCGCTGTTCGAGTTTTCCGGCGCCTGTGTCGGCTGCGGCGAGACGCCCTATATCCGGCTGGCGACGCAATTGTTCGGCGACCGCATGCTGGTGGCCAATGCCACCGGCTGTTCGTCGATCTACGGCGGCAATCTGCCGACCACGCCCTATACGACCGATGCCAGCGGCCGCGGCCCGGCCTGGAACAATTCCTTGTTCGAGGACAACGCCGAATTCGGCCTTGGCATGCGGCTGGCCAGCAACCAGCTGGCCGAGGCGGCGCGGACGCAGCTGCGGGCGATGGCCCTGGAGCTTGGCGACGAGGTGGTGCAGGCTTTGCTGGCGGCCGATCAGGCGACGGAAGCCGGTATCCATGAACAGCGGCAGCGGGTTGCCGCGCTGCAGGATCGGCTGGGCGAAATTGCCACCCCGGCCGCTGCCTCGCTGGCAGCCATTGCCGAACACCTGATCCGGCGTAGCGTCTGGATCATCGGCGGCGATGGCTGGGCTTACGATATCGGCTTCGGTGGCCTGGATCATGTGCTCGCTTCGGGCGAGAACGTCAATATCCTGGTGCTCGATACCGAGGTTTACTCCAATACCGGCGGCCAGAACTCGAAAGCCACGCCCTTGGGGGCGGTGGCCAAGTTTGCCGCCGGTGGCAAGCCGAATCGCAAGAAGGACCTGGCGCGCATCGCGATGGATTACGAAAACGTTTTCGTCGCCCAGGTGGCCTACGGCGCCAAGGACGTGCACACGCTGAAGGCCTTCCTGGATGCCGAAAGCTATCCCGGTGTCTCGATCATCATTGCCTACAGCCCGTGTATCGCGCATGGGGTCGATATGTCGCACAACCATCGGCAGCAGGATCTGGCGGTCAAGTCGGGCCATTGGCCCTTGTTGCGCTACGACCCGCGACGACGGGAGCAGGGGGAGAATCCGCTGTCGGTCGATAGTGCTGCGCCGAGCGTGCCCTTCCGTGACTTTGCTCGTAACGAGGCGCGCTTTACCGTGCTTGAACGCCTGCATCCGGAAGCGGCTTCCCGCTTCATGGACATGGCGGAGCAGAACGCCCGGCTGCGCCACCAGGAATATGTCGAACTGGCCGGCCTCGCCTTGCCGGAAACGGCGATCGAGGAACAAGCGGCGGCCCGCGCCGAAGAGAACGGAGACAAAAATGCCTGACCTGAGCACAAACTATCTCGGCCTGAAGCTGAAAAACCCGCTCGTCCCGTCATCCACCCCGCTCAGCCACCGGCTCGATCCGGTGCTGCATCTGGAGGACGCCGGCGCGGCGGCCATCGTCATGCACTCCCTGTTCGAGGAGGATGTCCGTAACGACGAGCAGATGATCGACCGTTTCCTGGTTCATCCCGACGCCTTCGGCGAGGCGGCCGGTCACCTGCCGGCGGCCGAGCATTACCAGAGCCGTCTGGACAGTTACCTGGAGCAGATCGGCCGCCTTAAACAGCGGCTGTCGATTCCGGTGGTGGCCAGCCTCAACGGCTCGTCGCTCAACGGCTGGGTCGAGCTGGGGCGGGAAATGCAGGCTGCCGGGGCGGATGCCCTGGAACTCAATGCCTGGTACATGCCGGGCGACCCCGGCTTGTCGGGGGAGGCGCTGGAAGATCACTACATTTCCCTGCTTCGGGAGTTGCGGCAGGTGGTGACGATTCCGGTCAGCATGAAGTTGTCGCCGTTCTTCTCATCCTTGCCGCATTTCGTGCACCAGGTTGAGACGGCGGGGGCGGCCGGCGTTTCCTTGTTCAACCGGTTTTTCCAGCCGGATATCGATCTCGATACGCTGAGCGTGGTTGACCGCGTGCAGCTTTCCAGTTCCGCCGATGTGTTGCTGACCATGCGCTGGGTCGCCATCCTGCGCGGACGAACCGGTCTGAGCCTGGCGGCGACCGGTGGCGTGCACACTGCGGTCGATGCCTTGAAGATGCTGCTGGCCGGCGCCGATGTGGTGCATCTGGCCAGCGCCGTGCTCCAGCGCGGCCCGCAGGTGCTGATGGAAGTTCTCGACGGCATCACGCACTGGATGGCGACGCGGGAATATGTTTCGCTGGCGCAATTGAAGGGCTCGATGAGCCAGCAGAACTCGCCCGATCCCAGCGCCTTTGCGCGCGCCGCGTATGTGCACGCTCTGGATTCGTTTACCCCGCCGCCCGGGGTGCGTTACTAGCCTGGCTTGCCCGCGCCTGCTTTCAGGTCAGTTGAAAGCGGGCTTGCCTTGCCGGCCTGCTTCCCGGGCCGGCCGGCGCCAGGTCGAGGCAGGCCATCTCCAGCAGTTGGCGCACCATGCCGGCGGCGCCTTCGATCTGGATCAAGGTTTCTGCACCAAAATGTTCAGCAATCACCAGCAGGCTGCCCAAGCCAGCGGTGTCGAGGTGCAGGGTTTTCCTGAAATCGAGACACAGTTTTGTGTGGCTTGCGCAGCGGGGAACTTGCGTGGCCTGGGCAATCAATTTTCGGGCGGCATCGAAATCCAGGCGGCTAGGCATCTCCAGGCGCAATTCGTTGCTCGCGTTGGTCATCAATGGATGCTGGCTGGCCATGGTTTTCTCCTTAAGCGATGCTAATGCGAAGCAATCGTCATGCCTGTATTTGTTGCGGCTTTACTATCAAGTTGGTCCCGATTATTGGTGAGCAGTGTGGCAAGAGCATGACTGTTGGTGCTTGATTGTGATCGGATTATGTCGGCGAGCTATTAGAGTTTTGGGCGTGGCGTTTGTCAAATATCCGCTTCGAAAAAATTGAGGCAAATCATAAAAGCCCCAAAAAAACGGGGTGGCGATTGCTTTTTATCG
The DNA here is from genome assembly GCA_036726285.1 of Azonexus sp. Classification (GTDB taxonomy): domain Bacteria; phylum Pseudomonadota; class Gammaproteobacteria; order Burkholderiales; family Rhodocyclaceae; genus Azonexus. The sequence goes on from DAIMCQ010000001.1 coordinate 45,479, forward strand.
AAGGCCAGAGGAGCGGTGGCGTATTTTTGTTGTCATCCGCCCTGAAAAAGCATCCGATCAAAGCGGTGGGCGTGCAAAGCCTGTCGTCCGAAGGAGGGCTCAAGCTGGCTTGACGGTCAGGGGGATGGGTTCCCCGATATTGCGTTGTCCGTCAGCGATATTCGTTCGCTGCTGGTTAGGCTTGCCTGGTGATTTGACTCGTTTCGGGGCGCAGTTCGGTGAACCGCCAGGGCGGATTGCTGATGAATATCTGCCTGCCTGGCCGTGCAATGTCTGCTGGCCCGGACAGTGGAATGTGCGCCGGATGACCTTGGGCGGCTGGGGACGGCAGTTATCAAGTCGCGGGCCGGCGAAGTCGAACTGAGGGCGGAAGGGAGGGGCAGCAGTTCGCTGCAATACCGAAAGCCTCGCTGGGGGCCAAGCGAGGGCGCGCCGTACGGCAGACCCGGTCGACGGGGCGGCGATTGGCCCGGGCTAGGCCGAGCTTGGCTTATTCCAGGTGTTCGACCATCAGTTGGGTGGTCTCGACGCCCATGTACTCGTTGATCGATAGCCGGTAGGCGGCACGGGTGGTGTTGCCCGGCTGTTTGCTGAAGTTGAACTGAATGGCGTCGATGCGGGTATTGCCCTTGCGCAGGCGCAGCTTCAGATGTTTTTCCTTGAGCACGCGTTGCTGCTCGACCTCGAAGTCGTCGATGAACAGCGGGGCGGGAAAGCCTTGCCCCCAGACTTCGTTTTCCAGCAGACGGGCGGTTTCCAGCGAGAAATAGCTGCCCTCCAGCGCGCCGTCGGTTTCCAGCGTGCGGGTCAGGTCGGCCGGTGCCAGTAGTTCGCTGGCAACGTCGGCGAAGAGCTGGCGAAACTGTTCGAAATCATCCTCGCGCAGGGTGGCACCGGCCGCCATGGCATGGCCGCCAAAACGGACGAGCAGGCCGGGGGCGCGTTTGGCGACGAGATCGAGCGCATCGCGCAGGTGCAGCCCGGGGATTGAGCGGCCCGAGCCCTTGATGATGCCGCCTTCGCTCGGTGCAAAGGCAAAGACCGGACGATGCAGCTTTTCCTTGATGCGCGAGGCGAGGATGCCGACCACGCCTTCGTGCCAACTGGGCTCGAACAGCGCGACGCCGGCCGCCGGGTCGTTGACGTCCATGGCTTCGAGCAGGACCAGCGCCTGTTCCTGCATGTCCGATTCGATTTCGCGGCGTTCGCGGTTGAGCGCGTCGAGTTCCTGGGCAATTTGCAGGGCGCGAGCCGGGTCGTCGGTAAGCAGACACTCGACCCCCAGACGCATGTCGGCCAGGCGGCCGGCGGCATTCAGACGGGGCCCGATCAGGAAGCCGAGATCGAAGGCCGAGGCGCGCTTCGGGTCGCGGCTGGTCGCCTTGAACAGGGCGGCGAGGCCGACTTGCAGGCGGCCGGCGCGCATGCGTTTGAGGCCCTGGCTGACCAGGATGCGGTTGTTGCGGTCGAGCTTGACGACGTCGGCCACCGTACCCAGCGCGACCAGGTCGAGCAGGTCGGCGAAATTGGGTTCCGGATGTGCATTGAAAAAACCGCGTTGGCGCAATTCGGCACGCAGGGCGAGCATGACGTAGAACATCACGCCGACCCCGGCGATGCACTTCGAAGGGAAGTCGCAGCCCGGCTGGTTGGGATTGACGATGCAATCGGCATCCGGCAAGGCTTCGCCCGGCAGGTGATGGTCGGTGATCAGCGTCGCAATGCCCAGTTCGCGGGCGCGGGCGACGCCTTCCAGACTGGCGATGCCGTTGTCGACGGTGATGATCAGGTCGGGCGACTGTTGTGCCGCGACATCGACGATCTGCGGCGACAGGCCGTAGCCGAGCTTGAAACGGTCGGGCAGCAGGAAGCTGACATCGGCACCCAGCGCCTTCAGGGCGCGCATGCCGACGGCGGTTGCCGTCGCGCCATCGCAGTCGTAGTCCCCGATGATCAGCAGGCGAGCTTCGGCCTCGATGGCGTCGGCCAGGATCTGTGCGGCATCGGCGGCGTGGGTCAGGGCCGTCGGCGGGATCAGCGATTTCAGCTCGTAGTCGAGTTCGGCCTTGTCCTGCACGCCGCGGGCGGCGTAGAGGCGGGCGAGCAGCGGGTGCAGGCCCTGTTTTTCCAGTTGCCAGGCGGTACGTTGCGGGACGGAACGGGTCACGATGCGGGTCATGGTTGGGCTTGCTCGGCGAGTTGCAGTGCGAGGTCGGGGAGTGGCCGGGCGCGCTTCCAGAATTTCCAGCGATCGCCGGCGCTTAGCGTGCAGCGCAATTCGCCGAAGATGGTTGGGGCGATCAAGTCGATGCTTTGAATCCTGCTGCCCAATGCCTTGCCGAGTGGCGCAAACCAGTCGGCGTCGAGTTGTTCTAGGGTGTTGCGCCAGCCTTCGCCGTCTTCGTAAAGCACGCGCGGCAGGAGCGCATCGAGGATGACGAGCGGCTTGTCGCCGGCTTGGGGCAGAAAATCAGCGAGCTTGCCCGGCACGGCATGCAGCGGCATGGCGCCGGCCGAGGCCAGCCCGGCAGCCAGCGGATTGCTGCTCCACACGCCGCTGAAGCGGCTGTTCAGGGAGGTCGGCAGTGCGCCGCCACCCCATAGCCACAGGCTGTTGATGATCGGCTTGCCTGCGGCCTGCCGCTGATCGTTGACCGGGTGGCCATGCAGGAACATCTGGACTTCATTGAGCCAGCGGGTCAGCGTCGAGTCGCCCTGGGGCAGTTCGTCGTCGATACGGCGCCCGGCGACACTGGACAGGGGATCGACGCGATGCTCGACCGGGGTGTGCAGGCGCAGATACCAGCGGCGGGCGTCGGCAACAAGGAAGTGACCGATGTCGGCGAATTCGACATTGAGCGCGGCTGTGATCTGTCGGGCTTCTTCATCCGACAGTTCGAAGGCGCCGGCGTCGGCGAGCACGATACGTTCGTGATGAAAGCGCAGATGCACCGGGTCGGCGCATAGCCAGTGGCCGTCTCGGGCGTCGTCGCAGCCTTCGCCAAGCAGGCGGAGCGGCCCGAACGGCGCGGTGTCGAGACCGAGGCAGCCGGCCAGCGAGTTTTCAAAGGCCTGGCGCGGGCCTTGTTCGATGCGGGCGCGAGCCAGCAACCATTCGAGTCCGGGCAACGAGAGCTTGCCAAGGGTGAATTGGTCGGCAGGCTCGGGCCAGATCAGTTCGGGGACAAGCAGGGTGAGATGCACAGGAATCCAGGCCGGCAGCCGTCGAAAAAGCGCTTGAGTGTACCATAGCGGTTTTCCCCGGATTTCCTCCCAGCATGGCTCTGCCCTATGAACTGCTGATCGGCTTGCGCTACACCCGCGCCAAGCGTCGCAACCATTTTATTTCCTTCATTTCGCTGATCTC
>DAIMCQ010000002.1:0-43913 GCA_036726285.1 Azonexus sp.
CGGGTTCGGTCATGAGCGCCCGCACGATGGCGGCGCGTTGTTGCTGGCCGCCCGAGCATCGATCGGGGTACTCGTGGGCCTTGTCAGCCAGCCCGAACCGGCCGAGCAAGTCAATAGCATGGGCCTCTGCCGCGGCACGACCCACACCGTGGACCCGTCGGGGCGCCAGCGTGACGTTCTTCAGCACGCAGTAAGGACCGACCTCGACGGCATCGCCCAGTTCGACCTGGCCTTCGAAGACGCAACCGACGTCGATCGCCACATCGCGGCCGTGCTTCAGGCTGCCGCGGATGTCGATACGGGCCGGGTCGGCCAGGCGGACACCGGCGACCAGCAACTGGTCGGCCAGGTTGCGCTGATGCTGGCGCTCCAGTTCGGCGAGTTGCACCTTGCTGTTGACGCCGAGCACTTCCCATTCGCCTTCCGGCTGGGCGGTGCGCACCGGCAGGCCCTCGGCCACGGCCAGCGCGACGATGTCGGTCAGGTAGTACTCGCCCTGGGCATTGTCGTTCTTCAACTTGCCCAGCCAGTCGGCCAGGCGGGCCGTCGGCATGGCCATGATGCCGGTATTGACCTCGCGCAGGTTCTTTTCGCCGACGCTGGCATCCTTTTCTTCGACGATGCGCTGCACCTTGCCGTCGGCATCGCGGACGATGCGTCCGTAGCCGGTCGGATTGTCGAGATCGACGGTGAGGATGGAAAGGCCGTCCTTGCCCGCCTGCAGCAGGCGCTTCAACGTATTCGCGGTGGTCAGCGGCACGTCGCCGTAGAGCACCAGGGTCTGGGCGGCGTCGCCGAGCAGGGGAATGGCTTGCGCCACGGCATGGCCGGTACCCAGTTGCTGGGCCTGCTCGGCCCAGCCGAGATCGGCCGCATCAAGCGTGGCGCGGACGATGTCGCCGCCATGGCCGTAGACGACGATCAGCTTTTCCGGCGCCAGCGTCCGCGCCGTATCGATCACATGTTGCGCCAGGGCCTTGCCGGCCACCGGATGCAGCACCTTCGGGAGATTGGAATGCATGCGCTTGCCTTGGCCGGCAGCGAGGATGACGATATTCATGTTTTAGGCTTCAGGTTGACGCCGGCAGCCTGCCGGCGGGTTTCAGGCGAGCTTCTTGTCTTCCTGGCCGGAGAGGATTTCGCCGAGCACGGCCTTGCCGCGGCCGGAAACCCCCCAGTGCAGGACATTCTTGTCGTTGATCCGGGTTTCGATGACGCCCATGTTCTTCATCACCGTCAGGCGCTGGCTGACGAAATCGCGCGCCAGGCCGGTACGGTCACAAATTGCGGCGAGGTTGCCATAGACGAAACTTTCTTCGGCCAACGCCCGCAGGATTTCAACATCGTTATATGACAGGACTTCACGCGGCTCCTCCTTGTCCTCGACCACCCGCACCGACTCTTCGCGGGACGGCAGGACAACCGGCTCAGCCTGTTGATGCTGCTTGATCTGGCCGAGTTCGCGCTTGACGTGGTCGAGCTGCCCGATCAGACGCTGGGCGACATTCTCCAGCAGGCGCCGCGAAGCGACGACGTAGATCAGGCAGAAGCCGGCAAAGGTATAGAAATCGACCGGCTTGGTCCGCGCCCCTTCGAGCAGGGTGCTGGAAATCATGTTGAGGAAGAGCGGCACGGTCAGGGCGGCGACGACGCCCAGTACCGGGTACTTGATCCAGTCATGGCGATTCGGCGGCCCCTGCCGGTCGGCAAGGAAGAAATTGGCCAGGCCACCGAGAACGCCGGCGCACACCATGATGCCCAGGATCAGCAACATGTGGCCGTCGAGTGCCCCGGATGGTGCGGTAACTTGCATGGCAGTTTGCAATTCAGCTGACATCTTCCTCTCCCCTGTAATTGCCCAACATTTTCACACGATTGTGGCGGGCTGTCGAAGCACTCGGGCGAAAAGAGGATAGCCGGTATCAGGCGCGGCGGCGGCGCTCCGTTTTCCGCTCGGCGAGCAGCACCCAATCGCCGTTGAGCGCCTGGTGTTCGAGGCGGACGTTGAAGCCCCACAGGCTGGCCATATGCTCCAGCACAACCAGGCTGGAGTCGGCCAGCGGCCGCCGCTGGTGGGCAAAATGGCGCAGCGTCAGGGCGCGGTCGCCGCGCAGGTCGACGTTCCAGACCTGGATGTTGGGATCGCTGCTGCCCAGGTTGTACTGCTCGGCCAGTTTCTGGCGCAGGGTCCGATAGCCCTGGGTATTGTGAATGGCATCGACCTTGAGGTTCGGCTTGCTGTCGTCGTCGAGCACGGCGAACAGGCGGAATTCCCGCATCAGCCGCGGCGACAGGTACTGGGCGATGAAGCTCTCGTCCTTGAAATTGCGCATCGCGAAGTCGAAGGTCTCCCGCCAGTCGCTGCCGGCAATGTCGGGAAACCATTCGCGGTCCTCGTCGTCCGGCCGCTCGCAGATGCGGCGGATGTCCTGCCACATGGCAAAACCGAGGGCGTAGGGATTGATGCCGGAGTACCAGTTGCTGTTGTACGGCGGCTGGTAAATCACGTTGGTATGCGACTGCAGGAATTCCAGCATGAAGCCGTCGTTGACCTTGCCCTCGTCGTACAGGGTATTGAGCAGGGTGTAGTGCCAGAAGGTCGCCCAGCCTTCGTTCATGACCTGCGTCTGGCGTTGCGGATAGAAATACTGGCCGATCTTGCGCACGATACGGATGACTTCGCGCTGCCAGGGTTCGAGCAGCGGCGCATTCTTTTCGACGAAATAGAGCAGGTTTTCTTCCGGCTCGGCCGGGAAGCGTCGCTCCTCGGCTTCCTCGACCACCAGGTCGCGCCGCGGCAAGGTCCGCCACAAGTCGTTGACCTGGGCCTGCAAATAGGCCTCGCGCTCCTGCTGGCGCGCCTTTTCCTTGAGCAACGAGAGCGGCGGCGAGCGCTTGTAGCGGTCGACACCGAGATTGGACAAGGCATGGCAGGCGTCGATCAGGCTCTCGACGGCATCGACGCCATGCCGTTCCTCGCATTCGGCAATGTAGTTGCGGGCAAAGACCAGGTAATCGACGATGGCGTCGGCGCTGGTCCACTGCTTGAACATGTGGTTGCCCTTGAAGAAGGAGTTGTGGCCGTAGGCGGCGTGGGCGATGACCAGCGCCTGCATGGTCAGGGTGTTTTCCTCCATCAGGTAGGCAATGCACGGATCGGAGTTGATGACGATCTCGTAGGCCAGCCCCATCTGGCCGCGCTTGTAGCGGTTCTCGGTTTCCAGGAAATGCTTGCCGAACGACCAGTGGTGGTAATAGACCGGCATGCCGATGGCGGCGTAGGCATCCATCATCTGCTCGGCGGTGATGATCTCAAGTTGATGGCGATAGCAGTCGAGGCCGTAGTTGCGGGCGATGCGGCCGATTTCGGCGTCGTACTTGGCGATGGCTTCGAGCGTCCAGTCCGAACCTTCGGCGATCAGTTGGGAGCGTTTCTTGGTCATACCAGGCGCTTTCTGAACAGTTCGCGGAAGACCGGGTAGATGTCGGCCGGGCCGGCGATGCGCTGCTGGGCGAAGAGGCCGCCCTGGCTGCCGGCCAAGGCCTGGTATTCGTGCCAGAGATTCTGCGGTTCGCCCTCGGTGATCTCGATATAGGCGAAATACTGCACCAGCGGCAGGATCGATTCGGCCAGCAGCTTGCGACAGACCGGCGAATCGTCGTTCCAGTTGTCGCCATCCGAAGCCTGGGCGCCGTAGATGTTCCAGGCGTGACTTGAATATCGTTCACTGATGATCTGAACCATCAGCTTCAAAGCGCTGGAAACGATGGTGCCGCCGGTCTCCCGAGAGTGAAAGAAATTGTCTTCGTCGACCTCCTCGGCCGAGGTGTGATGGCGGATGAAGACCACCTCGATATGTTCGTAATTGCGGTTGAGAAAGAGGTAAAGCAGCATGAAGAAGCGCTTGGCCATCTGCTTCTTGCCTTCGTCCATCGACCCGGAAACGTCCATCAGGCAGAACATCACCGCCTGGGTCGACGGTTGCGGCACGCGGATGCGGTTGCTGTAGCGCAGGTCGAAGGGGTCGATGAAGGGGATCGCCTCGCGCTGCGCCTTGAGGCAGGCAATCTCCCGCTGCAGGCGGTCAACCTCTTCGGCATCGGGCGGCACCTGGTCGAGCGCCGACTCCAGTTCGGCTTGCAGGCGGCGCAAGCGTGCCGCATACGGACCGCCGATGGCGACCCGCCGCCCGGCCGCGCCGCGCATGGTGCGGACCAGGTTGATGTTGGTCGGCACGCCGTTCTGGGTATAGCCGGCCCGCATGCGTTTGAATTCGTCGATCCGGGCCAGTTGGCGCTTGACCAGGTTGGGCAACGCCAACTCGTCGAAAAAGATGTCGAGAAACTCGTCGCGGGTCAGGGTGAAGACAAAGTCGTCCATCCCCTCGCCGTCCGGGCTGGCCTTGCCACTGCCCTGCCCCTGGCCACCGGAGGGCGGGCGGGACATTTCATCGCCCTGGGCAAAACGGTCGTTACCGGGATGCACCCGTTCGCGCACACCGCCCTGGCCATGATGAAATTGCGGCTCGGAAATATCGCGACCGGGAATACCGATCTTCTCTCCGCTCTCCAGGTCGCGGATACCGCGCTTGGCGATGGCGTCGGCCACCGCCTGGCGGATCTGTCCCTTGAAGCGGCGAATGAAGCGGCCCCGGTTGATCGAGCTCTTGTTCCTGCTGTCCTGCCGCCGGTCGACAATGCGTACCGTCATGCTGAACCTCCCATGGCGGACGGGCCGAAGCCCGCCCGTGACCTGTCACGATGACTTGCGGACGCGCAGGTACCACTCGCAGAGCAGCCGTACCTGTTTCTCGGTGTAGCCCGTATTAATAAAAAAAACGACAAAGTCCTGGTGCTTCTTCTGCTCGTCGGCACTGGCCTTGGTGTTGAAGGAAATCACCGGCAGCAGTTCTTCGGTATTCGAGAACATCTTCTTCTCGATCACCGCCCGCAACTTCTCGTAACTGGTCCAGGAAGGATTCTTGCCATCGTGCTTGGCCCTTGCCCGCAGCACGAAGTTCACCACCTCGTTGCGGAAATCCTTGGGATTGCTGATGCCGGCCGGCTTCTCGATTTTCTCCAACTCGTCGTTGAGGGCACCGCGATCGAGCATTTCGCCGGTATTCGGATCGCGAAACTCCTGGTCCTGGATCCAGAAATCGGCATAGGTGACGTAGCGGTCGAAAATGTTCTGGCCATATTCGGAATAGCTCTCCAGATAGGCGGTCTGAATTTCCTTGCCGATGAACTCGGCGTAGTGCGGACTGAGGAATTCCTTCAACTGGCGCAGGTAGCGGTCCTCGATTTCCGGTGGGTACTGCTCCTGCTCGATCTGCTGTTCGAGCACGTACATCAGGTGCACCGGATTGGCCGCCACCTCGCGGTGATCGAAGTTAAACACCCGTGACAGGATCTTGAAGGCGAAGCGGGTCGACAAGCCGTTCATCCCCTCATCAACCCCGGCGAAATCGCGGTATTCCTGGTAACTTTTGGCCTTGGGGTCGGTGTCCTTGAGGTTCTCGCCGTCGTAGACGCGCATCTTGCTGTAGATGCTGGAGTTGTCCGGCTCTTTCAGGCGCGACAGCACCGAGAACTCGGCCAGCATGCGCAAGGTATCCGGGGCGCACGGCGCCTTGGCCAGCGAGGAATTGATCAGCAGCTTTTCGTAGATGTGCATCTCGTCGGTGACACGCAGGCAATACGGCACCTTGACGATGTAGATACGGTCGAGAAAGGCCTCGTTGTTGCGGTTGTTCTTGAAGGTCTGCCACTCCGCCTCGTTCGAATGCGCCAGCACCAGGCCGTCGAAGGGAATCGCACCGAAGCCTTCGGTCCCCTTGTAGTTCTGTTCCTGGGTGGCGGTCAGCAAGGGGTGCAGCACCTTGATCGGCGCCTTGAACATTTCGACGAATTCGAGCACGCCGCGATTGGCCAGGCACAGCCCGCCGGAGTAGGAATACGCATCCGGATCGTTCTGCGAGTAGGTTTCCAGCTTGCTGATATCGATCTTGCCGACCAGCGAGGAGATGTCCTGGTTATTTTCGTCGCCCGGCTCCGTCTTCGAAACGGCGATCTGCGACAGCACCGAGGGGCGCAGCTTGACGACGCGGAAGCGGCTGATGTCGCCGCCGAATTCCTGCAGCCGCTTGACGGCCCACGGACTCATGATCGTCCCCAGGTAGCGCCGGGGAATGCCGTAGTCCTCCTCGAGGATCGGCCCATCCTCATTGACGCTGAACAGGCCGAGAGGCGACTCATGCACCGGCGAGCCTTTGATCGCATAGAACGGAACCTTCTCGATCAGGTATTTCAGACGCTCGGCCAGCGAGGACTTGCCGCCGCCCACCGGCCCCAGCAGGTAGAGGATCTGCTTCTTTTCCTCCAGCCCCTGCGCCGCATGGCGGAAGTAGGAAACGATGTGCTCGATCACCTCCTCCATGCCGTAAAACTCGCGGAAGGCCGGGTAGAGCTTGAGCATCTTGTTGGCAAAGATGCGCGACAGCCGGGGGTCGGTACGGGTATCGACCAGTTCCGGCTCGCCGATCGCCAGCAACATGCGTTCGGCGACACTGGCGTAGGCGGTCGGATCGTTTTTGCAAATGTCGAGATATTCCTGAATCGACAGTTCTTCTTCCTGAAGCGCCTCGTAGCGGCTCTGATAGCGGGCGAAAATCGACATGTCCGGCTCCTTCGCGTGGTAATGCAACGACCTGGCTACTCTCCCTGCCCCGTAGACGTCCTGCCTTCCCTTTCAGTTCAGGCCGCCCTGCGGGGGTGGCGACACAAACTGCTTACGGCTTCGGCGATGCGATCCATGCCCCACTCCAGCTCGGCAGGCGAGATGATCAGCGGCGGGGCGATACGCAATACCGTGTCGTGCGTATCCTTGCTCAGCACCCCGTGATCGAGCAGACCGACTGCCAACTGGCGTGCATCCAATCGTTCCGGATCGAGTTCTATCCCGGCCAGCAGCCCACGACCGCGAACCGCCCGGATCACATCGCTCCCTTCTGCCAGTTGGTGTAGCCGGGCGAGTAAAAGTTCGCCCAGCGTGGCAGATTTTTCGATCAGGCCTTCTTCTTCAAGAATATCGAGCGCCGCCATGGCGACGCTGCAGGCCAGCGGATTGCCGCCAAAGGTCGAGCCATGGTCGCCTGGCGCGAACACTTGCATGACCGCCTCATCGGCCAGAAATGCCGCCACCGGCAGCAAACCGCCGCCCAATGCCTTGCCCAGGATCACGCCATCCGGGCGCACACCGTCATGCTGGCTGGCCAGCAAACGGCCGGTTCGGCCGAGTCCGGTTTGCACCTCGTCGGCAATCAACAGCACGTTGTGACGCCGGCAAATCGCCGCACAACTTGCCAGGTAGCCGGCAGGCGGCACGATGATGCCGCCTTCGCCCTGGACGGGCTCGACCAGAAAGGCCGCCGTGTACGGCGTAATGGCGGCTTCGAGGGCGGCGGGGTCGGCATAGGGAATGCGCTTCAGGCCCGGCGGGAAAGGTCCGAAGCCATCGCGATAAGAAGGTTCGGTCGACAAGCCGACGATGGCGATCGAACGACCGTGAAAATTGCCATCGCAAGCGATGATCTCGGCGCAGTCCGCGGGGACGCCCTTGAGCCGGTAAGCCCATTTACGCGCCGCCTTGAGCGCCGTTTCAACCGCCTCCAGGCCGGTATTGACCGGCAGTACCCGTTCATAACCGGTCAACAGCGCCAGCCGACGCACGAATTGCGGCAGGCGGCGGTTGTAATAGGCCCGCGAAGTGACCGCCAGTTGGCCGGCCTGTGCGCTCAGGGCGGCGAGCAGACGGGGGTGGGCATGGCCAAAACTGTTGGCCGAGTACGCCGACATCAGGTCCAGGTAAGGCCGGCCGTCGATATCCTTCAACCAGCAGCCGGCACCGCTTTCCAGCATCACCGGCAAAGGGGCGTAGTTGCGGGCGGCGAAGCCATCTTCCCAGCGGCGCAGCGTCCGGGCATCGGGCGAAGAAATGGCATCGAGCAACATCCCGATTGCGGCAGCGGTGCGCCCGGCCACATCGCGCCGCGGGTTGTACTCGGCGATCTCCAGGGCGACGAAATTACGCTCGCGCAGCACGCCATACCAGGCTTGCGCCAGGTCATGCGGCCAAAGACCTGCATCGGCCGGGATCGACACGCCGGGTGCCGCCGCTGGATCGAGGGCATCGACATCGAGGCTGATCCCCCAGGGGCCGCCCTCGACCCGCTGCCTGGCCTCGGCAAACACCGCCGCCAAGCCGCGTTCCGCGACCTCGCTCATCGGAAAGATACGAACCCCCAGGGCCTGCAGGCGCTCGAGTTCGGCGGTCTCATAACTGCGCGCACCGATCAGGGCAGTCCGGGCCGGATCGAGCGGCGGCCCGGCAACCGCCACCATGGCCGGCTCGCCCTGGTCCAGAAGCGCAGCCAGCGGCATGCCGTGGCGGTTACCGCTCGGGCTGCTTGCCGGCGTATGGGCATCGAGATGGGCATCGAGATGGGCATCGATCCAGATCAGGCCCGGCGCCTGCCCCAAGGCCCGGCCAATGCCGCGCCACACCCCGGCGGCCTGGGCATGGTCGCCACCGACAATCAGCAGATGATCGCCGCGCTTGATGGCCAGCTCGGCAGCGTCGGCCAGATCGCGTAACAAGCAGTCCAGCCCGTCGGGCACCACCAGGTTTTGCCAGGCGGCATCCAGCCCGTTATGGCGCAAGACATTGGCCAGCCCCGCCTCGGCCAGCCGGGCGGGCGCCTCCTCGCAACCCGCGAAGGGGGCACCCAGCGCCGACGCCACGCCAAGGCAGCGCACCGTTGGATTGAGTGAGATGAGCTTGCGCATGATCCGGCTCCTTTCCTGCGACCAGCATCCCGTTCCTGGTTGTAAGACTGGGTGGAAAGCGGGTAGTTCGAATCAAGCGCGGCGGGACGACGAACGGACAAATAAAAAGCCCCGCCGGCATTTCTGCCGACGGGGCTTTTTCAGGCGATACGGCTTAGCGCGGCAGCGTCGTCGAACCCGTCAGGAAGACATCGACTTCACGAGCCGCCTGGCGGCCTTCGCGGATCGCCCAGACGACCAGCGACTGGCCGCGACGAACGTCACCGGCGGCGAACACCTTGGCGACATTGGTCTTGTAGCAGCCTTCGCCATCGGTCGTTGCCTTGGCATTGCCACGGTTGTCCTTGTCGACGCCGAAGGCTTCGAGCAGACCGCCGACCGGGTTGGTGAAACCCATGGCCAGGAAAGCGTTGTCGCACGGCAACTCGAATTCCGAACCGGCGACTTCGCTCATCTTGCCGTCCTTCCATTCGACACGCACGGCAACCAGCGCCTTGACGTTGCCCTTGCCATCGTCGATGAACTTCTTGGTGGCGACGGCAAAATCGCGGCTGCAACCTTCGTCGTGCGAAGAGGAAGTGCGCAGCTTGTACGGCCAGTACGGCCAGGTCAGCGCCTTATTTTCCTGTTCCGGCGGCATCGGCATCAGTTCGAACTGGGTGACCGAAGCAGCGCCATGACGATTGGAGGTGCCAACGCAGTCGGAACCGGTATCACCACCGCCAATGACGATGACGTGCTTGCCCTTGACGTTGATCGGGTTGGCCTTGCCCTGCTGGACTTCCTTGTTCTGCGGAATGAGGAATTCCAGCGCGGCGTAGATACCCTTCAACTCGCGGCCCGGCACCGGCAGATCGCGCGGCACTTCGGAACCGGCAGCGAGGACCACGGCATCGAATTCCTTGGCCAGCTGGTCGGCGGAAACGAAACTGGTCGCATCGTTGTTGATGCCGGCCGGTACGTCCTTATTGCCCACCACCACCTTGGTCTTGAAGGTGACGCCTTCGGCTTCCATCTGCGCAACACGGCGATCGATCACCGTCTTTTCCAGCTTGAAGTCAGGGATACCGTAGCCCAGCAAGCCACCGATGCGATCGCTCTTCTCGAACACCGTCACGGCATGACCGACCCGAGCCAGCTGCTGGGCCGCAGCCAGACCGGCCGGGCCGGAGCCGACCACGGCGACCTTCTTGCCGGTCTTCGACTTCGGCGGCTGCGGCACGACCCAACCCATTTCCCAACCCTTGTCGATGATGAAATGCTCGATCGACTTGATACCCACCGGAGCCGCGTTGATGCCCAGCGTACAGGCAGCTTCGCAAGGCGCCGGACAGATACGGCCGGTGAAATCGGGGAAGTTGTTGGTGGAGTGCAGCACATCCAGCGCCTGCTTCCAGTTGCCACGGTAAACCAGGTCATTCCAGTCCGGAATGATGTTGTTTACCGGGCAGCCGTTGTTGCAGAACGGAATGCCGCAGTCCATGCAGCGCGCGCCCTGGGTCTTGGCATCCTCGTCGTTCAGGGTATGAACGAACTCCTTGTAGTGCTTCAGGCGCTGCTCAACCGGGTCGTACGACTCGGAGAGACGCTCGAATTCCATGAAACCAGTCGGCTTGCCCATTATGCGGCCTCCTTCTGTGCAGCAGCGGCCATCTCGGTGAGCGCCCGCTTGTATTCGTGCGGATAGACTTTGACGAACTTCTCGCGATAGGTATCCCAGTCGGCGAGAATGGCCTTGGCGGTGGCGCTGCCGGTGTATTCGGCGTGACGGGTCACCAACTCCTTGAGCTGGGTTTCGTCGGCCAGATCGCGGTGCAGCGGTTCGCCGGCAGCGTGGCGGCTGGCCGGCAGCACTTTCTCAAGCGCTACCTGGGCCAGGTTGGCACGCTGCTTGAAGCTGCCATCCTCGTCCAGCACGTAGGCAATGCCACCCGACATGCCGGCGGCGAAGTTGCGACCGGTCATGCCGAGCACGACCACAGTACCGCCGGTCATGTATTCACAACCGTGATCACCGACGCCTTCGACGACAGCCGTAGCACCGGAATTACGAACCGCAAAACGCTCGCCACCGACACCGGCCAGGAAGGCCTCGCCATCGGTCGCACCGTACATGACGGTGTTGCCGACGATGATGTTTTCCTGCGTGTTGCCACGGAAATCGGCACTCGGCTTGATGATGATGCGACCGCCCGACAGACCCTTGCCGACGTAGTCGTTGCCTTCGCCAGTCAATTCGAGCGTCACGCCACGGGCCAGGAAGGCACCGAAGGCCTGGCCGGCAGTGCCGGTCAGCTTGACGTGAATGGTGTCGTCCGGCAGGCCGGCGTTGCCATAGCGCTTGGCAACCTCACCCGACAACATCGTGCCGCAGGTACGGTTAACGTTGATGATTGAGGTTTCGATCTGGACCTTTTGCCCCTTCTCGAGGGCCGGCTTGGCTTGCTCGATCAGCTTGTGGTCGAGTGCCTTGGCCAGACCGTGATCCTGCACTTCGGTATGACGACGCGGCACTTCGGCCGGAACGGCTGGCTGGAAGAAGATCTTGGAGAAATCGAGACCCTTGGCCTTCCAGTGTTCGATACCGGCACGCATGTCGAGCAGGTCGGCACGGCCGACGAGATCGTCGAACTTGCGGATACCCAGTTGCGCCATGATTTCACGGACTTCGTCGGCGACGAAGAAGAAGTAATTGACGACGTGTTCCGGCTGGCCGGTAAAACGCTTGCGCAGTTCCGGATCCTGGGTGGCGACGCCGACCGGACAGGTATTCAGATGGCACTTGCGCATCATGATGCAGCCTTCGACGACCAGCGGCGCCGTGGCGAAACCGAACTCGTCAGCGCCGAGCAGCGCGCCGATGACGACGTCGCGACCGGTCTTCAGCTGACCATCGACCTGGACACGGATGCGCGAACGCAGGCGGTTCAGCACCAGGGTCTGCTGGGTTTCGGCCAGGCCGAGTTCCCACGGCGTACCGGCATGCTTGATCGAGGATTGCGGCGAGGCACCGGTACCGCCATCGAAGCCGGCGATCACGACGTGATCGGCCTTGGCCTTGGCAACACCGGCAGCGACGGTACCGACACCGACTTCGGAGACCAGCTTGACCGAGATCGAAGCACGCGAATTGGCGTTCTTCAGATCGTGAATCAGTTGCGCCAAGTCTTCGATGGAGTAGATGTCATGGTGCGGCGGCGGCGAAATCAGGCCGACGCCCGGTACCGAGTGACGCAGGAAACCGATGTATTCGGAAACCTTGTGACCCGGCAACTGGCCGCCTTCACCCGGCTTGGCGCCTTGCGCCATCTTGATCTGGATCTGGTCGGCATTGACCAGATACTCGGTGGTGACACCGAAACGACCGGAAGCGACCTGCTTGATGGCGGAACGCAGCGAATCGCCTTCCTTCATCTCGATGTCACGCTCGATACGACCGGCACCGATGATTTCGGACAGCATGGTACCGGCCTTGACCGGCGCGAAGCGCTTGGCATCCTCACCACCTTCGCCGGTGTTGGACTTGCCGCCGATGCGGTTCATCGCCAGGGCCAGCGTGGTGTGGGCTTCGGTCGAGATCGAGCCGAGGGACATCGCGCCAGTCGCAAAGCGCTTGACGATTTCCTTGGCCGACTCGACTTCTTCCAGCGGAATGGCCGTGCCTTGCGGCTTGAACTCGAACAGGCCGCGCAGCGTCAGGTGACGCTTGGTCTGATCGTTGATCAGCGCAGCGTATTCCTTGTAGGTCTCGGACTTGCCCGAACGCGTTGCGTGCTGCAACTTGGCGATCGAATCCGGCGTCCAGGTGTGATCTTCACCACGAATACGGTAGGCGTATTCGCCACCGGCATCGAGCATGTTGGTCAGCACCGGATCGGCGGAGAAGGCTTCGGTATGCAGGCGAATGGCTTCTTCAGCCACTTCGAAAACACCGATACCTTCGACGTTCGACGGCGTACCGGTGAAGTACTTCTCGATGAAGTCCTTCTGCAGGCCAATGGCTTCGAAGATCTGGGCGCCGGTATAGGACATGTAGGTCGAGATGCCCATCTTGGACATGACCTTGTTCAACCCCTTGCCGATCGCCTTGACGAAGTTCTTGACGTACTTGTCGGCCTTTTCGGCATCGCCCTTGGCAAAGCCTTCAACCGTTTCCAGCGCGAGGTAGGGATGCACAGCTTCGGCACCATAACCGCCGAGCAAGGCAAAGTGATGCACCTCACGCGCCGAGCCGGTTTCGACGACGAGACCGGTACTGGTCCGCAGGCCCTTCTTGACCAGATGCTGGTGAATGGCCGAGGTGGCGAGCAGCGCCGGAATCGCGACGTGACCGGCATCCAGCTTGCGATCGGAAACGATCAGGATGTTGGCACCGGAACGAACCGCATCTTCGGCATCAGCCGCCAGCGAAGCCAGGCGTGCTTCGACGCCAGCCTTGCCCCAGGCCACCGGATAGCAGATATCCAGTTCGAAGGAGCTGAACTTGCCGGAGGTGTACTTGCCGATGTGACGCAGTTTCTCGATATCGCCCTTGGTGAGGACTGGCTGCGAGACTTCCAGACGGATCGGCGGGTTGATATCGGCGGTATTCAGCAGATTCGGCTTCGGACCGACGAAAGACACCAGCGACATGACCAATTCTTCGCGGATCGGGTCGATCGGCGGATTGGTCACTTGCGCGAACAATTGCTTGAAGTAGGCGTACAGCGTCTTGTTCTTCTTCGACAGAACCGGCAGGGCCGAGTCGGTACCCATCGAGCCGGTCGCTTCTTCGCCGTTCTGGACCATCGGCTCCAGAATGACCTTGATGTCTTCCTGGGTGTAGCCGAAGGCCTGCTGGCGATCGAGCAACGAGGCCGGGGCCTTGTCGCACAGTTCGGCCGGGGCCGGTACTTCGTCGAGCTTGATGCGGATCTTCTCGATCCACTCGCGGTAAGGCTTGGCCTTGGCGAGAGAGTCCTTGAGTTCCTTGTCGTCGATGATGCGGCCTTGTTCCATGTCGATCAGGAACATCTTGCCCGGCTGCAAACGCCATTTCTTGACGATCTTCTTTTCCGGGATCGGCAGCACGCCGGACTCGGAAGCCATGACAACGAGGTCGTCATCGGTCACCAGATAGCGGGCCGGGCGCAGACCGTTACGGTCGAGGGTGGCGCCGATCTGGCGACCATCGGTGAATGCCACGGCGGCGGGGCCGTCCCACGGCTCCATCATCGCGGCATGGTATTCGTAGAAGGCACGACGGTTTTCGTCCATCGTCGTGTGCTTTTCCCAGGCTTCCGGGATCATCAGCATGACGGCCTGGGCCAGAGAGTAACCACCGCCCATGACGAGCAGTTCGAGCGCGTTGTCGAACGAGGCGGAGTCGGATTGGCCGGGGTAATGCAGCGGCCAGACCTTCTTCAGGTCGTCGCCAAGGATCGGCGAGGAAATCGCCTGTTCACGGGCCTTGAACCAGTTGACGTTGCCGCGCACGGTGTTGATTTCGCCGTTGTGGGCGATGTAACGGAACGGGTGCGCCAGATCCCAGGTCGGGAAGGTATTGGTCGAGAAACGCTGGTGAACCAGCGCCAGCGCCGAAGTCGTCCGCTTGTCCTGCAAATCGAGGTAGTAAACCCCGACCTGATCAGCCAGCAGCAGGCCCTTGTAGTTGACCGTGCGAGCCGAGAAGGACGGCACATAGAATTCCTGGCCATGCTTGAGCTTCAACGACTTGATGGCGTTGGCGGCACGACGACGAATGATGTACAGCTTGCGTTCCAGCGCATCGGTCACGAACACGTCCGGACCGCGGCCAACGAAAATCTGGCGAATGACTGGTTCTTTGGCCTTGACGGTCGGCGACATCGGCATGTCGGCGTTAACCGGCACTTCACGCCAGCCCAGGATGACCTGGCCTTCAGCCTTGACGGAGCGCTCGATTTCCTCGACACAGGCGTGGCGGGAGGCGGCTTCCTGCGGCAGGAAAACCATGCCGACGCCGTACTCGCCAACCGGCGGCAATTCAACGCTCTGCTTGGCCATTTCTTCGCGATAGAACTGGTCCGGAATCTGAATCAGAATACCGGCACCATCGCCCTGCAAAGGATCAGCACCAACGGCGCCGCGGTGATCCAGATTCTTCAGGATCAACAAACCTTGCTCGACGATGCTATGACTTTTCTGGCCTTTGAAATGGGCAACAAAGCCCACACCGCAAGCGTCGTGCTCGTTGGCGGGGTCGTACAAACCCTGCCGCTCAGGTACTGCCGGTTCCATCACAGTAGTTCCTTCAAAAAACTAGGCCAATGAAATCAAGGACCAATGGTAGAAAAAGCCGGCCTCCGGGAAAAATGGCCGGCTTGTACGAAACTTCGGGGCGACCTCGGAATATACCGCCAAACCCCTGTCAAATCAAGATGCTGCAACGCACCAATCCAGTTCA
This sequence comes from Azonexus sp., assembly GCA_036726285.1. Classification (GTDB taxonomy): domain Bacteria; phylum Pseudomonadota; class Gammaproteobacteria; order Burkholderiales; family Rhodocyclaceae; genus Azonexus. The sequence goes on from DAIMCQ010000002.1 coordinate 15,272, forward strand.
ATTAGCCTCAGCTACTCACTGTTCAGGTGCACCTGGCGTCGATTGCCTCACCTATCAGTCCTTCGTCCGCGACATCCGAAACAACAGCCTTGCCAACAGCATTGAGCAACACCAGGCGCAGTTTGCCATCCTGAACCTTCTTGTCATGGCGCATCAGTTCAATGTAGCGAGCCGCCCCCATGGCCGGGCCACGCACCGGAAGGCCAGCCCGCACGAACAGGTTTTCGATGCGCCGAACATCTATTTCCGTTATCCAACCCAACCGGCACGACAGTTCCGCAGCAATCAGCGTACCCGCTGCCACGGCCTCGCCATGAAGCCAGACGCCGTAGCCGAGGCCCGTCTCGATGGCATGTCCAAAGGTATGGCCGAGATTCAGCAACGCCCGCTCACCGGTCTCTCGCTCATCCGCCGCAACCACCTCCGCTTTGTTCTGACAGGAGCGGTGCACTGCATATGCCAGCGCTTGTTCATCGCCGGCCTGCAAACGCTCGATATTTCCTTCGAGCCAGACAAAGAATTCCGGATCGCGAATCAGGCCGTACTTGATGACTTCGGCCAAGCCCGCCTTCAATTCCCTTTCAGGCAGGGTTTTCAAAGTAGAAATATCCGCCAGAACCAGTTTGGGCTGATAAAAGGCACCGATCATGTTCTTGCCGAGCGGGTGATTGATTGCTGTCTTTCCGCCTACAGAAGAATCGACCAGCGAGAGCAAGGTAGTTGGCACTTGGACAAACGGCATGCCACGCTGGTAGCACGAAGCGGCAAAGCCTCCCATATCGCCAACCACACCACCGCCCAGTGCAACCAGCATGGTGCTGCGCTCGCAATGATTGCCCAACAACGCATCGAAAATCTGGTTGAGTGTTTCCCAGGTTTTATATTTCTCGCCATCTGGCAAAACAACCGGAATCACCGAAACACCGATACGCGCTAACGTCGCCTTCAGCGAATTCAAATAAAGCGGCGCAACCGTGGTGTTGGTCACCACGACGGCTTTCTTGTGTTTGAAATGCGGACTCAGCAATGCGTCCATCGAAATCAGTCCGCATCCGATATGGATCGGATAGGAACGCTCGCCCAATTCAACGCTGAGCGTCTGGATCATGTTCGACATAAACGACTAAATTCCCGCAAAAGGCATTGGACAATACCGGAAGCCACTAGGTGCGCACCGTCAACGGTCAAATGCGCAACCTCCCTGTAAAGAGGGTCACGTACGGCATGAAGCTCTTCAAGGCGAGAAAGTGGATCTTCCACCCTCAGCAACGGCCGACTCTTGTCATGTCGTGTTCGTTCATACAACAGTCGAGGAGGCACATTCAGATAGACCACCCAGCCAGTTTCATGCAAGCACTTTCGGGTCTCGGGATTGAGCACGGCCCCTCCTCCGGTCGCCATCACAATATTCGACATCTGGCTTAGCTCAGCAATGGTCTGGACTTCACGACGGCGAAATCCGTCTTCACCTTCAATTTCAAAAATCGTCGGGATAGCCACTCCCGTCCGAGCCACGATTTCGTGATCAGAGTCAAAAAAATCACGCCCCAAGCGCTTCGCCAACTGGCGGCCCACGGTCGTTTTTCCAGCCCCCATCAGGCCGACGAGATAAATGTTTCGACGATTTTCCACGCCCGGATTCTATCTGACTCTGTCAATGGCACAAAAAAAAGGCCGGCAACGCCGGCCTTTGCCCATGGCTTCCACGCCATCAATCAACGCGCATTTTGTCTGAAATAATCTTCGGCGTAATAAAAACAAGCAATTCCCGACGACTTCCGGTATCCGTCTTGTATTTGAAGAACCAACCGAGGAAGGGGATATCTCCGAAAAAAGGCACTTTCTCAACGGAATTCTGGCTATCCGTTGTGAAAACGCCGCCAATAACCACTGTACCCCCATTGTCCACCACGACATTAGTCTCAACAATGGAACTTTTGATAGGAGGATTGCCGAGTTTCAGATTAGTCCAGTCTGGCGCTTCTTTCTTAACCACCAAAGCCATTTTGACTGTTCCCTCTGGCGTAATCTGTGGCGTTGCTTCAAGTGAGAGTTTAGCCGACTTAAAACTCACCGATTGAAGTATTGTCCCTCCAGTAGAAGTGGTTGTTACGTACGGAATCTCGGTACCATCTTCAATTTTTGCTTTGACGTTATTTGCAGTAATGACTCGCGGGCTAGAAATGACCTTGCCCAAACCGTCAGACTCCAAGGCCGCAATTTCTAAATTCAAGATTCGACTGATTGAAGCATTGAAGAGGGAAAGAGCAACGGTACCGCCGGCGCCAGAATATGAGGGAAGATTTACACCAGCAATAGAGTTCTGGGTCAAAACAGCAGGAGTTGTCGATGTCCCGCTAGTCACAGCGGGATTCATCTTTCCCCCCGCAAGATAAGCACCGGATCCGCCAACACCCGTCACCTGAGAATTGATCAAGTTTAATTTTGCCCCCAGCGTCCTGTTGAAGCTGTCATTTGCCTCAACAACGCGTGCCTCAATTAATACTTGGCGAGCCCCAACATCAATTGCATTTATGAAAGTTCTGATTTCCTCAATTTTTGACGGAATATCATTAATGAAAATTATATTTGATTGATTATCAGCGATAACCGAACCACGCTTGCTCAACATTCTCAATGGAGCAGCTCCAGGGGCAACAGACTGACCCACACCGGCCAACAATTTCGCTACATCAACCGCCTTTTGGTAATTCAAGACAATCTGTTCAGCTTGCATTGGCTCCAGATCGCTAATCTGTTGCTTTGACTCATATTCAAGCTTTTCCCGAGTCGCAATTTCATCTCGCGGGGCAATCATCAAAATATTGCCCTTCTTCCTCATATCCAGACCTTTTTGCTGGAAAATGATATCGATCACTTGATCAGCAGGAACTTCTTTTAGAACAAGAGTCGTCGTACCGGTAACCGTTTCGCTGATCACGGCATTCAGGCCAAGCTCCTCTGCCATTAAACGGAGCAAAGCACGCACATCACCGTTCTGGTAGTTAATACTGACCCGTGGCCCCTGATAGCCGGTCTTTGTGCCTTGAACCAGCTTATTGGGGTCTTCAATTATTTTCTTTACTTCGATAACGAATTGATTATCGCTTTGATACGCGTTGTGCTCCCACAGCCCTTTGGGAGAAATAGTAATTCTGACATTCTCTCCTTGCGCTTTTGTTTCCACGGATGAAACCGGGGTAGCAAAATCAAGAACATCTAACTTTCTGCGCAAATGCTCCGGAACCGATGTCTTCTGAAAATCGACCAAAAGATTTGGTCCTTGCTGACGAATATCAATCCCTGTTCCTGCATCACTCAAATCAACAACTACTCTGCCTTCACCGTCTTTCCCGCGGCGGAATACCACATCACGTATAGAGTGCCGCTCACCAACCGCGCTTTCTTCTGAAAAACGAGTAACACGTTGAGCAACAGAGTCTCCAACCCGCGCTATCGGTGCCAAAGTGACATACAGCGCCTTACCATCGATACGAGTGCTGTAGTTCATATTTCGAAGAAGATTCAAAACCAAACGAGTACGTTCGCCCACCTGAACCACATTCAGACTGCGCAGATCGCCCTCGTTTAGCGTCTGGGTAGTTTTTCCCAAAGCATTCGCTGTCGATGAGAAATCAAACGCAATTTTTGCCGGATTTGCCACACTAAAACCGGGCGGCGGCACAGTAAGTGCCTCCTTCATATCAATTCTTACCGCAATTTCGTTTCCTTGCTGCGCGACATTAATTGACTCAATCGCATTACTAGCGGATGTTTGAGCCACGGCTGACCAAGTCAAAACAAGACAAGCCACCGCAGCAGCGTAATTTAATAATTTCATTTTTTTCCGCCCTCCTTGCTCTGCAAAAGCAGTGAGCTTTTACGCTCACTCCAGTCTCCGGCAGAATCTTGTATTAATTCACGCAACTCAACCTCTTTGTCAGTAACTTTGGTAACCATACCGAAATCAAACCCGATGTAATCACCAACCTTGACTTGCTTCACTTTATCGTCAACCTGAATGACTGCGATCGGTTGCTTGTTAACATTCAGATAGCCGATCATTTTTAACGACTCAATGGGATATTTTTCTAGCAGACTATTACGTTGTTCCCTTGCCTCAAAATCAGGCTGAAATGCGCCGCCCTTACCCGCCGACTGACGGTACTTCGATTCAGGTTCAATTTTATTTGGCTTGAATGGATCAAGCATGCCTTCAACCTCATAAGGCACCGCTTGATAAGGCCTGACCTCCGGCAATTTCGGGATATTACCTCGCATATCTTTAGCGCTGTCATCCATCCACTGCTGCAACTCATCATGGTTGTTCCCTGAACATCCCATCACAATCCCACACAGGAAAAACGACATAACCCGCTTCACTTTTTCGCCCCCTGCATGCTTTTCTTTTGCTTTGCAACCTCGTCCTCATCCAAATAACGGAACGTCTTGATTGCAGCATCAAGAGAAAGTGGGCTGCCCTCTTTCCCTGGCAATATTGAAATATTATTTAACGTGACTATCCGCGGCAGTTTTGCTATATCCGCTGCAAATGCCCCAATATCATGATAAGAGCCATTTATTTTTACCTGCACCGGCAATTCGGCGTAGAAGTCTTTAACTTCCTCACCGCCCGGGCGAAAAAGCTCAAACTGCAAACCACGACCTAACCCAGCTTGGTTAACCTCAATAAGCAACGCCTCGATCTCTGACTTATTCGGTAACTGTTTTAACAAAGCACCAAAAGAGCGATCAATTTCCGCCAATTGCTGAGTATACAAGTCCAAATTAACAGCTTGACGTTTTTTCTCCAAAAACTGTTGCCGTAAAGTTTCTTCTTCATGCTGCTTAGTTTCAAGTTCAAGCAACTGGTCACTCCAAACAAACCACCAGCCACCAGCTAAAATCAAAGCAAAAAATCCGAGTAAAACAGTAATTTTCGGTATGAGTGGCCATGCTCCCGGGTCATTCGGATTCAGGTAGCGAAAATCGTCTGCAATCTGTTGCAAATCAAACTGTGGTAAAGATAGGGACTTAGCGCTCATTTTTTCCCCCGAACATCATCCGGCTTGGCTCGTGTCACGCTAACATTCATTGAGAACTCATTGATTCGCCGGCCATTCAATACACCCGCCTTAACCTCGATCAATTGTGGGTTTTCAAGCCAGTCAGAAGACTCCAAATTTCTCATCAAAGCAGATACCCTAGCATTCGACTGAGCGTACCCACTAAGATTTATCTTTAATCCTTCTTGCTTCAATGATCGCAAATAGATACCTTCCGGCACCTGCTTGACCATTTCACTCAATAAATAAACAGTTTCACCCCGATCTCGCTGCAAATTTTCGATAACTTGCTTTCTTGCCAAAAGGGCTTGGGTTTGCTCTTTGAGGCGCTTGATTTGATCAAGCTCTTTATCAAGTTGAGCAATTTTTTCCTTTAAAAATACATTCGCACTTTCCTGATCACTGATCTGCCCCGCCACAATGGTATAAACGGCAAAAACGATCAGCAACCCGAGCAGGCCTACTAATCCGCTCAGCACAAAAAACTGCTGCCGCCTTTCCTTTTTAGCCTCTTCGCGATGAGGCAACAGGTTAATGCGAATCATGATGGGTCAAATCTCCGCAAGGCCAAACCGCAAGCCACCATCAGTGAAGATGCATCAGCCAACAAACTCTTTGCCTTAACCCGGTCTGAAAGAACCATATTGGCAAAGGGATTCGCAACTAAGGTATTCACTTGAGTTCGGGTAGCGACAACTTCGTCAATGCCAGGAATGACCGCACAGCCACCAGCAAGAATCAAATGATCAATCTGGTTGTATTGGGTCGACGTAAAGAAAAACTGCAGCGCTCGCGACACTTCCAATGCGAGATTTTCCATAAAGGGATTAAGCAACTCCACCTCATACCCTTCGGGCAAATTTCCAGCACGCTTGGCCGCCTCAGCATCCTCAAAAGTCATTCCGTAATGGCGAGAGATGTCCTGCGTCAGTTGCGAACCACCAAATGCCTGCTCGCGGGCATAAACTTGCTGCCCATTACGCATCACGGTCAGATTCATTACATTTGCACCAGCGTCAATCAACGCGATGATCTGGTCTTTTCCGGAAGAAGGCAGTTGTCGCTCAATCAATTCATATGCAGACAGCACGGCCAAGGTTTCAACATCGACAACCACCGCTTTTAAACCTGCAGCATCGGCTACAGCCACACGGTCTTCAACTCGCTCTTTTTTCGAAGCGGCAATCAACACTTCCAACTCATCCGGCACAGCCGGTGCAGGGCCGAGAACTTGGAAATCCAAATTCACCTCATCAATTGAAAAGGGAATGTACTGATTTGCCTCGGACTCCACTTGCACTTCAAGTTCGTCATCCCTCAGTCCCGCAGGAACAATGATTTTCTTTGTAATGACCGCTGATCCGGGTAAGGCCATTGCAACATTGCGCGTCGAAGTGCCCAGCCTTTTCCAAGCCCTTCTTACACAGTCAACCACTCCCTCAAGATTGGCAATATTGCCGTCCGAAACCGCATCTTTCGGCAACACCTCAATGGTGTAGCGTTCGACACGATAACCATCTTTCCCATTGGCGGTCAGTTCAACCATCTTGACGGCGGACGAACTAATGTCCAGCCCGAGCAAGGGACGCGCCTTGGGATTTAACAACGCGGATATATCGAAACGCACCAGGCCCCCAAAAAGTCCTTACAAAATGCGAAGTTAGCTCAATAAGCAATAATTCACTTCAAATCCTAGCAATAACCCTACGGCATGTAAAGCACTTTCGCTGACACGCCAGCGGCCAGCGTATAATCCGACCATACCCACTTTGACCGGTCATCGCCTTGTCCTCCCTCCCTTTGCCGCTTCGCCTGGCACTGTACCCTTTTTTGATTCTTGCCGGCCTAATCGCGATGGGCGTTGCCATGGGACTGATCATATTCGTCCTAGCGTACCCCAATCTGCCGTCACTTGAAGTTCTGACTGACTATCGACCAAAGATTCCTTTGCGCATATTTACCGCCGATGGGTACCTGATCGGCGAGTTCGGCGAGGAGCGACGCGCCGTAGTTAATATTGGCGCAGTTCCCTCCGTAATGAAGCAAGCCATTCTTTCGGCCGAAGATGACCGGTTTTATCAGCATGGCGGAATTGATTACCTGGGCATCCTGCGTGCCGCCGGCACCAATATTCTCGGCGGCGGAAAACGCCAAGGCGCCTCGACAATCACCCAGCAGGTCGCCCGGAATTTTTTCCTGACTGGTGAGAAGACCTATACCCGCAAGCTGTACGAAGCGCTGTTGTCTTTCAAAATTGAAAGCAATCTTTCGAAAGACCAGATTTTCGAACTTTACATCAATCAGATTTTCCTCGGACAGCGGGCCTATGGGTTTGCTGCCGCCGCACAGATCTATTTCGGCAAACCGCTCAAGGACATTTCAATTGCCGAAGCCGCCATGCTGGCCGGCTTGCCCAAGGCGCCTTCGGCCTACAACCCCATCGTCAATCCGAAGCGCGCTCGCCTTCGCCAGCAATACGTTCTGCGTCGCATGCACGACCTGGGGCACATCACCGACGCCCAGTATGAAAGCGCCCTGAAAGAGCCCCTGATCGTCAAGCGGGAGCTTTCGGATTACCCGGTCCACGCCGAATTCGTTGCCGAAATGGCTCGCCAAATCACTGCCGAACGCTTCCCGGAAGACGTTTATTCACGCGGCATGCGGGTCTATACAACGCTGATCAAGGCAGAGCAGGAAGCGGCCTATATCAGTCTGCGCAAGGGCGTGATGGATTACGATCGACGCCATGGCTATCGGGGCGCCGAATCCTACCTCGACATGAAAGACATAAAGTCGGATCAGGACGAAGCGATCGACGAGGCCCTGCAGGACATCTCCGATACCGGTGATCTGGTTCCAGCATTGGTACTCGAAAGCGATACCAAGCAGCTTCGCGTCTATCGCAAGGGTGGTGAAACTCTCATCCTGAGCGGCGACGCGATGAAGTTTGCCGCCAAGATGCTCGATGACAAAGCCCCACCCAACAAGCGCATCCGGCGCGGTGCCATCGTCCGCCTGCAAAAGGATGACAAGGGCAACTGGCAGATTTCCCAACTGCCGGAAGTCGAGTCCGCCTTCGTCGCCCTCGACCCGAAAGACGGCGCCGTTCGCGCACTGGTCGGCGGCTTCGACTTCAATCGCAACAAGTTCAATCACGTCACCCAGGCTTGGCGACAGCCCGGTTCCAGCTTCAAGCCCTTCATCTATTCGGCATCACTGGAGAAAGGCTTCACGCCGAACAGCATCATCGCCGACGAACCCATCGTCATCCCGGCCAGTCAGACCGGTGCCCAGGCATGGGAACCGCATAATTACGACGGCAAATACGAAGGCCCGATGAAAATGCGCACCGCCCTGGCCAAGTCGAAAAACATGGTCTCGATCCGCATCCTGCAGGCAATCGGCACGCACTACGCTCAGGACTACGCCGGCCGCTTCGGTTTCGACCCGGAAAAGCATCCACCTTACCTGACCATGGCCCTCGGTGCTGGCTCGGTCACCCCCTGGCAAATGGTGACCGCGTACTCGGTCTTCGCCAACGGCGGCTTCAAGGTCAGTCCGTATGTCGTTCGCGAAATTCGCGACGAGAAAAACCAGGTGTTGGCCCACTCCGCAGAAACGCCGGCTGGCGACGAGTCGATCCGAGTAATCGATCCACGCAATGCCTTCATGATGGATGCCATGCTGCGTGACGTCGCCATCTACGGCACCGCCGCCAAAGCCTCTGCCATCCTGAAGCGCCACGACCTGGCCGGAAAGACGGGGACCACCAATGAATATGTTGACGCCTGGTTCTGCGGCTATCAAATGACCGTTGCCGGATGTGCCTGGATCGGCTTCGATCAGCCGCGCAAGCTGGGAGACAGGGAAACCGGCGGTGTGGCTGCGTTGCCGGTCTGGATCGGCTACATGGGACGGGCGCTCAAGGACGTCCCGGTACAACTACCGGAAGCCCCCGAGGGGCTGATTGCGGTTGGCGAAGGCCGTGACCGCAACTTTATCTACGCCGAGAATGCCAGCAAAGAGCGGCCGCCCGAGGAGGATCAGCCGACGCCGGCCCCCAAACCGGAGCTGGACAAGCCGCCGGCTGACTGATCAGGCCAAATCAACCGGCTCGCCGGCCTGCTGGCTGGCGAGTTCGGAAAGGCGTTGCATCAATTCGATGCCATCGCGGGTGTCGCACCAACGATGACCATCCCAACGGAAATGAAAACCACCCGCGCGGGCGGCAACCCAGATTTCGCGCGCCACGGCATGACGATTGACGATAATCTTGCTGCGATCGGCGAATTCAATTTCCAGCACGCCACCGGCCGCCAGTTCAAAATCGATATCCGCTTCGCATGCTTCCAGACCGGCATCAATCCGGGTCAGAGCCGCATCGGCTAACGCGTTGAATTCCTTGTCTTCCATCGTATGCTACCATCCCGTTTTTGCTGACTGGTTCGTAATCCATGACCAGAGTTACTGCCGTACTGCTGACATTCCTTCTTGCTGCTTGCGGCATGAAAGGCCCCTTGGTCATGCCCTCCGGGCCCGTTCCTGACCCTCTCTTCGGCAAAACCCAAGTCGTGAAGCCTGCCGTCAAAGACGGCGCCGATGTTAGCACGGACACCCAAACCAATACCCCGAATCCCCAATGAGCTCCTTTAATCTGAAAAATGGTGTCCTGCACGCCGAATCCGTCGCCTTGCCGCTGGTTGCCGAGCAATTCGGCACCCCGGCCTATGTTTATTCGCGCTCCGCGCTGGAAGGCGCCTTGCAGGAGTTCCTCGACGTTCTTGGCAAACATCCGGTCGGCCAGGATGCGCTGGTCTGCTACGCCGTCAAAGCCAACTCCAACCTCGCCATCCTGAACCTGTTCGCCCGCATGGGTGCGGGTTTCGACATCGTTTCCGGCGGCGAATTGCAACGCGTCCTGGCCGCCGGGGCCAATCCCCGGAAAGTGGTTTTCTCGGGGGTTGGCAAGACTGCCGCCGAAATGAAGCTGGCACTGGATGTCGGCATCTTCTGTTTCAACATCGAATCCGCTCCCGAACTCGACCGTCTCAACGAAGTGGCCGCCCAGTGCGGCAAGAAGGCGCCGGTCAGCCTGCGAGTCAATCCGAATGTCGATCCGAAGACCCATCCCTACATCTCGACCGGTCTCAAGGAAGCCAAGTTCGGCGTTGCCTATGACGATGCGCTGGCGCTCTATCGCCGTGCCGCAGCGCTGCCCCATATCGAAGTGGCCGGCATCGACTGTCACATCGGCTCGCAACTGCTCGACCCCTCGCCCTTTGTCGAAGCGCTGGACCGCGTCCTGGCCCTGATCGACCAACTGGCCAGCGAAGGTATCGCAGTGCACCACCTCGACCTGGGTGGCGGCCTGGGCATCAAGTACAAGGACGAACAGGTTCAACCGACGGTTGATGCCTACCTGACCCCGCTGCTAGACAAGCTGGCCGGCCGTGGCCTCAAGGTTGTCCTCGAACCGGGTCGCCGACTGGTCGGCAACGCCGGCCTGCTGCTCACCCGCGTCGAATTCCTCAAGCCGGGTGAAGGCAAGAGCTTTGCGATCATCGATGCGGCCATGAACGACCTGATGCGGCCTGCACTCTACGAGGCATGGCATGACATTCTGCCGGTCACCCCGCGCCATGGCGAAACCCGCGCCTACGACGTGGTCGGACCGGTTTGCGAATCAGGCGATTTCCTCGGTCTGGCCCGACCGCTTTGCGTTGAAGCGGGCGACTTGCTGGCCGTGATGTCGGCCGGAGCCTACGGCATGGCCATGGCTTCCAACTACAACACCCGGCCGCGCGCCGTAGAAGTCATGGTCGATGGCGAAACGCTGCATGTCATCCGCCAGCGCGAAACCGTCGAGCAACTTTATGCCGGCGAGCAGGTTCTGCCGGCTTGAGCGGCGTCCGCATCGACAAGTGGCTGTGGGCAGCGCGTTTCTTCAAGACGCGTAGCCTAGCCACTGATGCCGTCAGCGGCGGCAAGATCAAACTGAATGGTGTCCAGACCAAACCCGCCCGCGATGTGAAAATTGGCGACCGGCTCGACATCTTCAATGGCGAAACGCGCTGGACCGTCGAAATCCATGCCTTGAGCGAAAAGCGTGGCCCTGCCAGCGAGGCGCGGCAGCTTTACGAAGAAACATCAGACAGCGTTGCCGCCCGTGAAGCCGAACAAATGCGCCGCAAATTCGAGCACGAGCCGGCGGCCGAAATCCACGGTCGCCCGACCAAACGCGATCGTCGCCAGCTGGGCCGACTCGGCTAAGTTCTCAAAGGACGATGGCCAGCGCCAACGGCAGGTAGAACAACGCGGCCAGGTTACCGATCAAGACGATCGAAGCCACCCGCTCCGGTTCCTGTTTGTAGCGCTCGGCAAACAGGAAATTCAGCACCGCCGGTGGCAAAGCGCCAAACACCAGCAGCATGGCCGCCTCCCGCCCATGCAGGCCGAGCAACTGAATGACCGCCGTCGCGATCAACATGCCGGCCAGCGGGCGCAGCAGGGCGCTGCCGGTCGCCACCTTCCATTCGCGGAAGGAAACCGCGGTCATCCGCACCCCCAGCGAGAAGAGCAACAAAGGCACCGAGACGTCGCCGAGCATCTTGATGGCGATCAGCAAGGGCTGCCAGAGCGGCAGCTTGAACACGGCAACAGCCAGGCCGGCAATCGCCGCAAAGACCACCGGCACCCGCCACAAGGTTAGAAAACGGGCCTGCGGGTCGAGCAAGCGGGCACCCAGCGAAAAATGCAGCGTGTTTTCGACCATGAACAGGATCACCGCCGCCGGCAGCGCATCCTCTCCCCAGGCCAATACGGCAAGCGGCAGGCCGATGTTGCCGGAGTTGTTGAAAACCATCGGCGGCACCAGCGTTTTCGGCTGGCTGCCGATCAGGCGGGCAATCGGCCAGGTCAGCAAGCCGCAGGCAAGCAGGATCAGGAAGCCGCCCAGAGCGAGCGGCGCATAGGCCACCAGATCGAAGGACTTGCCGGCCATCGCGGCAAAGACCAGTCCGGGCAGGAAGACATCCATGTTCAGGCGATTCGCCACCGCCATTTCCGGTCGATGTTTGCGACCGTAAAAATAACCGGCCGCCACGATCCCGAAAATCGGGAACAGGATGGCGGCCAGCCGGTAGGCGAGACTATCGCCGATCACAACACGTAGCGCGACAGGTCTTCGTCTGCTGCCAACTCACCGAGCCGCTGATTGACGGCGCTGGCATCGATGACGATTTTCTCCTGGCCGCCCTTGCCGGCCTCAAAGGAGATTTCCTCAAGCAGCTTTTCCATCACGGTATGCAGGCGACGGGCCCCGATGTTCTCGGTCTTCTCATTGACCTGGTAGGCGATCTCGGCGAGCCGGCGAATGCCATCGTCGGCAAAGGCCAATTCGACGCCTTCGGTCTCCAGCAAGGCCTGGTACTGACGGGTCAGGCAGGCATCGGTCTGGGTCAGGATACACTCGAAATCGGCGACCGACAGCGAGTCGAGCTCAACCCGGATGGGGAAGCGCCCCTGCAATTCGGGAATCAGGTCGGATGGCTTCGAAAGATGAAAAGCACCGGAAGCGATGAACAGGATGTGATCCGTCTTGATCATCCCGTACTTGGTCGACACCGTCGTCCCCTCGACCAGCGGCAGCAGGTCGCGCTGCACGCCCTGACGGGAAACATCCGCGCCATGGCTGTCGGAACGGCTGGCGATCTTGTCCAGCTCGTCGAGGAAAACAATCCCGTTCTGCTCGACGGCACGTACCGCCTCCAGCTTGACCTCTTCGTCATTGACCAGCTTGGCGGCTTCTTCATCAGTCAGCAATTTCAAGGCTTCGGGAATCTTCAGCTTGCGCGATTTCTTGCGGCCCTGCCCCATGTTCTGGAACATGCCCTGGATCTGCTGGGTCAGCTCCTCCATGCCCGGCGGCGCGAAAATCTCGGCCTGCACTCCGGCCGCAGCCACCTCGATATCGATTTCCTTGTCGTCGAGTTCGCCTTCGCGCAGCTTCTTGCGGAATTTCTGCCGGGTCGCGTTATCTTCCGTCTGCCCGGCATTCTCGGCGAAAAAGCCGGCACTGCGCGCCGGCGGCAGCAGCGCATCGAGCACCCGCTCCTCGGCAGCCTCTTCGGCCCGGCTGCGCATCACCTTCATCGCCCGCTCGCGGTGCGACTTGATGGCGATTTCGACCAGATCGCGAATGATCGTATCGACATCCCGGCCGACATAGCCGACCTCGGTGAACTTGGTCGCCTCGATCTTGATGAAGGGGGCATTGGCGATACGAGCCAGGCGGCGGGCGATTTCGGTCTTGCCGACCCCGGTCGGACCGATCATCAGGATGTTTTTCGGGGTGATTTCCTGGCGCAAGGGCTCGGCCACCTGCGCCCGCCGCCAGCGATTGCGCAAGGCGATGGCGACCGATTTCTTGGCGTTTTTCTGGCCGACGATATGCTTGTCCAGTTCGGAAACGATTTCCTGCGGCGTCATCGCGGTCATTCCAGGGCCTCGATCGTGAAATTGCGGTTGGTATAGATGCAGATATCACCGGCGATTTCCAGCGACTTGGTGACGATGTCGCGCGGCGACAATTCGGTATTTTCCAGCAAGGCCCGCGCCGCGCTCTGGGCGTAGGAACCGCCCGAACCGATGGCGACGATGCCGTGCTCCGGCTCCAGCACATCGCCGTTGCCGGTGATGATCAGCGAAACCTCCTTGTCGGCCACCGACAACATGGCTTCGAGACGGCGCAAGGCGCGGTCCGAACGCCAATCCTTGGCCAGTTCGACTGCCGAGCGCATCAGGTTGCCCTGATGCTTTTCCAGCTTGGCTTCGAATCGCTCGAACAAGGTAAAGGCATCCGCCGTACCGCCGGCAAAACCGGCCAGGATGCGGCCCTGGTAAAGACGGCGCACCTTGCGCGCCGTCGCCTTGATGACGACATTGCCAAGCGTAACCTGACCATCGCCACCCATGGCGACAGCGTTACCCCGACGCACCGACAGGATTGTCGTGCCGTGATATTGCTCCATATGTATTCCTGACTGATTAAGACCTGGGAACGATGATGCGTGCCTGCTTATTGAGGCCGACAACGGCCATCAGTTCCGCAACCAGATGATTCGGGCTGCGAATGATGATGTCGCGCCCGGCTGCCTTGTAGGGAGCCAGGCGGTTTACCAATTGGCCGGCGGAAAAGAAATCCATGCGCCGGACATTGGAAAAATCGAGAATCGGGACCTCGTGTCCTTCGACAACATCGACCAATTCCTCGAACCGACAACTTTTGAGTTCGCCGGAAAGATAGTAAGCATCATCAACCCGGCGAGTGGCAACCGGCACCTTGCCCGGCACAGCGGCATTCGCCTCCCAGGATGGCGGCGACAACTCGAAGGTGACGGCATAATCGACGGCTCGTTCTTCAAACTGTTCCTGCGCCCCATGTCGCTGCAAAAGCTCCAGCAGCAGCAACCATGACGGCAGATGACTGGCCTGTCCAACCTGCAGACGATCGTTGAGGCGTCCAAGGAATCCTTCTGGCCGCTCCAGCGTGACCGAGATGCCCGAACGCCGGGCCCGGCTCAGCAGGTCGGCAAACTGCCCGGCGACTTCATCATCGCAGCCGATCAGCTTGCCGCAATCGATCACCGCCACCTGCTTGTGGTTGAGGACTTCGGACAGCTCGGCCAGCGGCTTCAGGCATTCCTCGGTCAGCACGCCCTGCAACGTGAAAAGCTTGCTGCCAGGCGGCGCCGAAATGGTTTCACGCTGCAGTTCACGCCAAGTCGGCGGCGAAGTTTCGCAAGCTTGGGCAAACTCGACGCCGAGCCGCTCGAAAGCGTCACGGTCATTACTGACTTGCAGCAGATCGAACAGCAACTGCCAGAAGCGCAAACCTTCGATGCCGGGATAAGCCCGGATGAAAGTCTCCAGCAATGCACGCGCCGCGCTATCCTGGCTATTCGCGAACAGCACGACCGCTTGCTCGATATCGGCCTGAAAGGGATCGATATCGTTTCCGACATCGATGGCCATGACGCTGGACTCGGTGAAGTCGTTCTCAAAGCCATCCATATCGAATTCGTCGTCGGCCATGAGCGGCTTGAGTGGCGGTGCACCACTGACGGTTTTGCCAGACGTTGCGCCCGTCCCACGCACGTTGCTGTTCGTGAACTCCAGATCCGGCAGGGGTTCCGCCAGCGGCTGGACCTCTTCAACCGGGGCAACCGGTCGCTTAGCCTCGGGTAAATGAACTGCGGGCGCCCGGGGACGAGCCGCCGGACGCTCCGGCATTTTCTGAGGCTGCTTTTTGAAGAAGGAAAAAACCATGACCACTCCACGTACAGAGTGTTCGTTTTAGCATGTCAGCCATTGTCATGCAATCACCAGGCCAAGCGTAATCAAGAGTAAAGCGAGAACCGGCCCGAATGGTTGATCCAGCCCGAGTGCAATGAAAAATGCGCAAACAAAGGCCAGCACACCGATCAGCAGCGCCAGCCCCAGGCCGGTACGCCAGTTGCGAGCGCGCCGGAAAGCCAGCCAGGGCGGAATGAAGACCAGTGCGAAGGCCCCCATCACCCCCAGGCTCATTGTCGCCAACGCCAGGATCAACGCGGCCAGCAGGTCGAATCCACTCTGGATCGGCCAGGTACGAAGCCCCCGGGCCCGGAAGAAATCCGGATAGACATGCGCCAACAACAGGCTTGGCGACAGGCGGTGGAGGATGTACAAGGCAGCCAGCATCGCACCTGCGACCAGCCAGAGCTGTTCGCTGGCGGCGAAATAGAGCTGCCCGTCGAACAGCGCATGTCCGAGGCGTTCGGCCATCGGCTGATTGGCCGCCAGCAGCACCGCCACCGCCCAGCCACCGAGCAGCAATAACGCATAACTGGCACCACCGCTCAGCCGATGCGAAAACAGTTGTTTGCCCGCCCCGGCCAGGCCGGCGGCAGCAACGCCGCCCAGCGATGGCGGTACGCCGCCCACCAGCGCGAGCAAGGCGCCAGCCGCGGCAACATGGGAATAAGCCAGCGCCGCCAGCCATTCCTCACGCAAGCGCAGGTA
Organism: Azonexus sp.; assembly: GCA_036726285.1. Classification (GTDB taxonomy): domain Bacteria; phylum Pseudomonadota; class Gammaproteobacteria; order Burkholderiales; family Rhodocyclaceae; genus Azonexus. Next base: position 31,399 of record DAIMCQ010000002.1, read on the forward strand.
GCTGCCCAGTAAGGGCAAGAGCACGGCCAGACACAGGCCGGTCAGGAAAGGAATCAGGAACAGTTCATTCCACATCGCGCGCCTCCAGGACGACCACCCGGTCGCAAACCGCCTCGACGAATGCCGCGTCGTGACTGACCACGACGATGCCGGTGCCGGCTACTGCCCGTTCGCGCAAATGAGCCGTCAGATGGGCCACGCCGGCGGCATCGAGATTATTGGTCGGCTCGTCGAGCAGGACGAGGTCGCCCGGCGCCTGCAGGATCGCCCACAACGCCAGGTAATGGCGCTGGCCGCCCGACAGACGGTCCAGGCGCAGATCCAGGCGTTCGGTCAGCCACGGCGGCAAGCCGGCCGGGCTGGCCCCGGTCAGCGCCAGCAGCTCACACCCGCACAAGGGCAGGCCGTCCACCGGCGGCACATCCTGGGTCTGCAAGGCAAGGCGCAAGCGCGGGCGTTGCTCGATCTGGCCCGAAAACACCGTTGCCCGACCGGCAAAAGCCGCCAGCAAGGTGCTTTTCCCGACACCGTTGGGACCGGTCAGGCCGACGATTTCACCTTCGGCCAAGGTGAAATCGACCGGCCGGGTCGCCGGCTGCTGCCAGCCGGCGACCACGCCCACGGCGCGTAACAGGGAGATCAACGCAAGCCTTTCAGCAGGCGCTGCACGGTATCGTCGAACAAGCCGGCCAGGTCCTTCGCCTCGGCCGAACCACCGACGGTATAGGGCAGCATGATGGCCGGCATGCCGGTCTTGCCGGCCATCCACTGACTCGGCCCATCCTGCTGGTAGGCGGCGCGCAGGACCATTTTCGCCGGCATCGTCTGCTGACGCGTCAACAGTTCGCTCAGGTGGCCGCTGGTCGGCTCGATCCCGGGCTTCGGTTCGAGCGTCCCCACTTCCTTGAGCCCCAGCCAGTTGTCCAGATAGGCAAAGGAAGCGTGATGCACCAGCACCGCCACGCCGCGCAGCGGTGCGGCCTCCTGCTCCCAGCGCTTGATGGCGGCCTGCCACTTGCCCGAGAAAGTCTTGAAATTGGCTTGATAGAGCGCTGCGTTGGCGGCATCGAGTTCGCTCATGCGAGCCGTCAGCGCCTCGCCAACCTTGAGCACGTTGCGCGGGTCGAGGTGAGTGTGCGGATTGCCGGCCGCATGCACGTCGCCATGCGCTCGGTCGAGCACGGTCGGCACATCCAGGCGATTGACGTAGGCCGCCGCCTCGAAATAGCCGGGACGCCCGCCCTGGATCGCCGGATTGCCAGAATCGCGCTGCACCAGAGGTAGCCAGCCGATTTCAAGATCGGCGCCAGCCGCGACGACCAGTTGGGCCTGCCGGGCCTGGGCCAGCAAGGAAGGCTTGGCCTCGATCCGATGCGGATCCTGGAAAGCCGTGGTGGCGGTATAGACGCGAACCTTGTCGCCGCCGATTTCACGCGCCAGGGCGCCCCACTCGGGGACCGTGGCAAAGATGTTGAGATTGGCCCAGGCCGGCAGGGCAGCCAGCATCAGCAGCAGGGATGAAAGCAGTTTGCGCATGGTCGGCTCCTAGAACTTGTGGGCACCATGGGCACCGAGGCTCATGATGTATTGCACGGTCAGCTGGTTGTCGGTCAGGCCGGGCATCGACTTGTCCTGGGCCAACTGCAGGCGAACCCGGGAGAACTCGCTCCAGCTGTAGTCGACCATGGCACTGGTCTTCTTCGGGCGGAATCCCTCAACCTGCAGATTGGCCGCGTTGGCACCGAAATCGCGAGTACCGCTGTCGAGCTGCTCGTAGCGCAAGCCGGCACGCCATTCCGGGGCGAACTGATAGACCCCTTGCGCATACCAACCGCTCTGCCGCGTCCGATAGTTGCTTTCGAGGGCCGTGGCGCATGTGCTGGACGCATCGTCGGAGGAGCAATTCAGATTGCCCTTTTCCTGACGCACGAAGTATTCGCTCTGGAACTTGAAGTTCTGATACTTGGGATTGCCGTTGGGCGCCCATTTCCAGACGAAATCGGCCAACCAGGTCGTCGAGTCGCCGGAGAAGGCACCCTTCGCAGCCAAGCCGTTGCTATCCATGAAGCCCGACTCGCGCTCCTGGGCGGCCGTCTTCAGCCACGAGATGCCGGCCCGCCAGTCGTTGGAAATACCGACATCGCCGCCGACATGGGCGAACAGCGCGCCGCCCCCGGTGCCGTTCTTGTTGCGATCATTGCCGGGAAAATTCGCCCCGCGGCCGAACTCCGCCCCCAGTTCGAGGAACAGCGGCGTCGGCGCCAGCCATTTCAACTGCACGCCATCCTGCGTGTAGCTGTCGCCGAACATCGCCCGATACATCAGCGGCGCATCGGCAAAATCACGCGCATGCGGGTGCTGTTCGTTCAGGTAACCGATGCCGGAGCGGAAACGGCCGAGCTTGAGGCCGATACCGTTACCGATCGCCAGCGACTGCGCCCAGGCTTCCTCGATCTCGGCCGAGCCGTCGATCATCGCGACAATGGCCTGACCGCGCCAGTAAGGATCGATATTCGCCGCCAGGACCAGCTCGGTCTCATCGGTCGAGAAACCACGATTGTTCAATCCCTCCGTACCAGCCGGAACGAAGCCGCCAATCGACCGCTCCGGCACGTTCTTCATGTTTTTGTACTGTCCTTGCAGAATCAAGGACACTTCGGGATTGAAGCCGTTCGCCGCCCCCGCCGAACTCGGCGAAGCAACGGTGCCGGTGGCAAGCGGCGACGGCGCGGCTGCAACGGCCGCCGGCGCCGACTTCGCTTCGGCCTGGGCCAGTTTTTGTTCAAGCGCGGCGATACGCTGCTCGTAGCTCTTCTTCATTTCGTCAATCTGGCTACGAATGGCCGCCAGATCGGCATCAGCCGCCTGCGCACCGCAGGAAGCGGCGAGCAAGGCAGCCATGGCAAATTTCTTTTGCATGGAATTCTCCTGAAAACGCAATAAAGCCGACTGTCGCCACCCGGCAACGGTCGGTCATCAACAACGGGCGTTTTCAGCGGAGAGGGGGCGCCCCCTGGCGTGCCAGCGGTGCCGGAAAGGCACTGCGCCCATGCAATACCGGGCTGAGCGGCCGATCATGCGCCGCCGGTGCAACCGGCAGGGCGGCCAGCGAAGGCAGCGCCGACCCCAGGTCATGCGCCGCCAGACAGATTTCGCAGACGTGCGTCGCTACACCATCCTTGCCTCCCACGGCATGCTCGACCGCATGCACGCCGGCCCAGATCTGGGCGAAGTACAGCAGTGCGACGAGAAATAGCCGGGGCAAGGGACGCATCGAATTCAGTTTAGCAGGCGCAGGTTACTTTCTTGTTGCAAGGCATCGCGAAACTCAGTCCACCTGGACGAGCAGGCCTTTGAGGTATTCGCCTTCGGGAAAGTTCAGCGCCACCGGATGGTCGGCCGAACCGGCCAGGCGACGAACGATGCGCGCCTCGCGGCCAGCGTCATGCGCCGCGCCGGCAACGATTTTCTGGAACAGCTCCAGTCCGATGCCGCCGGAGCAGGAATAGGTCATCAGCAAGCCGCCCGGCTTGAGCAACTTGAAACCGAAAACATTGATGTCCTTGTAGGCACGAGCCGCCCGCTCGGCATGCGAGGCGGAAGGGGCAAACTTCGGTGGATCGAGAACGATCAGGTCGAACAGCCGGCCTTCCTTCTTAAATTCGCGCAAAGCCTGAAAGACATCGGCCTCCTGCCAGTGCGCCCGCTCGGCCGGCAATTGCGTGTTGAGCGCCAGATTGGCCTGCCCCTGAGCCAGGGCCGGCCCGGAGGAATCGATCGACAGCACGCTGGCGGCGCCGCCAGCCAGCGCCTGCAGCGAGAAGCCGGCGGTATAGCAGAAGCAGTTGAGAATATCCTTGCCGGCCGCCAACTGGCCGAGCAAGGCCCGGTTATCGCGCTGATCGAGATAGAAACCGGTCTTGTGACCGCCCACCACATCGATCGCCAAGCGGACGCCATTTTCGTCGATGCTCAGGGGCTGGTCAGGCGCTGCACCATACAGCCAGCCGGTCGTCGGCTCCAGGCCTTCCAGGGCGCGCACGTCGGAATCCGAACGTTCGTAGATGCGGGCACAAGCGGTCGCCTTGACCAGACCGGCGACAATGGCATTACGCCATTTATCGGCGCCGGCCGAGGTCAGCTGAATGACGATGGTGTCACCGTACTGGTCGGCAATCACCCCGGGCAAGCCGTCCGACTCGGCGTGAATCAGGCGCAGGCCTTGCTGGCCGCGCAGTTCGGGCAAGGCCTGGCGCCGTGCCACGGCTGCGGCAACGCGACGCTTGAAGAAGGCATCGTCAACCGACTCGTCGACATCGAAGGTCCAGAAACGGGCGCGAATCTGCGATTTCGGGCTGTAAGCGGCGCGCCCCAGCGGACGCAGGTTGTCGGCCAACACTTCGACCGTATCCCCAGGCCGGGCCCGCCCCTCGAGGCGCCCTACCGAACCGGCAAACACCCAGGGATGATGCTGCTTGAATGCGGAACGTTCCTTGCCGGGTAGCAAAATCAGCTGAGCCATGTTTTCTCGACCTTGAATGAAAGAAGCCCCGGTTACCTTGCAGTAACCGGGGCCCGGAATAGCGGAAAAACTTAAGCGCCCAGTGCCTTGCGGTTACGAGCGTGGCATTCGGCGGCGTAGATGACCTTGAACATGGTCTTGCCATTGCCCTTGAACAGGCGCTTGGTGGACTTGGAAACGCAGCGGCGCTCCAGGGAAGAACGGCGATTACGGTTGATGGCCATGAAAACTCCTTGAATCCGGCGATTTTTCGAAACCGTCAATCATAGAGGTTGACCCCAAAAACGTCAATTACCGCCTGATTTTCCGGTGTTTTTGACGACCACCCGACCGCTAGCGTTTTGCCCGCGGATGCGCCGAGTCGTAAACCCTGGCCAGATGCTGGAAATCGAGATGGGTGTAGACCTGGGTCGAGGCAATGCTGGCATGTCCGAGCATCTCCTGCACCGCCCGCAGATCGCCGGAGGACTGCAGGACATGCGAAGCAAAGGAGTGGCGCAGCATGTGCGGATGCACGTGGCGCGGTAAACCCAGCAACACGGCGCGCCGCCCCAGTCGATCCTGGATTACCCGGTGGTTGATCCGCCGACCGCGCTGGCCGACAAAGAGTGCCGGTTCATCGCTCGCCGCCAGCGAATCGCGCACCGCAGCCCAGGCCGCCAGGGCCTCGCGTGCCTTGCTGCCAACCGGCACCAGTCGCGCCTTGTTGCGCTTGCCGAGCACCCTGACTTCATCTTCATTCAAGGCATTGTCCAAGGTGTCACGATCAAGTGCTGCCAACTCGGCCAGGCGCAGACCGGAGGAGTAAAACAGCTCGAACATCGCCGTATCGCGCGCCCCCAGCACCGGATCGTCATCCGCCACCGGTTCGAGCAAGCGGGCCGCCTCGTCGACCGACAAGGCCTTGGGCAGCAAGCGCGGCGACTTCGGGGGCCGAACCCCCTCGCAGGGATTGGCCGGCACGGCATCGTGCTGTCCCAACCATTTGAAAAAGCCCCGCCAGGCCGACAGGGTCCGCGCCAGAGAACGGCCGGTCAGCCCTTGTCCATGCAACTGGGCAATGAAACGACGGATCTGGTGTACGTGCAGTTCGGCGAGTGGCGCGTCGCCGGCCGCGGCAATCAGCTTGTCAAGGTCGCGCCGGTAGTTGCTGATCGTGTGCGGCGACAAGCGCCGCTGCTCGGCCAATTCGGCGAGCCAGGCAGCAACCGCTTGTGCCGCCGTCTTCACGGCCGGCTCAGAGTACGCTCTTGGTGACGCGGGCCAGTGCCGCCGACACCATCTCGCCCAGGCGCTCGAGATACAGGGTGCCCATATCGGCGTAGAAACGCTGGGCTTCCTCGCTGCCCAGCGCGATCATGCCGATGGTGCCGCCGCCGTTACGCAGGGCGATCAAGGCTTGCGAACGAATATGACCGGCATGCTCGCCAAACCACGAGGCCGTACCAAATCCAGCGGTCGAACCGCAGTACGGACGACCGAGGGTTTCGGCAAAAACCTGCAGTTCTTCGCTGACTGCCGCAAATTCCGGCAAATCCTCAATGCCTTCCGGCTTGTGCCACATTCTCAATGAAACGTCTCCCACCGAGAAATCGTCGCGCAAATGGAAGTTCAGCAAGTGGATCACCGCCTGGAAAGTCTCGGCGGCAATCAGGCCGACCGCCAGACGATGCACTTTCTCGCTGATCTGGTCATTCTCTTCGCCAAAGGCAATCAGTTCGGCCAATTTGCTTTCCGTTTGACGATTTTTTTCGCGCAGGGTCAGCATCTGCCGCTCGGCCAAGGAAACCGCCCGCCCACCATGTGGATGGGGCAGAAAAATCTGCGCCATCAGATCGGCATATTGCTCGAAGAACCCAGGATTGTTTTTCAGGTAATCGGCAACATCTTCGGGAAACAGCGCGCTCATAAATCAATTTCTCCAGAGAAGACCGTCATCGCCGGACCGGTCATCAAAACGGGACGGCCCGGGCCGCCCCAGGCAATATTCAAGTCACCGCCGCGCGTCGATACCCGCACCGGCGAATCCAGCAAGCCCCGGCGGATCCCCGCTACCACGGCAGCACAGGCGCCGGTGCCGCAAGCCAGGGTTTCGCCCGAGCCGCGCTCGTAGACGCGCAGTTTGATGGCATGCCGATCGACCACCTGCATGAATCCGGCATTGACCCGCTGCGGAAAGCTCGGGTGGTGCTCGATCAACGGCCCATGCTCGCCGACCGGCGCGCTCTCGACACTGTCGACGACCTGTACGGCATGCGGATTGCCCATCGAGACGACACTGATTTCCAGCGTTTCGTCAGCGACATCGAGGTTATAGATCACGACATCGTCGTCGTGCAGGAAGGGAATTTCATGCGGCAGGAAACGCGGCAAGCCCATGTCGACAGTGACATTGCCATCGCCTTCGAGGCGCGGCGCAATGACGCCCTTGAGTGTCTCGACCCGGATTTCACGCTTGTCGGTCAGTCCCTGCTCATGCACGAAACGCACAAAACAACGGGCGCCGTTGCCGCACTGCTCGACTTCGCTGCCGTCGGCATTGAAGATGCGATAACGGAAATCGACCTCCGGCAGGCCGGCTTTTTCGACCAGCAGGATCTGGTCGCAGCCGACGCCGAAGTGGCGATCGGCCAGGTAACGCAATTGTTCCGGCGTCAGCGAAACGGATTGACGAATGCCGTCCAGGACAACGAAATCGTTGCCCAGTCCATGCATTTTCGAGAACTTGAGCTTCACACGCTGCTCCTCTGAATAATTCAAAAAAGAATAACAGAGGCAGGGATTTGCCTCAAATTCCTAAAGTTTTTTCTCCATGATGTAATCGTCCATCACGTAGCCGCGGCCAATATCGTCGACTATCGTTTCGCGGACTTCGAAACCGTATTTCCGGTAGGAGCCGATCGCCTTCTCGTTTCGCTTGTTGACCGCCAGGATGACGCAGGGATAGCCGAGCTTCTTGGCGCGCGCCGCAACATGCGCGATCAGTTGCCCGCCCACCCCTTTACGCTGCACGTCCGGATGAATGTAGAGCTTGTCGAGCTTGAATTCGCCCTTGTAGATCTCGCAGAAGGCGAAACCGACCCGCCGTCCGTCATGAAATGCCTGATCCAGCCATTTGTCCGCATCCTCGATATCGTCGTACAGCCGCTCGTGACCGTAGCGCTGCTCGAGCATGAAGTCGATCTGCTCCTGGGTGATGATGCCAGGATAGGAGGCCTGCCAGATTTCACGGGCCAGCGCCGAAATGGCCGGCACATCGGGCGGGGTAATGGAGCGAATCTCGATATTCAGGCTGCTCATTTGTAAAACCTCTGTTCTCCGGGTGGCCGGGTCTTGAAGCGCTTGTGCAGCCAGAAATACTGCTCCGGCATGCGCAGCACCTGCTCTTCGATAAAACGATTCACATACGCCGTATCCGCCTCGACGCTTTCGCCGGGAAAATCGCCCCAGGCCGGCATCACTTCGACTTCGTATCCATCCTTCACCTGCCGGGTAATGCAGGCAACCACCTTCGCCCCGGTCAGGCGCGCCAGGCGGGAAACCCCCGGGATGGTCGCAGCCTGCACGCCGAAGAAGGGCACGAAAATCGACTCCTTGGGACCGAAGTCCATATCAGGCAGGTAGTAGAACTTGTAGCCGTCCTTCATTGCCTTGATGATCTTGCGCATCCCATCCTGCCTGGAGAGCAGTACGGCATCGGTAAACCGAATCCGGCCATCATAAAGCAACTTGTTGAAAACCGGATTCTTCTGGTTCGAGTAGACGCTGCACCCGCGAACGAACATCGAAATCCGCGTCGCACCGGCATCCAGGCCGACAAAATGCGGCGACAACATGATGACCGGACGTCCTTCCGGGTCATTCAGATGCTCGACACCGGTAATCCGGATAATCTGCTCAAGGCGCTCCTTCGAAGCCCACCAACCCAAGGTCCGATCCAGAACGGCCCGACTGAAAGCGATGAAATGCCGGCGCGCCAACGCTTCCCGCTCGGTTTCGGACTTTTCCGGGAAACACAGGCGCAGGTTGATCAAGGCCACCTTGCGCCGCTCGCGCCCCAAAGCATAGAGCACCTTGCCCAGCCCCCCGCCAATGGCGCGCAAGGCCGGCAAGGGCAGCCAATGCAGTAGCCAAAGAAAGCCAACCAGAATGTAAGTAGGAAAAAGTTTCAAGACGACGACTCCGCCGGTGGCGGCTCGGCGCCTCCCGGATGTTTATAGCGGTTGTAGCCCCACAGGTACTGGGTCGGACACTCGCGTACCAGGGTTTCGATTTCGTGGTTGATCTGCTGCGCCCGTTCGACCGTCGCACCGACCAGCGCGCTGGCCGGTGGCCGAAAGTGCAAGCGATAGCCACGTCCGTTCGGCAAGCGCTCCCCCCAGGCCATCAGGGTCGTGGCGCCGGTTTCGGTCAGGCGAGCGGCCAGGGTCATCGTGTAAGCGTAGCGGCCGAAAAATTTCAGCCATGCCCCCTCGCCGACCTTGGGCGCCTGGTCCGGCAACATGCCGACCGCCTGGCCTTTCTTCAGGCCCTTGATCAAGGCCCGCACGCCGGACAAATCGGCCGGCGCCAGATGCAACTGCGCCCGCTTGCGTCCATCAAGAATCATTTGCTGGATCGAGGCCTGACGGGGCGGCCGATAGAGCACGGTGATATCGCCAAAGGCCGAATAGTACTGGGCCGTAATTTCGAAACAGCCAAGATGCGGTGTCATGAACACGATGCCCTTGCCGGCCCGCTGCGCCGCCTCGACGTGCTCCCAGCCGACCACCTCAGCCACCTGGGCATTGGTCTGCTCCAGCGTGCGCAACCAGATGCGGGCCAACTCCAGCATCTGCTTGCCGGCCTCGGCCGCCGCTGCGCCATGCAAAGCGGGATCGATGCCGGCCTGCGCCATGTTCTCGCGCACGTGCTGCCGGTAAGTCGGTGAGACCAGGTAAGTCAGGCGACCGAGCCAACCGCCCAATACGTGTACCAGCCACAAAGGCAGCCAACTGAGAATGCGAAAAATAAAAACCATGCGCTCCCGGGGGTTGAAACCCGCCGTGAAAAGTTTACTATTATCCGTTCGCCGAGTTAAACAGACAACTTGCGGGGCGATCGACAAATACCGCTAAAGCGTCGCCTGCTCATGGCCCGAAGCCGGTAACGCCTGACCCAAGGGCTAATGGAGCTTCGCATGAGCGAGTATCTCTTCACCTCGGAATCGGTTTCTGAAGGTCACCCGGACAAGGTCGCCGACCAGATTTCCGATGCCATCCTCGACGCCATCCTGTCTCAGGACAAGCATGCCCGCGTCGCCGCCGAAACCCTGTGCAATACCGGCCTGGTCGTGCTGGCCGGTGAAATCACCACTAACGCCAACGTCGATTACATCCAGGTCGCCCGCGACACCATCAAGCGCATCGGTTACGACAATACCGATTACGGTATCGACTACAAGGGTTGCGCCGTGCTCGTCGCTTACGACAAGCAGAGTCCGGACATCGCTCAGGGCGTGGACAAGGCTTACGACGACAACCTCAACCAGGGCGCCGGCGACCAGGGCCTGATGTTCGGCTACGCCTGCGACGAAACGCCGTCGCTGATGCCGCTGCCGATCTACCTGTCGCACCGCCTGGTCGAACGCCAGGCCCTGCTGCGCAAGGACGGCCGCCTGCCTTGGGCACGCCCGGACGCCAAATCGCAGGTCACCATCAAGTACGTCGACGGCAAGCCGCACTCGATCGATACCGTCGTGCTGTCCACCCAGCATTCGCCGGACATCAGCCTGGAAGACCTGCGCGAATCGACCATCGAACAGATCATCAAGCCGGTACTGCCGAAGGAACTGATCAAGGGCGACATCAAATTCCTGGTCAACCCGACCGGCCGCTTCGTCGTCGGTGGCCCGCAGGGTGACTGCGGCCTGACCGGCCGCAAGATCATCGTCGACACCTACGGCGGGGCTGCCCCGCACGGCGGCGGCGCCTTCTCCGGCAAGGATCCGTCCAAGGTCGACCGTTCCGCCGCCTACGCCGGCCGCTACGTTGCCAAGAACATCGTTGCCGCCGGTCTCGCTTCGCGCTGCCTGGTCCAGGTTTCCTACGCCATCGGCGTCGCCGAACCGACTTCGGTGATGGTCGACACCTTCGGCACCGGCAAGGTCAGCAATGAAACCCTGACCGCGCTGATCCGCAAGCACTTCGACCTGCGCCCGAAGGGCATCGTCAACATGCTCGACCTGCTCCGCCCGATCTACCAGAAGACTGCCGCGTACGGCCACTTCGGCCGCGACGAACCGGAGTTCACCTGGGAAAATACGGATCGCGCCACGCTGCTCAGAGGCGATGCCGGACTCTAAGCTTTTCGCATGGCATTGCATGAGGGAGCCTGCACGGCTCCCTTTTTTCTGGCTAAACTTGCAATCTATGCTCAAGAAAATTGCTGTCGAACACGTTCGCCTGGGTATGCATCTGCAGGCATTTTGCGGCGCCTGGCTTGACCACCCTTTCTGGCGGACCAAATTTGTTCTGAATGACCCGAATGACATCACTCTGATCCTGGAGAGTCCGATCAAGGAAGTCTGGATCGACGTTTCCAAAGGCCTGGATATTGAAGCCGGAGAGGCCGCCAGCACAACGGAACAACTTGTCGTCGAGTCGATTCCGCAAGAATTGCCTGTCGTCCAGGAAAAAAGCTCGTTCAACGAAGAGTTCAAGCGCGCCTCGCGCATCGTCTCAAAGGGCAAGGAAGCGGTTGTCTCGATGTTTCAGGAAGCCCGCATGGGCAAGGCCATCGAGGCGGAAGCCGCAGCCCCGCTGGTCGAGGAAATCTCCAACTCCGTACTGCGCAATCCGGGCGCCCTGATCAGCCTAGCCCGTCTGAAGACAGCCGACGACTACACCTTCATGCATTCGGTCGCGGTCTGCGCCCTGATGATCGCCTTGGCCCGCCAGCTTGGCCTCGACGAGCAGCAAACCCGCGAGGCCGGTATGGCCGGACTGCTCCATGACTTGGGCAAGGCGATGATCCCGCTGGAAGTGCTGAACAAGCCCGGCAAGCTGACCGATGCCGAATTCGACCTGGTCAAGACCCACCCGGAAGAAGGCTACAAACTCTTGCTCGGCGGCAACGGCATCAGCGACACAACCAAGGACGTCTGCCTGCACCATCATGAAAAGGTCGATGGCAGCGGCTACCCGAAGGGCTTGGACGGCCAGACGATGAGCCTGTTTGCCAAAATGGGCGCCGTTTGCGACGTGTACGATGCAGTCACCTCCAACCGGCCGTACAAGGCGGGCTGGGACCCGGCCGAATCGATCAAGCGCATGGCCGAATGGAAGGGACATTTCGACCCGGGCGTCTTCCAGGCCTTCGTCAAAAGCCTGGGCATCTATCCAATCGGCTCCTTCGTTCGCCTGGAATCGGGCAAGCTCGGCGTGGTCGTCGAACAAGGCGAGCAATCGCTGCTCAAGCCCAAGGTCAAAGTTTTCTTCTCGACCAAATCGCAAGCCTACATCCGCCCGGAAATCATCGATCTTGCCCGCAGCCCCGAGAAAATCGGCGGCCGCGAAGAAGCCGCCAAATGGGGCATCAAGGATATCGATCGCTACTGGGCCGGTGAAAAAGCCTGAAAACGGTTTATAATCCTCGACCTACCGAGGGGCGCTGCAGGGGATATTTCTCTCAGGCTCGGTTCTAAACGGCGCTCACTGTTCAACCCTGCCGGGCGCAGGGGGCCGCCGGTGAGCAACAATGCCGTCATTCCCCGCCCCGGTCACAGTTACTTAGGAGCTTACTGTGGCTGAATTCAATGACTACGTTATTGCCGATCTGAACCTTGCCGACTGGGGTCGCAAGGAAATCCTCATTGCCGAAGGCGAAATGCCGGGCCTGATGGCCATCCGCGAAGAATTCGCGAAGACCCAGCCGCTCAAGGGCGCCCGCATCACCGGTTCGCTGCACATGACCATCCAGACCGCCGTGCTGATCGAGACGCTGACCGCGCTCG
>DAIMCQ010000003.1:0-9472 GCA_036726285.1 Azonexus sp.
CCGACGGCGCCCACCAGGAGCGTACGCTTTGGGCCTGCAGTTCGAATTGCCGCGCATTCGCTTCGCCGGCCACGGCGTCGGGAGCCATTTCCGGACGAAAAGGCAGAGCCAGCAACGCCTCGTCGTGCAGAACTCGGAAAACAGCACCAAGGCTGGTCAAGAGCACTGGAAAGCCCAAAACAAGCAACTCAAGGCCATCGATACGCTATCGACCCGCCACGATGCCCGGGAACGCTACCGGGAAAACAAACAGGAACAAAAGCTGCAAGACGAATTCACGACACGCAAATATAGCAACAGGGGAAACCAGGAGCAGTAAGAGACAGGCACAAATACTGCTTAGATCCCTGCAAACTCCAATACAGCGCAAGGGTCAAAATGGGCATTACGGTCACCTCCTCCTCCAGCATACCGGCCGCAACCAGTGCAACCAATGCAACGAACGCCTCGAGCAACGGTGCAGCATCAGACAGCACGACCGGTTTCGCAGCCCTGTTCTCGGGCCAGCTTGACAGCGCGCTAGCCCAATCATCAACAACCGCATCGCTCAGCGCTTCGACTCAAACCGGCGCGCAAGATGACAAAGAAGACTTGCCAGAAGGCATACCGAGCGACCCGGCACTTGCATTGTTCCTATCGATCCCACCAGTTACCCCTCCCGTTCAACCGAACACGGGAATCAAGCTCGATGCCACCCTGAGCAATTCTCAGGATGCTGCCGCTAGCGATATTTCGATGCTCAGCGCCCTGGAAAAAGGCCAATCAGCAATCGACGGTAAATATTCCGGGATGCTCGACCTCGGCCCTGCTAAAACCAACGGCCTTCCATCGACAACGGCGCCAACAACTGGAGCAGCCACAACGACCGATTCGTTTGCCCAAGCCCTGGATGACACCTCGCGCTACTTTGGCCTCGCAAGCAATAGCACTGAAAGCAAGGGCAAATCCGGGATTGTTGCCGACGAGACGGCAAATCTTGCCGGCAATGCGTTGCTCGGCCAAGCTGCAGCCAATACCAGTCACCTAGCGTCCACCGCCGCATCGCAGTTGGCCGACAAAGCCGAAGTCAGCACCCCGCTGCACAATGCCAACTGGAATCATGACTTCAGCGAAAAAATTGTCTGGCTAGCCAAAAACGACCAGCAAAGCGCCCAAATCAACATCAACCCGCCACAACTCGGCCCGGTGCAGGTCACCTTGCACATCAACGGCGACCAGGCATCCGCCATATTCTCCTCACCCCACGCCGAGGTTAGACAGGCGATTGAAAGCTCCCTGCCGCAACTAAAAGAAATGCTGTCGGCAGCAGGAATCAATCTCGGCCAATCCGACGTCGGCGCCAATCTGGCGCGGCAGAACCAAAACACGCCGTTCCAGGCGCCGAACGGGAACCGCTCAACTGACGAAAACGCTATACTTCCGGCCAGTGGCAGTTTGCCGGAAGGTACGGTCAGCCAGCCTATCCAGCGAGGCCGGGGATTAGTTGATCTGTTTGCCTGATCGAAACCGGGAGTAATCAGAGAGGAAGACGTATGGCCAAGGATGCCAAGCCAGCGGAAGAAGGGGCAGAAGCCCCCAAAAAAAGCAAAAAACTGTTGATCATCATTCTGGCCGTTGTTCTGGTGCTGGTTCTTGGCGGCGGTGGAGCAGCCTTCATGCTGCTCAAGAAGGGCGACCACGCCGACGACGAAGAGGCGGCTGAAGAGACGGTCAAAGACAAGAAAAAAGACAAGAAAAAGGGCCATGAAGTGCCTCCTGCCTTTGTCAACCTGGAACCGTTTACCGTTAATCTGATCCCCGAGACTGGAGATCAATACCTGCAAGTCGTCATTTCCGTCGAACTCGAGGATGCCACGGCAGAACCGGTGGTCAAGGCTCAAATGCCCAAGATCCGGAACAATCTGACCCTCATGCTCTCTTCCAAGAAAGCTTCAGAATTGTTACCCAAAGAAGGCAAGGAACATCTGGCAGAAAGCCTGAAGGACGAGATCAATTCGGCCATTGAGCCACCGAAGAAGAACAAGAAAGGTGAACTGATCATGCCGGAAGGGCCGGTCAAGGCTGTTTTGTTTACTTCCTTCATCATCCAGTAAGGAGCCATGGCCGGCGACTTTCTTTCCCAGGACGAGGTTGACGCCCTACTCAAGGGCGTCTCCGGGGAAACCGACGAACCCGATGAAGCACAAGGGGAAGGCGGCGGCATCCGCTCGTACAATCTTGGCACACAAGAGCGGATCGTTCGTGGCCGCATGCCAACCCTTGAATTGGTCAACGAGCGCTTCGCTCGTTATCTGCGTATCGGCCTGTTCAACTACATGCATCGCAACGCCGAGATTTCGGTTGGCCCGATCCGCGTACAGAAATACAGCGAATTCATCCGCAACCTGGTCGTTCCGACCAACCTGAATCTGGTTATCGCCAAACCCTTGCGCGGAACGGCACTCTTCGTCTTCGATCCGAACCTGGTCTTTCTGGTTGTGGACAACATGTTTGGTGGCGACGGGCGCTTTCATACCCGGGTCGAAGGGCGCGACTTCACGGCAACCGAACAACGCATCATCCAGGGCCTGCTCGAAGTAGTATTTACCGAATACAGCAAATCCTGGCGCCCGGTCTATAACATCAATTTCGAGTACATCCGTTCAGAGATGAACTCGCAGTTCGCCAATATCGCGACCCCCTCTGAAATCGTTGTTTCAACGACTTTCACGCTCGAGTTTGGTGGCGCGACCGCAGACATGCATATCTGCTTCCCCTATTCGATGCTGGAACCGATTCGTGACCTGCTCTACAGCACCATGCAGAGCGACCAGCTATCCACCGACAAACGCTGGATTGGCACACTGCGCAAGCAATTACAGGGCGCTGAAGTCGAAATCGTGGCCCAACTGGGCTCGGGCAGGATCAAGCTGGGGCAGATACTCAAACTCAAAGCGGGTGATGTCATACCATTGCATATTCCAGAGAAAATTCAGGCATTGGTTGACAGCGTTCCTTTGATGGAATGCACCTACGGCCAGCTCAATGGCCAATATGCACTGAAGGTCGACCGATTCATCGCATCACTGTCCGATCCTGCTGCCGCCGAAACGACACCAGGAGATAAAAATGGCTGACGAAATGGAAAACACCGAAAACAACTCCCCAGAAGACGACGGCCAAATTAACGAGGACGACTGGGCGGCAGCAATGGCCGAGCAGGCGATTACCGAATCGGCTGCGGCACAACCGGCAGCACAGCCTGCCGATATTTTTCCCTCGTTCGGCGGCACGGCGGGTGCGGGCGGCATGATGAACGAACTCGACATGATTCTGGACATCCCAGTCCAGATCACCGTCGAACTCGGCCGTACCAAAATCACGATCAAAAACTTGCTGCAACTTGCGCACGGCTCGGTCGTCGAACTCGACGCCATGGCGGGGGAGCCGATGGATGTTCTGGTCAACGGGACGCTGATTGCCCAAGGCGAAGTCGTCGTCGTCAATGACAAATTCGGTATCCGACTGACCGACATCATTACGCCATCGGAACGCATGCGTAAGCTCAATCGCTAGTCATCAGCACTTTCCCGGATCAGGGACAAGCTTTTTCAGTTTAAGATAGCGGCCTGTTATACGTCCCCTGGCCCAATCTTCCTTGCTGCGCACTTTTCTAGCCCTGCTCTTCCCCTTGCCGGTCATGGCTGCCGAGGCATCCAACAACAGTGTCGGTACCGGGACGTTCATCCAAGCCGGACTCGCCTTGGCGCTGATCGTCAGCGTTCTTTTCGGACTTGCGTGGCTGGCCAGAAAGGCCAATGGCGGAAAAGGTTTTGGCCAAGGCGGCATGAAAATTGTCGGAGGCATTGCGCTCGGCCCTCGCGAGCGAATTGTCCTGATCGAGGTAGGCGATGAATGGCTGGTCATCGGCATCGTTCCTGGGCAAATTCGCACCTTGCATCGCCTGCCGAAGGGGAGTCCACCAGCAGCGGACTCCAGTCACCTCGACAATCCATTTACGCAATGGCTAAAGTCAGCCGCAGATCGGCGCAATCATGAATAAACAGCTGATCGTTGCCGCCGGCCTGCTTTTGCCTGCCGGTGCCGCCTTGGCTCAGGCAGCGGGCCTGCCGGCGATCACCAGTTCGCCGGCGGCCGGTGGGGGCACGACTTATTCGCTGACGATTCAGACACTGCTGCTGATGACGGCGCTGACCTTCATCCCCGCTGCAGTATTGATGATGACGGGCTTTACCCGCATCGTTATCGTACTATCACTGCTCCGTCATGCCATGGGGACACAGACGGCGCCTCCGAACCAGATCGTGGTTGGACTTTCTTTGTTCCTGACTTTTTTTGTGATGTCGCCGGTACTCGAAAAAGTCTATACCGACGCCTATCTGCCGCTCTCCGAAAACAAGATCAACATCATGCAGGCCGCTGAACGCGCCGCCATACCGATGCGCGGCTTCATGCTCAAGCAGACCCGCGAAACTGACATTGCACTTTTTGCCGGCATTGCCAAAACGGGAGCAATCAAGACGGCAGATGACATCCCCTTCCGTATCCTGATTCCAGCCTTCGTCATCAGCGAACTGAAGACGGCCTTCCAGATCGGCTTCATCATCTTCATTCCCTTTTTGGTCATCGACATGGTGGTAGCCAGTTTGTTGATGTCGATGGGTATGATGATGATGTCCCCGGTCATGGTCGCCCTGCCGTTCAAGCTGATGCTGTTCGTCCTGGTGGATGGCTGGCATCTGGTGATCGGCTCGCTGGTCCAGAGCTTTGGCACATGACGCCCGATAGCGTCATGGAAATCGGCCGCCAGGCCATTGAGGTCACGCTGATCATTTCGGCACCGATGCTCTTCGCTGCGCTGGCCGTTGGCTTGATCATCAGCATTTTTCAGGCTGCAACACAGCTCAACGAATCCAGCCTGCAATTTGTCCCTAAGCTGGTCGTGATGTTTCTGGTATTGCTTCTGGCGGGGCCGTGGATGATCCAGTACCTGATGGACTACATCGTGCATCTGTTCGAAAGCATCCCGCAGTTGATCGGCTGAATGATCACGCTGACGACAGCCCAGATCGATATCTGGATCGCGGCGATTATCTATCCGTTGGCCCGCATTTTGGCCTTTATCGCCACTGCACCGCTGTGGAGTACGGCGGGTATCCCGAGGCGAACCCGACTGATCTTGGGGATCGCCATCACCCTCGCCGTTACGCCCGCTCTTCCGGCAATGCCTGTCGTGCAAGCTGGCTCGCTTGCCGGCCTATGGATCATGGTCCAGCAAATGCTAATCGGCATGGGCATGGGCTTCGCAGCAAAGACGGTTTTCACGGCCGTGGAGTTCGCTGGGGAGTTCATCGGCGCTCAAATGGGACTTGGCTTCGCCACATCCTACGACCCACTCAACTCATCGCAAACGCCGGTGATTGCTGAATTCATGGGCTTGCTGTCCTTGCTCACCTTTCTCTCGATCGATGGGCATCTGCTTTATATCAGCACGCTGATTCAGAGCTTTTCGGCCATTCCGGTCAGCGCCACCTCACTCAACCCGGACAGCTGGCTGAATCTGGCCAAGCTGGGCAGCAAAATATTTTCAGCCGGCCTGCTGTTGGCACTACCGATTGTCGTCGCGTTGATGATCACCAACGTCGCCCTCGCCGTACTGACCCGAGCCGCACCACAGCTCAACATCTTTGCGCTGGGTTTTCCGTTGACCATGAGCGGCGGATTTATTGGGCTGGCGATCAGCCTCAATTACTTAACAGTTCCGCTTCAGGCCTTGTACCAGTTTGCCCTCGAAGCGCTTCTTGGATTTGCCATTCCGGGTCAATAGCGGCTCAATAAGCCTCATTTTGCATGAACGAATCCGCCTGGGCGCGCTGCACCAACTTGATCGTGCCGTCAGCCACGCGGCGTGCCCCGATGGTATGCGAATCGATCCCCTCGCTATATTCCATCAGCAGATAGCCGGCATACCCTTGCTCACGCTGCAACTCGCTGGCTCGCCGCTTCAATATCTGAATCGACTCGCCGGCACCGCCGGTATGGTAGCGCTTCATCTTCAGTGAAAAACGGTAGGTATCCTCGGTAAGCCGGGCTTCCTCGATCTCCCAATTCGGCGCCAACGGGTCGTACACCATCTGGATGGCGCCAACGATCAACAAACCGGTAGCCAGATTCGATAGCGAGACCGAGTTTTTGGCAGTCAGGCGAATTACTTTGTCCGGAATCAGCGGCGACCCCGAGCCGGAAGTTGAACTACACCCGCCAAGACCAACTGCCAGCACCCACCCACCAGCTATCAGAGCAGCCCGAAGTTTCATATGTGGTCGAACAAGCTAAGTTTTGAAGTTGCCGCAAAAGTTGCCTGGGATGCCTCCAACTGCAGTTTCTTTTGCGACACGTCGGATAGCGCCTTGGCGTAATCCAGGTCTTCCAGGTTGGACAACTGCTCTTTGTACTGCAGCTTGCGATCGGCAGAAATGTCCCCCATGCTGTCCAGAGAAGAGCGGTTGGCACCAACCGTGGCGCGGACACGCGACATACTCGACATCGCCGAATCAATATCGCCCAACGCGGTCTTATAAACGGGAGATGACGCGCTGACGCCGGGCGTTTTAAGAAAATCGACCATATTCTGGACAGCATCGAAGATGCTTCGCCCAGTGACATCGCCATTAGCATCGCGAATCCGCATGAACACCTCGCTGCCGGGAACGCTGGTCGCAACATTCGAAGCAGCGCCGACCTGCAGGTTTTGCACACCGTCATCGCCGCTATAGCTCACGCGGGTATTGCCCAGCGAGTACGGCGTCGAACCGGCGGCAGGAGCATTCCCACTCTGAGCAAAGGGTTGTGTCGTTGACTGGAAGCCGGCAAACACATAACGCCCCGCGCCGTCTTGTGCGTTGGCGAGAGAAATCAGGCTTCCCAGCCTCGCCTCCAATTCGGCGGCCACGGCAGCACGGTTGCTGTCGGAATAACTACCGTTACCGGCGGCCAACGCCTTGTCGTAGATATTTTGCAATTCCTTGTTAACACCATCCAGGCTTGCATCGAGTGCGGCCAACTTGATCTCTGCCGTTCCCTGATTCTTGATGTACAAGTCATTGACGGAAGCAGATTGCGTGACGACCAAGGCCTGCGCTGACCCAACCGGATCATCCTTCGGTGTGACAATACGTCGCCCCGTATCGACTTGATTTTGCAGGGTATATAGCTCTCCCTGCAATTTCTGGATACCGCCGATACCGCTGCTGTACATCTGGTTCGAGCTAACACGCATGCTCATGATCAACTCCTTTGCTTAGCCGGCTAGCGAAATCATCGTATCGAACAGTTTGCTGGCGATCTCCAGCACCTTCGCCGACGCCTGATAAGCCTGCTGATACTCGATCAACTTTGCTGCTTCCTCATCACGATTCACCCCGGAAACCGATTCCCTAGCCGCCGTGGCCTGGCCCAACAGCGTCGTCTGGGCCTCCGACGAAACCTCTGCGGAAGAGGTTTTATTGCCGATATCGTTTACAAAGCTGGCGTAATTATCCTGATAGGTGGTCTTGCCGCTGCGCATCGTATTTTGCGTCTGCAGCTTGCCCAGTCGTACGATATTTCCCGAATCCTCAACGCCAGTGGAGTTCTTCACCAAAGTAAACTTGTCGTTGGTTTTAGGCACGCCGGAGAGCGTAAGGGAAATACCAGAAGGCTCGGTTGCACTGCTTGCGTTAATCGTAATCGTCGCCCCCGAGACATAAGGGATGGTATCTGTCAGTGCGCCAACCTTGTAGGTCGTCGAAGTATTACCCGCAGCAATCGTGACCGTTCCCGGCGGAAAGCCGGTCAGCCCCGTCCCATCGTAAGTCAGCGTCCAGCCTGGCGCAGTCAGACCTTGTGTTGAATAGCTCGGTGTCGCGACATTCGGGGTAATGCTGACCGAACTGACAGTGGCGCTCCCCGTATTGGATAGTGCGCCAAAAGCGCGCGCCGGGGTCCCGGCAGCGACCAAGCGAGGGTCGGCGATGACGCCACCATCGACCGAGAAAAGCCGCGCCTGATCACGGGTAGGCTGGATCAGATAGCTGTCGCCCAGGGCAAACGCACCGGCCGTCGCATTGAGGGTAAAGCCCTGAGGATCGTTCTTCAAAGCGGTATTGATCGCGGCGACAGAGGCACCCGACCAGGCCTTGTTGTCGGAGAGACGCGTCAACGTCAGGCCCGACGCGTCATATGACAATTTATAATCGCTTGCCGTCAGGTTAGTCTGGTAATTGGTTCCGACCGGATTGATCACGAAGGTATCGCCCGCGGCATAGGCGGCATTGCCTACCGAAATCCCCAAGCCCGCCCCACTCAGGGCCGCATTCAACCCGGCGATCGTCGGCTGACTCCAAGTCTTGCTGCTGTCGTTGAGGCTGGTTACCGTGTAATTGCCCCCGGAAAAGGTAAATTGATACCCACCGGAACTCGCATCGCCATAGCTCGCCGCATCGAAGGAGGCCGACACCACGGGGCTGGTCGCAGCATTGGTCGCTTTGCTAACAACCGTCGGCTGATCGATCGAAAAGAAGTTGGCGACGAATGCCGAAGCGCCCGCGATATTGCCGAGCATGTCCTGGCCGAGCGCATTCTGCGCATTGAAGGTCAGGCTGACCGATGCTGCCATCAGGCCCAGTTGGTTGAATGAGCTATCCAGGGCCTCCGAGCGGAAACTCAACATACCGCCCAGGCTTCCACCGGTAATCAGCGACTCAGGCAATTCCTGCACGGTTCCTGTGGCGCCGACCAAACCAACCACGATTCTCGATGGATCAGCCGAGGAGCCGAGTGCCGACATCGTTGTCACCTGGGTCCCGACCACCAACTGCTGCCCCGTACCGACGAATACGTTATAGGTCCCATCGGTATTATTCGAGACATCCACCTTGATCAGCTTGTTCAAGTCGGCCACAAGCTGGTCTCGCTTGTCCAGCAAGTCGTTCGACGGCTGACCGTTCAGCGAGGCCGCCGAAACAATCTGCTGATTCAACTCGGCGATCTGTTTCGTATAGCCGTTGATCGAATTAACCATGCTGCCGATCTGCGAATTGACTCCGTCCTCAAGCTCGGCAAGACGGCTATACATGCTCTGAAAGCTATCGGTCATGGTCTTTGCAGCAGTCACCATGGAGCTGCGCGCAGAGGTAGACGACGGGTTGCTGGCAACCGCCTGAATCCCGTCGAAGAACTTTTGGATAACCGGTGTCAAACCAGCAGTTTTGTCGGCCAGCATGTTATCGATCTGGCTGATCTGGCCGTAGTAGGTATCGAGGGAACTGACGCTCGATTGCGCGCTGAGCACCTGCTTGGTCAGGGCCTGACTGTACATCCGGGCCACTGTCACGACGTGCGCGCCCTGGCCGATACCACCGGCACCAGTCATCACCGTCGAATTCGAAGCCTGCACAATGCGTTGGCGGGTATAGCCTTCGGTACTCATGTT
>DAIMCQ010000003.1:9482-43280 GCA_036726285.1 Azonexus sp.
CATGTTGGAAATGTTGTTACTGGTCGTCAACAACCCCGTCTGAGCCGCACCGATACCGGTCATTGCAATGCTGATTAAGCCGCTCGCCATTCCTACTCTCCTTCCCGCTTGATAACGACACAAGCGGGATAAACTTGATCTCTATCCGACCAGCGCCATGCGCAAACTGGGGCCGCTAATGATTCGGGTCAGCTTGTCGGCGTAAGCCGGGTCGGTTGCATAACCTGCCCGCTGTAATCCCTTAGCAAACTCCGCGCCATCTTGCGAGCCAATCACACCGCTGTAACGCGGATTGCTGCGCAACAGGCTGGTGTAATCGCGGAATGCCTCATCGTAGGAGGAGTAAGCACGAAAACGTGCCACCACGGTTTGGGCCTGGCCATCGACATATTCTGTGGTCGTCGCCTCAACCGTGGGGCCGTTCCAGTTCTTGCCCGCCTTGATGCCGAAAAGGTTGTTGCTCGATGTGCCATCGGCCTTACGAATTTCGCTCTTGCCCCAGCCGCTCTCAAGCGCAGCATGGCCGACCAGGAATTGCGGCGGGATGCCGGTGGACTTGGAAGCCTCGACTGCCGCCGGCCAGACTCGATCAACAAATTCCTTCGACGAAGCAGGCGCATCATTACCAGCATTGCCGGAGATCGAGTTATTGACGGTATTGACCGCCGGGTAAGCCGCAGAAGTCGGCAAGCGCCCCGGTACCGGCGTGTATTGCATGTGGCGAGCGTCCGGCACAGCAAGCGGCAAGGCATTGCCGGCAGCATTTGCCGGTGCCGCCAAATCGGCTTTGCCTTCTGCGCTCGCCATATTCCGCCCGAGCTGCTGCTCGATCAACTTGGCAAAGCCGATGCCCTTGCCATTGGTCGCGATGTTTTGCGCCATCTGCTGGTCGAGCAGACCGGTATAGAAGCGCGACTGCTCGCTACTCATCATGCCGTCGCTTGGCGTTGCATCCCGCATGCTCTTGATGACCTGCTGCAGGAACAGGGTCTCGAACTGCTGGGCAGCCGCCTTCAGGCCCTGCTGCGGGTCCTTCTGGAACTGGCTGCGCAAGTCTTGCGACGAGCGGGTATCGAAGGCTGCCCGGTTCGGGCTATCCTGAATTTTGAACGACATGGCGCGGCGTCAGATGATTTCGAGGTCGGCGCGCAAAGCCCCTGCCGCCTTCATCGCCTGCAGGATGGCCAGCAGGTCGAGCGGATTGGCCCCCAACGCGTTCAGCGCCTTGACGACATCAGAGAGATTCGCTCCCGCTTTAAGATTCATCAAGCTGCCGTTGTCCTGCTTGACCTGAATATCAGCCCCCTGGCCGGTCTGCGGCTGGGCGGCATCAATCACCACCGACAGACTGCCATGCGCCACCGCGCAAGCTTCGAGCGTGACCTTCTGGGTCATCACCACCGAGCCGGTACGTGGATTGACAATCACCTTGGCCAGACCGGCCACCGGCTTGACATCGAGATTCTCGATCCGGCCGACAAACGATACCCGGGTATCGGGATCTTCGGGGGCACGCACTGAGATACGCCGACCATCGATTGCCTGCGCCGTGCCTGGGCCCATGCTGCGATTGATTGCGTCGACGACGTTCTGTGCCGTGCCGAAATCGCTGTTGGCCAGTTCGTAGTAAATGAACCCGCCCTGCCCGACCGCCGTCGGTACGGCACGCTCAACCGTTGCCCCGCCCGGAATCCGCCCCGCCGAGAGGTGATTGACTGCGATCTTGGAGCCGCCGGAAGATGCGCCAACCCCCCCGACCAGCACATTGCCTTGTGCAATGGCATAGACCTGTCCGTCCGCCCCCTTGAGTTGCGACATCAGCAAGGTACCGCCGCGCAGGCTCTTGGCATTACCCATCGACGAGACCGTCACGTCAATCGGCTGCCCGGGCTTTGAAAATGGCGGCATGTAGGCAGTGATCATTACCGCAGCAACGTTCTTCAACTGCAGCTTCTGCGACTGTTCCTGGGTCAGGTTCATGCCCATCTGGGAAAGCATGTTGCCGATCGCCTGAGTGGTAAACGGCGTTTGCGTCGTCTGGTCGCCGGTATTATCGAGGCCGACAACGATGCCATAGCCGATCAGCTGATTGTTACGAACACCCTGAATGCTGGCCAGATCCTTGATACGTTCTGCCTGGACCGGTTGACTCAAGAACGGCAACAGGCAGGCGGCCACAATTGCCGCTTGCCGGAACACTTTGCCGCGAGTTGTCTTCATGATGCCCCTCCGCGAGGATTTTCCTAGAATGGCATCACATTAAGGAAGAAGCGTGCCAGCCAGCCCATGACCTCACCTTCGCTAATCTGGCCGGCCGACTTGTATTCGATACGGGCGTCGGCAACACGCGAGGAATCGACGTTGTTGAAGGCATCGACATAGCTCGGATTGATCACGCCCGAGATTCGGACATATTCCTGCTCATGGCCGATCGCCAACTGTTTCTCGCCGGAAACCAGCAAATTGCCATTTGGCATGACGTCGATCACTGTCACCGTGATATTGCCGGTAAAAACGTTGTTGTTGGCTGCCTCGCCCTTGCCGCTGAAGGCATTGGCACTGGAGGCATCCATGTTCAGCCCCAGCAGGCCCTTGCCGGGAAGCCCCGACAAGGCACTGACCGAGGCCTTGGAACTATTCGTTTTATCGAGCTTGTTATTCGATTTCATCGAGGCTGACGTGCTCTCGGTGATCTTGACGGTAATCGTGTCGCCGACGTAGCGCGCCCGACGATCTTCGAATAACGGCCGACTATAGCCACTTTGGAAAATGGCGCCATTGGCGAGGGCCGATTCAAGACGTGGCGACGGCCGAGCCGTCATCGGCTGATGGATGTTGGTCGGCGGAGTCGTCGTACAGCCGGCCATCAACGCCAACAAGATCAGGGAAAGACGTTTCATCGCTTCACCTCACAACTGGGACAGGCGTCCAAGCATGCTGTCGGATGTGGAAATCACCTTGGAATTAAGCTCGTAAGCCCGCTGAGTCTGAATCATGGTCACCAATTCTTCGGCAACGTTAACATTGGACGTTTCAACATAGCCCTGATTGACGACCCCGGCACCGTTGGTACCCGGCGTATTTGGGGTTGGCGTGCCACTTGCCGCCGTTTCCTGGTACAAGTTCTGTCCAACGCTTTGCAGCCCGGCCGGATTGATAAATGTTGCCAACTGAATGCTGCCAATCTGGGTCGTCGCAGCGCTACCGCTCTGGGTGATTGATACGGTGCCGTCGGTACCAACCGTCACAGTCAGCGCGGTGGCCGGAATGGTGATGGCTGGCTGCAAGGGATAGCCATCGGCGGTAACGATCTGCCCCTGATTGTCCTTCTGGAACGAACCATCCCGGGTATATCCGGTCGTCCCATCCGGCATCAATACCTGGAAAAAGCCGTTGCCGCTGACCGCCATATCGAGCGAACCGTCGGTTTTCTGCAAATTGCCCTGGGTAAAAATCTTCGCCGTGGACACCGGGCGAACACCTGTACCCAATTGCAGGCCGGAAGGAACCTGGGTCTGCTGGGACGACTGGGCGCCAGATTGACGCAGGTTTTGATAGAGCAAATCTTCGAATACGGCTCTGCCGCGCTTGAAGCCATTCGTACTGGTATTGGCCAGATTATTGGCAATTACATCAAGCTGAGTCTGCTGCGCATCCAGGCCGGTACGGGCAATCCATAGGGAGCGAATCATGATTTTATTGTCCTATCAGGAACTTAATGCGAGCAATTGATCGGCTCGCTGCGCATTCGTATCGGCAGTCTGCAACATCTTGATTTGCATCTCGAATTGACGGGAAAGACTGATCAGATTGACCATCGCATCAGTCACGTTCACGTTACTGCCCTCGAGCGTACCGGAGGTCAGCTTGACACTTTCATCGGCATTGGCGGGCTGACCGCTACGCAGACGAAACAGGCCGTCGGCGCCGCGCACCATGTCGGCCTCCGGCGGATTGACCAACTTGAGTCGGCCGATCGCATTGGCATTGTTCGGCGTACCGTAGCTCGGCACGACGGATACCGTACCGTCCGGTGCGATCTCGATCGTATTGTCGGGCGGAATATTGATCGGCCCACCATCACCGACCACTGGATTTCCTCCCTTGGTCTGCAACAAGCCGGTTACATCAACATCAAGACTCCCGGCTCGGGTATAAGCCTCGCTCCCATCCGGCAACTGCACCGCCAACCAGCCCTTGCCATTCACTGCCACGTCAAGATTCCGGCCGGTAAACATCAACGGACCTTCGTCCATGACATCCGCGACGGAGGCATCCACCACGAATGCCCGCGTCGGCATGCCTTCGCCGACCACCGGCACGGCACGGAAGCGATGTTCCTGCGCCTTGAAGCCGATGGTGCTGGCGTTGGCCAGATTGTTTGCCGTACCGGCCTGCTGCATGAAAACATGCTTGGCACCGGTCATGGCGGTATAGATCAGACGGTCCATTTACCTGATTCCGGATTACTTCAGGTTGACCATGGTCTGCATGATCTGGTCCTGCGTCTTGATTGACTGGGCGCTTGCTTGATAATTGCGTTGCTGCACGATCATGCTGACCAATTCACCCGTCAAATCGACATTCGACTCCTCAACCGCCCCCGATTGCAAAACCCCCAGCGTGCCAGTATTCGGCGCACCGACCAGCGGCTGGCCGGAAGCAGCGGTTTCGATCCAGCCGTTGTTACCAACCGACATCAGACCATTCGGATTCGTAAAGTTGGCGAGGACAATCTGAGCCATGTTCCGCGTCTGGCCATTCGAGTAATTGCCCTGAACCACCCCATCCTTGCCGATCGACAAACCAGCCAAGTGCCCTGCGGCATAGCCATCCTGGATCAATGTACCGACGCTGAAGGAACTGCCGTATTGAGTGGTGCCAGAGAAGTTCATGTTGAATGCCAACGTCGGTTCGGCATTGTTCGTCCTGCCGAGATTGGTCATTACGCCATTCAGATCGATCTCGAAGGCCGAACTGGCGATCGGCATCGTCGTCAATAGTTTGCCGGAACTTCCGAATGCCAGCCGAACAGGCTGGCCTGCCGTCAATGGCGATCCGGTTTTTACGTTCGCTTCAGCCGTGCCATCGACCTGATAATGCACATCCCATGCCGATGTTGCTGGAGGCGTGGCGCCAGATTCAGCGGCCGTCGGCGTACTTTTCCGGAAATACATGGTCAAGGTATGGGCATTGCCGAGCGTGTCGTAAATCGTTGTTGCCGTGGAAAAATTGTAGGTATCGGTTAGCGGTGTGTTGGTGCCGGTCGGCGCGACCCAGGGCGAAGTCGGCACCGTCTTGGTCGAATCCAGATTGAGTTCGGCCTTCACGCCATCCGACGTCGACCCGGTTACTTGCGGCGCAATGTCTGCAGTGGAAACCCGCAAGGCGGCTGGCGTCGTTGGGATGACATTGCCGTTGGCGTCAGCCAGGTAACCGGTCAAATTCGCCCCGGAATCATTGACGATAAAACCGCTGTCATTGACGTGAAACTGGCCATTTCTGGAGTAGGTGACGGCACCATCCTTCGACATCCGGTAGAACCCGGAACCATTGATCGCGATATCCAGCGAATTGCTGGTCGTCGTAATGTTGCCTTGGGTATATTGCTGCACGATCGCGCTGGCCGATGAGCCAATACCGACCTGACTGGCGCCACCGCCGGAAAGAGAAGCCGCATAGACATCGGCGAAGTGGGTGGCCGAAGTCTTGAAACCAACAGTACTTGCATTGGCGATATTGTTACTGGTGACGTCCAGTGCCTTGGATGCGGTGTTCAGCCCGCTCAGACCTTGTTGGAATGCCATTGCTATCTCCCGGAATTACATGAATTGCAGAACATTGTTGAAGGCGACCGTTTCGCCAGAAGTCAGCTCAAGAACAAACGATGAACCGCTCTTGACTACAGCAGATACCGTGCCAACCTGAACGGGCGTCGCGGTTACAGCCTTATTGGCTTTGCTTGCTTCTATCGAGAAGGTGTAGTTGCCATCGGCCAACTGGGTACCGCTGGCATCCTTGCCATCCCAAGAGAAAGCAACCATGCCGGCCGACTGCTTGCCCAGATCTTGGGTCTGAACAACCTTGCCGGCGCTATCCTTGATGGTCAGCGTCACTTTGTCGGCACCACTGGCGAGAGAGATTCCACCTTGAGCCGCGCCCTTCGACAGGGCCAGCTTATTGCCCTCCACCAGCACCTGGGAACCAATTGCACCGGAAGCCTGTAATGCCTGCGAGGTGTTATAGGAAGAAAGCAAACTATTCAACGTGGTATTTAGCCCTTGAATACCCTCCAACGTGCTGATCTGCGCCAACTGCGAGGTCATTTGTGCGTTATCCATCGGATTCAGCGGATCCTGATTCTGCAGTTGGGTGGTCAGCATGGTCAGGAAGCTGTTCTGCAACTCTTGGGCCTTGCTGGCCGAAGAAGAAGAACCACTGGTTGTGGACTTGTTCTTTCCATTCAGCGCTGCGATTACATCAGCATCGGAGGTGGTTGAATTGACGGTACTCATGGCAATCTCCTATTAATTCTGGCCAATGCTCAACGTGCGCAGCATCATGGTCTTGGCGGTATTCATCACTTCGACGTTGGTCTGATAAGAACGTGAAGCAGAAATCATGTTGGTCATTTCTTCGACCACGTTGACGTTCGAATAGGCGACATAGCCCTTTTCGTCGGCCGCCGGATTCTTCGGGTCATAGACCATCCGCGCCGGAGAGGCGTCCTCAACGACCTGACGAACCCGCACCCCCACCGAAGAATCACTGCCAGCCGTCATCGGCGTCGCTTCGAATACAACTTGCTTGGAACGATACGGCTTGCCATCAGCCGAGACTACGCTGTCCGCATTGGCCAGATTCGATGCCGTGGTATTAAGGCGCATCGACTGTGCCGTCATGGCACTTGATGCCACCTTGAAAACGTTAAACAAGCTCATCCGGCGCTCCTTAGCTCGACGTATTCGCCAGGGCGCTGCGCACCCCCTTGAACGAATCGTTGATAAACTGGCTGAGAATCTGGTATTGCACCGCATTCTCCGAAATCTGCGTACGCTCAACATCCATATCAACCGTGTTGCCATCAACCGCCGATTGGGTTTCCTTACGGTATTGCAAAGACGGGCCGCCGCTCATGCCACCAGCGCCGATATGACCAGTTGATGTCTTCGCCAGCCCAATCGAACCGCTGCTACGCCCCGCCATCGCGTTCTGCATAGCCTGTTCAAAATTAAAATCGCGAGCCTTGTAATTCGGCGTATCGGCATTGGCAACATTGGAGGCCAAAACCTGATGGCGCTGCGCACGCAAATTCATTGCCTGACTGAATACCGATAGTTTTTGTTCAAGACTTGCCATGGCCAACTCCAATTGATCTACTCAATCAAAAGCACACACCATGCCACTCTCAAATAGCCAATTTCGGCCCTTCCGGCAACGGTACCTTGGTGCGTTCGGCAAAACTTGCCGCCTCATTTAGGCAATTTTTGTCCATCATCTCGGCAAGCTCGGGCAAAATGCGGCCATGCATATCTGCCGCGCCTTTTTCCTGATCCTGTTGATTTCGCAGTCTCCACTGATGGCTGCTGAACTGGAATCGATCCTCGATACTGCGGAGCGCTATGTCCGGATTCAAACCCAGGGATCCCCCGGCAAAATTGGCGTCATCATGGGAAAAATCGATGTCTCCCGCCTCCCCCCCTGCGAAGCAACCCAAGCCTACACACCGCCTGGCGCACGACTGAGCGGCAAAACTTATATTGGTGTCCGCTGCCTGAGCCCCAATAGCTGGAGCATTCTGGTCCCAACTCAAATCAGCATTACTGGCTACTATTTGACGACAGCGCGACCATTAGCTGCCGGGCAGACCTTGCAGGCCAGCGATCTAACGCCCATGTCCGGGGACCTGAGCAGCCTGCCAGCCGGCGTCATCACTGATCCTGCAAACGCAGTCGGCAAAACTCTTCGTAATTCGCTCGCCGGCGGCCAACCACTGCGTGCCGACCAACTAATGGCTCCACTTGTCATTCGGCAAGGGCAAAGCGTACGCGTCATCTCGAAAGGTACGGGTTTTGCTGTGACTGGTGAAGGTAAGGCAATCAACAACGCTGCCGCTGGCCAGATCGTACAAATCAGAATGTCGAGCGGACAAACTTTGAGCGGAACGGCAACCAGCGACGGCAGCGTTGAAATCATTTTTTAGGCTAAAGTTTTATCGAATCCGTCCGTTAACCGGATTAAGTTCTAAAGTATTGCGAGATCAAAATGAAAATCGACAGCTCCTACAAGCCGACCACGGCACCGCTGGCACCGCGACAGAATGCCACTCCGTCGAGCACAGCAACCGGCTCCCAAGAAGCCGTCAGCCTCAGTTCGCTGGCCGGCAGCTTGCAAAGCAATGACGCACCGCCAGTAAATAGCGCCCGCATTCAGGAAATCAAGCAAGCGATCTCGGAAGGACGCTTCCAGATCAATGCCGATGCAATCGCGGATCGACTGATTGAGTCGGCTCGCGACTTAGTCAATAGCAAGAACCAACGCGAAGCCTGATGTCGGCATTGGCCACGATCCTGGATCAGGAAATCAACCTGCTCGCCAGCTTTATCGCACTTCTTGAGAGGGAGCAGAACGCGCTGAAACAGGGTGAATCATCCCTGCTTCCCGATATCTGCAAACAAAAATTGATCGTGATTGCCGAATTGAATGCACAGGAATCGGCGCGCGGCAGCATTTTGCAATTGAGCGCAGAAAATCTGCACGCCGGAACCATTCAGTGGCTGCAAGCTCATCCAAGCGACAAAAAAGCAGGCGATCGCTGGAAGAAAATGCTTGAACAGGCGCGCAATGCCAAACATTTGCACGAATTGAATGGTCGACTGGTGCAAATGCACCTGCAACAAACCGATGAGCTGCTAGCCTCGCTGACCCGCAAGGCTGAACAAAATACCTTTTACGGCAGCAATGGACAAGCGCACTCGATCACCGGCAGCCGATTGGTAGATTCAGCCTGAATCTACTTCGCCTTGCCTGAGGCATCTGGTTTCCCACTCCCCGCCTCGCGAAGCTCGGTCGGCTCTTCGGGGCGATTCGAGTCGATCAAGATACTGACCCGTCGATTCCGAGCCCGCCCCTCCACCGTCGTATTCGTTTCGACCGGGCGGGTTTCGCCATAGCCAATCGCCGTCAGCCGTTCGGCACCAACGCCACCATCGTTGAACAGACGTAGAACAGTCGTTGCGCGCATCGCCGACAATTCCCAATTTGAAGGAAATTGCGGGGTGGCAATCGGAATATTATCGGTATGGCCTTCGATCGTAATTGGAAAATCTGAAGCTGCAAGCACTTGAGCGATCGCCAACATCGCACTGATTGAAGCCGACTGCAATTTGGCCTGACCGGCCGGAAAGAGAATACTGTCGTTGATTTCGATGGTGACGCCCCGACTGGTTTCCAGCAAGCGCACCTTGCCCTGCGCCACCAGGGGCTGCAACGCCTCCATGATGTTACCGGCAATATTTTTCATTTTCTGACGCTGCTCGGCTTTTTTCTGATCGAACAACTTGTCAGGCTTGGCAACCGGCGGCACAACCGGCATGACGGGCGCCCCCTGTATCACGGCGATCGGCTGCCCCCCGACCTCACCGGTGACATTCCGGAAGGCATTAGTCAATGAGTTTGAGAGTACCTTGTATTTACCTTCATTGACCGACGAGATGGCATACATCACTACGAAGAAGGCAAACAACAATGTGATGAAATCGGCGTAAGAAACGAGCCACCGCTCGTGGTTCTCGTGCTCTTCCTCGCGACGCTTGCGAGCCATTACAACAAATAGCCCCTGAGGCGGCCTTCGATGATGCGCGGATTGTCACCAACAGCGATCCCGACCAAGCCATCAATCAGCATCTCCTTGGAGGCCACCATGCGCGAAATGTAATACTTGAGCTTGCCAGCAATTGGCAAATACACCAGATTAGCCAAGCCGACGCCATAGATGGTAGCGACGAACGCCACTGCAATGCCAGCCCCCAGCTTGGTCGGATCCGACAGATTCTCCATGACGTGAATAAGCCCCATCACTGCCCCCAGAATACCGATCGTCGGAGAGTAGCCTCCTGCCGACTCCCATATCTTGGCAGAATGCTTCCACTCGTCTTCAAAGGTATTGATTTCGACTTCTAGCAAATCGCGAATTCGCTCAGGATCCGCACCATCAACCAGGAGTTGCAAACCTTTCTTCGTGAATTCATCCTTGATTGCCGGAATCGAATTCTCAAGCGCAAGCAAGCCTTCTCGCCTAGAGAGCTGACTCCAGGTCAAAATCTGGTCGATCAAGCGTTTCTGCTCTATCACGGGTGGAATCCACACCCAGCGCAACATCAAAAGTCCGCGTTTGAATATGTGAAATGGACTCTGGAGAAGCACCGCCCCCAGCGTCCCCCCCATGACAATCAACAAAGCTGTCGGCTGAACCAAGGAGCTGACGTGCCCACCTTCAAGAACTTGTCCCCCGATGATCGCAACCAAGCCAATCACAATACCGGCGATGCTGATCTTATCCACCGCTGATCTCCTTGCGGCGCTTCTTGACTAGGGGCAGTTCGCCGACAATCTGGCTACGCAAACGGGAGATTGCCTGACTATGCAATTGACACACGCGCGATTCCGTAACCCCCATCACTTCGCCGATTTCGCGTAAATTAAGCTCCTGCTCATAATACAGCGCCATCATCAGTTTTTCCCGTTCGGGCAAACGACTGATTGCCTTCACCAAGGATTCCTTGACACTTTTATCTTCAAGGATCGTCGCAGGATCAGCATCGTTGTCGGTGAAATGGCGCTCAAGAAAATCTTCATCGCCATCCCCGGAAAAATCATCGAAGTAGACCAGCTGATGACCACGTGCCTCGTGCAAAGTCTTCTGATAGTCGGCCAAAGTCATTCCCAAGGCTTCTGCCAACTCACGCTCCGATGGCGCGCGGCCATGCTCGTGTTCAAGTTGATTGATGGCCGCCTCAATTCGACGCAACTCACGCCGCAGATTGCGCGGCAGCCAGTCGTTTTCGCGCAAGCCATCGAGCATGGCGCCGCGCACGCGCTGAGTTGCATAAGTTTCGAACTGTGCGCCAAATCCCGTCTCGTACCGGTCCATTGCGTCGAGCAAGCCGAGCATACCGTTCTGGACCAAGTCCTCGAACTGGACGCTAGCTGGCAAACGAGCCATCAAATGATAGGCGATACGCTTCACCAACGGCACAAAGCGCTGGACCAACTGCTCCCTATCTGGCTGCCCGGCAGCGGTATACATTAAACCCTAAGCACGTTCGGAGTTATGCGTTGGCTCAAGTGTAGCAGTTGCTGCATAAATTGCTCGACGCCCCCGGCTTCGCTGTCGCTACGCTGCCAATAAAGCAGGTCCGAAGCGATATCGCGGAAAGCATTAGCGGAAACAGAGTCAGGCGCCTGCACAAGAACCGGCCGGCATAATTGAACGGACTGTCTCAATGCTTCATCAAGCGGTATTGCTCCGGCATAGTCCAGACGGGCAACCCCTCGTTGCGCAGCAACCTGCGCAATGTTTTCATAAATTGAGCGCGCATCGGGCTCGCTACGGACTTTACTGACCAATATACGGAAATGCCGCCGCGAAAATGCGCTACTGACTTTCTTGATCAGGGAATAGGCCTCGGTAATCGAAGCACTACTGCCAGAAAGAACGACGACAGCCTCTTGCGAAGCCAGGCCAAATGGAGAAAACCCGTGTGGATGGGCCATGCTGGCATCCACCAGGATGACATCAACGGGATGCTCCAGGCCACTCATCGCATCGAGCAGATTTTGTTGCTGGGCCAATGACAAACGCCCGAGCTTCTTAACGGCTTTTGCCGCCGGCAGGACCCGCAGGCCGTTCATTGGTTGAAGCAGCACCTGGGAAAGTCTCAGTTCCTGTTGAACCACATTTAGCAAGTCGTAGCGGGCAACCAGACCAAATGCTGCAGCGATGTCATCTCGCGAAGCATGTTCGTCAATAATCAAAACTTCCTTGCCCAAGCGGGCCAAGGCAGCACCGATATTGGCAACAGCAACACTGCGGCCCACGCCTTCACAGCCGGCCACAAAGGTTACGACTTGCAGTTGCCCCGCCCCCAGCAGGCGACGCAAACCGGCCGCCTGATCAACCCGAAAGTCAGCCACGACGGCCTCCAACAGCGACCATGCCAGCATTGGCCATCATCAACCCCGGCTCGACGCCATCGTATTTGTGGGGCGACGATTCCGGCACATCCTTGAAAGCACGATGTAGCAGATATCCGCGATTGGGCAGGTGCAGATCCTCCGGCACCCGCTGACCATTCGACACGTAATGCAGTTTTAAGCCGTGACGCATGATGACATCGAGCGGGGTAGCCAGACTAGCCGCTTCATCAATCTTGGTCAGAATGCAGCCGGCAAGATTATCTCCCTCGTAGGCACGCACAACATCATCAAGCGTATCCCCACGTGATGTAGCGGACAGAAGCAGCAAACGCTGGACATCGCAACCGGCAAGCATGTCGGTTAGTTCTGGAACCAACTTGTCGCGCTGGCTCATCCCCATCGTATCGATCAGCACCATATGCTTGTGCTGCAATTCCTTGAGTGTCTGTCGCAACTCGACGGCATCTTTGACCAGATAGACCGACACCCCGAGGATACGTCCATAAATGCGCAGTTGCTCGTGTGCGCCAATCCGGTAACCATCGGTCGTAACCAGGGCCACCTTGCTCGGGCCATGACGCAACACGCAACGAGCGGCCAGCTTGGCCGTGGTAGTCGTCTTGCCCACACCGGTGGGGCCAACCAAGGCATAAACACCGCCGCGATCGACGATATCGCCGTCATTGCCAATGGTAAAAAGCGAGCGATCGGCAGCGCCTTTAACCCAGGCCATGGCTTGGGAAGCATCCATGTCGTGCGGCAGATCGGTCAGCAGGTCGCGAGAAAACTGGGGAGAGAAGCCCGAATCTAGCATTTGGCGCAACACATCGGTCTTGACCGGCTCGGTACGGGAGGCCTCCCCCCAGGCAAAACCGGCAAGATGTTGCTCAACAATCTTGCGAAGTGAGCGAATTTCATCCATCACCGCCATCGGCACGACGTCCGCTTCTGGCTTGCGAGACGCCGCCGGGGCCGGACGCTGCGGGGCAGCCTGAGGAGGAGCAACTGGCGATGCGGGAGTCGCGGCACCCCCTTGCCGACTGGACTCGATATTGCGCAGCGAACCGGTACGAGGAATACCGGCATTGACCGCGGCGGATGACCGCGCTGCAGACAGGGAAGCCGGCTGACGGACCACGGCCGGCGCCACCGGTTCCGCTTGCCGCTGTGATATGCCTTGCGCCGCCTGGGCTCTTGCCGAGCTAAGCATGACACGATAATCATCGTCCGCTTCACTGATTACCGGACGACGCTCGAGCGGGGCCGAATCGGCCACCTGGGTAGGCAGAATCATCGCCATGTCGCGCGCCGCGACCGCCATGATTTCGACACCGCCGGGAATGCCTCGATTGGAGAGAATAATCGCATCGTTGCCTAGAGTTTCCTTGACCTTGCGCAGTGCATCCCTGGCGTTGGCGGCGATGAATTTTCTAACGTTCATGTTTTACCTCCGATGATCGAGGTCACCTTGATAATTCGTGTTTCTGGAACTTCGTTGTGGGCGAGCACCTTCAGCTGTGGAACGGTGCGACGCAAGAAGCGTGAAAGAAGAAGACGAAGACTGGCCGGAACCAGCAGCACGGCTGGCAAGCCGAGGCTTTCCTGGCGCTCTGAGGCCGCCGCGGTCTCACGGACCAACGTATCGGCAAGACCGGGTTCGAAACTCGTATTTTCCGACCCTCCGGCGACAGCCTGGGCGAGCAGTCGCTCGAGTGTCGGATCAAGCGACATGACCTGCATCTCACCGCTCCCCGGGAACAGTTGCTGGACGATCGCACGCCCCAAAGCGTTACGGACTTGCGTCGTCAAATCGTCGGCGTTTTGAGTCCGCGTTGCATGGTCGGCGACAGTTTCAATGATTGTCCGCATATCGCGAATATGAACACCCTCGTCAAGCAGGCCTTGCAGAACCTTTTGCAACGTACCCAAAGGCAATATTTTGGGTACGAGATCCTCGACCAGCTTGGGTATTTCCTTGCCAAGGTGCTCCAGCAACTGCTGCACTTCCTGGCGCCCCAACAGCTCGGAAGCATGCGTCAAGATCAGATGATTCAAATGCGTCGCCACCACAGTGGAGGCGTCAACTACGGTGTAGCCGTAAGCCTGTGCCTGATCACGCTGACCGGCATCGATCCAAGTCGCCGGCAAGCCAAAAGCCGGGTCTTTGGTTGCAGTACCATTCAGCGTACCGGCCACTCGCCCCGGATTGATGGCGAGGAATTGACCTGAATAGGCCTCGCCCGTACCGACCTCGACCCCCTTGAGCAGAATCCGATAAGCATTGGGTTTCAACTCCAGATTATCCCGAATGTGGACAGGCGAAACCAGGAAGCCGACTTCCTGAGCAAATTTCTTGCGGATACCACGAATCCGCCGCAGCAATTCACCATCCTGAGACTTATCCACCAAGGGAATCAGTCGATAACCGACCTCCAACCCAAGCACATCAAGTGGGGCAACATCGCTCCAGCTGGCATCAATGGACTCCTGAACAGGCGCGGGGGCGACTGCAACAGGGGCCGTCACGACTTGCTGCTCCTTGGCCTGCATTTTCCAGGCAAACCAGCCCAACAGGGAGGCAAGCATCAGGAAGACCAAATTGGGCATCCCAGGGATCAGGCCAAGAAACCCGACGATTCCGCCAGTAATAGCGATACTTCGCCAATTGCGGAACATTTGCCCCATAACTTGCTGACCGATATCACGATCATCGGAAACCCGGGTAACCACCATACCGGCAGCGATAGAAATAATCAGCCCTGGAATTTGCGCGACCAGCCCATCACCAATGGTCAGCAAGGTGTAGTTCTTAGCGGCTAACGCAATTTCCATATTGTGCTGAACAACGCCGACCACCAGCCCCCCCACCACGTTCAGCAACATGATGACGATACCGGCGACCGCATCGCCCCGAACGAATTTCGATGCACCATCCATCGAGCCGAAGAACTCGGCCTCTCGAGCGATATCGGAACGCCGCTTGCGCGCCTCTTCTTCACCGATCATCCCGGCATTCAGGTCGGCATCGATCGCCATTTGTTTACCAGGCATCGCGTCCAATGTAAAACGGGCCGAAACTTCCGCAACCCGACCCGCACCCTTGGTAATCACGACGAAGTTGATAACCACAAGGATCAGGAAGACCACGATACCAACAGCAAAATTGCCCCCCACAAGGAAATGGCCAAAAGCCTCGATAACTTTTCCTGCGGCATCCGGACCACTATGCCCGTGCAGCATCACCACGCGGGTTGAAGCAACATTCAATGAGAGGCGCAGCAGCGTGGTAACCAGCAAGACCGTAGGAAAAACCGAAAAATCCAAGGTTTTCTGAGTATTTACGGCAACCAACAAAACCAGCACGGAGATAGCGATGTTGAAAGTGAATAGCAGATCTAGGGCAAATGCCGGCAAGGGCAGAACCATCATCGCCAAGATCATCAGAATCAAAACCGGCGCGGCCAGTTGAGTGATATTCAGACGATCTAAAATACCTTGCATACCGAGTGAAGATGACGCCATTACGCAGCCTCCGGCACAAGTTCTGGCGGCACAGGCAAATCATGTGGCGGAACGGGAAGCACACCACCGACCTGCCGCCAATTGGCAAGCTGGT
Organism: Azonexus sp.; assembly: GCA_036726285.1. Classification (GTDB taxonomy): domain Bacteria; phylum Pseudomonadota; class Gammaproteobacteria; order Burkholderiales; family Rhodocyclaceae; genus Azonexus. The sequence goes on from DAIMCQ010000003.1 coordinate 25,297, forward strand.
AGATATAAGCAAGCACCTCGGCCACGGCACTGTATAAAGCCGAGGGAATTTCTGTATCGAGATCCGCATGCTTATAGAGCGCACGCGCCAACGGCGGCGCCTCTAGCAAGGGAACCGCATTCTCGGCAGCCAATTCGCGAATTTTAAGGGCAACGGCTCCCATCCCCTTGGCGACCACCTTTGGAGCGGCCATTCCCGTCTGGTATGACAAAGCAACTGCGTAATGGGTAGGATTGGTAACAATCACATTGGCTTGCGGCACCGCAGCCATCATCCGCCGACGAGCCGCTTGCATCTGGAGACTACGGATACGCCCCTTGACAAGCGGGTCACCCATCATTTCCTTGGATTCCTGCTTGACCTCTTCTTTGGTCATCTTCAGCTTGTCAAAGTATTGCCAAATCTGGAACGGGACATCGAAAGCAACAACCAGAACCAGCGTTGCAACAAGAATCAGAAAAGAGTAACTCACCAAATTACCGGCATGAGCCAGCGCGACCTCAAGCGGTTGGGCAAGCAGGCCCAATATCTCATCGCGCTCCTTCCAGATCAGCATCACAGCGACGCCGCCAACCAAGGCTGCTTTCAAGATTGCCTTGCCCAACTCCATCAAGCTGTTCCATGAGAGCAAGCGACTGAAACCAGCGATCGGATCAATACGCCCCAAACTAGGCATCAAGGCTTTGGGCGAAAAAATCCAAGCATTCAGGAAAAATGGCGGCAAAACAGCTGCAAGCAGGATCAAACCGAGGAGAGGGGAAAATGCAACCAAGGCATCCCAAGAAATATCTGCCAGACGCGGCACCATCAAGGCCGGCTCGTGCATGTATTTCGGCTCGACTGACAGTCCCTTACGGGCGATCTGCATGGCCCGCTGAGCAAACCAGTTGCCCATCATCCAGAAGGATGCACCAGCAACCATCAAAATCAGAAAAGTTCCGAGTTCACGGGAATGAGGCACCTGCCCCTGCTCGCGGGCCTGCTCGATTCGCCTACCGCTAGGCTCTTCTGTTTTATCGAGGTCGCTCTCTTCCGCCATAGCCGTTTTCGGGAGTTGATGCGGCTATTATAGGAAAAAACCAAGAAAATTAAATAGGTACGTGTGTTTATTTATCTCGTTTCTCAGATGCCAACCGCAAGCCCATGACAACAGAGTAAACATCCAAAATAAAAAAGAGGGGGCAAGCCCCCTCTCAACTCGTTGACTTAGAACAGGAATCAGGCGAAATCGAGCGCCCTGACTGATGAGCCAATCGAGATATGCTGCCCAAGATCAGCCAGCAATTCTTTCATATCCAGAATCAACACAATTTGCCCATTGGACAGTGTCGTTACGCCAGCCACCCCTCTTGGGCGGAAGTCTTCCAATGATTTGATAACCGCATCATCACGCCCGGCGAAACTATCCACACCGAGAATGAAACTGCGTTCTGCAGTCTGCATGAAGACACCATACTCAGGCGGGCGCTCCAACGGCCAACCGAGCAGCCGAGCCAGAGATATGACAGGAAGAACTTCGCCTCGTACAACCAAGGTTTCCTTGCCGCCAACTTCCTGAATCCGCTGTTGCTCGATTGGCAAAATCTCCCGCACCAAGGACAGCGGCAAAGCGAACGGCTGATCGCCAAGCAAAACCAACAGCACAGGCAAAATCGCCAAAGTCAGTGGCAAGGAGATAATAAATACTGACCCCTTGCCCGGCTCAGAGCGAATCTCGATAGAGCCGTTCAGTTTCTGGATATTGGTTTTGACCACATCCATACCAACACCGCGCCCCGAAACATCGGAAATCTGCGACTTGGTAGAGAAACCCGGCAAGAAAATGAGATTGAGGCTCTGCCGTTCATCGAGGGTATTGGCCTCCTCTTCTGAGATCAACCCCTTTTCAACTGCCTTGGCACGAATACGCTCCGCACTCATTCCTTTTCCATCGTCAGCAATGATCAGGACGATGTGGTCACCTTCTTGACGTGCCTCGAGCCGCACCAAACTCTTCTGCGACTTGCCCGACGCCTGCCGTTCTTCCGGCATCTCAACGCCATGATCCACCGCATTACGAATCAAATGAATCAGCGGGTCAGCTAGGTCTTCGATCATTGTCTTGTCGACTTCGGTCTCTTCACCCGCCAAGACCAACTCGACATCCTTACCCAATTGACGCGCCAAATCGCGAGCGATCCGGGGATATTTCTGGAAAAGTCTACCGATTGGCTGCATCCGGGTTTTCATGACCGAATTTTGCAAATCAGACACCAGTAAATCGAGTTGGCTCACTGCCTGATCCAGGGCATGCAAAGTCTCTGAATCATTTTTGCCTGCCAGGATGTCCGCCCGCAGGCTCGTCAGGCGATTTTTGGTTAGACCAATTTCGCCTGACAAATTCAGCACCTGATCCAAGCGCGACGTATCGACGCGAATAGTATTTTCACGCCCTCGCTCTTCTGAACGACGCGCCGCAGAAGGTTGACCACCAGGACGGTCCGTTGAACGACGTCCAAAAGGAGATGGCGCCGTCTGCCCTGTTGCGGTTGCCGCCGCCGTCGCAATAGAAACCGGAACCGGTGCCACCGACGCCTCTGATTCCGCTTTGGTAATAACCTCGCCATGCGTCGCGACTTGGCCAGTTACTGCCGCCTGCAGGGCTGCCCAGTCAGGCTCCCCCGAACCCGATGCTTCGGTAGCCGCCACACCAGACGCAACCGGAGGCACTTCGACAGCCGGGCGAGTTGCCCCAGGCAATTCACCGTTCAACGCACCTTGCAAAGCGGCGATAACCTCCTGGTCGGCCGGCTGCGGCTGAACCATCTGCCCCAACTCCCCGAACATGTCGCGAACTCCCTTGGTGGCCGCCATGATGACGTCCATCAACTCAGGCGTTAACTCAAGCTCACCATTTCGAAGGCGATCAAAAAGATTTTCCGTCAGATGGCACAAGGTCACCAACTCTGTGGCATTGAGGAAGCCAGCCCCTCCCTTGACTGTATGAAAGCCACGGAAGATATCGTTCAACAAGCCACGGTCATCCGGCATCTTTTCCAGATCAACCAGCTTGTTATCCACATCGGACAAAAGATCGTGCGCTTCCTGCAGAAAATCCTGCAGCAAGTCTTCCATTCCGCCAAAGTCGCTCATTTTCGACCCTCCTCAGAAACCGAGGCTATCCAGCAAATCGTCAACCTGCTCTTGGTTGACCACCACATCCGTTCGCCCCTCGGCATTCACGACCGGCCCATTCATCAAACTGGTCACTTCCTGCGTACGACGGGTATCGGGCAGAACCTCAAGCAAAACAGTCATCAACCCGGACTCCAGGTCCTGAGCCAAAGCAACAATTTTCTTGATCACCTGCCCAGTCAAATCCTGGAAATCCTGCGCCATCATGATCTCGGTAAGCTGGGCATGCGTCGCCCTGGTCTTCTCCGGGAGCTGATCCTTGAGAAAACCGCGCGTATCAATGGCTAATTGCTTGAATTCCGGCCCACTGAGCTGATTGGCAAAAACCTGATCCCATCGCTCACCAAGACCGCGTGCACCATTATCAATTTCATCAACAAGCGGGCACGCGATATCCGTCGCATTAAGTACGCGGCACGCAGCTTGCTCAGTCAGGTTGGCAACATAAGCCAAACGATCCTTGGCATCCGGCAGGGCCGAGACTGTTTTTTCTATTATTTTGTCATAACCCAATTGCCCCAAGGTATCGTGCAACAACCTGGCCATATGACCAATTCGGTTGAAGACAGCCTCTTGTTGCGGCCAGGTCTCTCCTGGCTCAGCTGGTGGGGCGACAGGTAGCGGCTCCTCGACAACCTTGGTTTGGGCTTCGGCAGCGACGCTGTCAAACAATGCCTGCAAATCGTCGCTATCTGCATCGGACGGCGACGGACTAAGTGCAACGGGAGCAGGAGTTGCTACGACAGGGGCAGGCTGAAAATCGGCTGCAATAGAATCGAAAAGCGCTTCCAGATCATTGGAGTCATTGGTCGCAGTCATAACGTTTCCTTAAGCCTGGCCCATTTTCTCGAAAATCTTATTAAGCTTTTCCGACAAGGTTCCCGCCGTGAAAGGCTTGACGATGTAGCCACTGGCACCGGCCTGGGCAGCAGCAATAATATTTTCCTTTTTGGCTTCGGCGGTGATCATCAGCACCGGTAAATGCTTCAGGTTTGGCGTTGCACGAATGGTCTGCAACAAGGTCAAACCATCCATGTTTGGCATATTCCAGTCGGTTACGACAAACTCAAAACCACCACCCTGAAGCTTTTGGAGTGCTATCGCCCCATCCTCGGCTTCATCGACGTTGGTAAAGCCAAGCTCCTTGAGCAAATTCCGGACAATACGACGCATGGTAGAAAAATCGTCGACCACCAGAAACTTCATTTTCGGATCAGCTGCCATGCAGTACTCCAGAATTACTTGTTATCGTTCAATCAATGGGCGCAAGGTATCCGCCAACGCCTCGGCATCAAATTTGGCAACATAGGCATCAACGCCAACTGATTTGCCCATCGCCCGATTTGCCTCGGATGAAAGTGAAGAATGCATAACTACCGGCACACCTTCAAAACGCGCATCCGACTTGATGTTTTTGGTCAGGACATAGCCATCCATTTCAGGCATCTCGGCATCAACCAGAATCAGACGAATTTCGTCTCGAATATTTCTGCCACTTTGCAATGCATGCGCAGCGATTCCCTGCAAACGGGTCCACGCCTCCAAGCCGTTGGTTGCATGCTTGTGGCGAACACCGAGTTTATCCAGCACCTCGGATATCTTTCGACGAGCCACAATGGAATCATCAACGAAAAACACGCTGGTATCCGGGTCAACACGAGCCGGCGGGATATCGATGATCATTGCTTCACCGAAAGCGTTTGCCAATATCTGTTCGACATCAAGAATAGATACAAGACCTCCACCCTCAAGTTCGATAACAGCAGTGATCAAACCCTGATTGGCCGATAAAACACTTTCTGGGGCCTTAACACGCTCCCAATCGACACGAATGATGCGATCAACTTCATGCACCAGAAAGCCCAGAGTACGCTTCGAGTACTCAGCCACCATCATGGTTTTACCGAGCCCCGGCGCCACTCCATCCAAATGCATGAACGGAGCCAGGGACAGCACGGGAATCACATTTCCGCGCAGTGAAATCAAACCTTCTACGCCACGCGGCATGTTCGGCGTCTTGGTAATACGCGGCGTACGCCCCACCTCACGCACTTTGAAGACATTGATACCGAATATCTCCCGCGTCCCCAAAGTAAACAACAAGATTTCCATCTTGTTCGAACCCGCCAAACGGGTACGGGCATCGACGCTATCGAGAAGGTTTTTATTTTCGACGAGTTCCATCGCTCTCTCCAGCTACCGTTCAGTCAATCTTGACCGGGGCCACGTTAGCTTCAACGCCAAGCCGACGCAACAAGGTCTCCGACAAGCGCTGCGGCTCAAATTTCGGAACATATTCATCCACACCAACGGATTGGCCGAGTTTTTGATTCGACATACCCGACAGAGACGAATGCATGACTACCGGAATACCGTTGAAACGCGGATCGGATTTAATTTTCTTAGTCAGAATATATCCATCCATCTCGGGCATTTCGATATCGGTCAGCACCAAGTTGATGAGGGAAGAAGCCGTTTTGCCGATAGACTGAGCATAACCTGCCACTTTTTCCATTTCCTCCCACATCTGTCGCCCATTTACCGCAGAAACGCCCTTTACACCCATTACTTCGAGGGTACGTTGAATCTGCTTACGGGCGACGCTGGAATCATCGCAGTAAAACACGGTAACGTCGGGTCTATCGACCGGAACGACGCCACGGAACATGATTTCGTTATCGATACTTGTCGTTTCGGAAAGAACTTTCTCGACATCCATCATCATGACTAAGCGCCCATCGGCAAGCTCGGTAACCGCCGTAACCAAGCCCCCCGTTTGAGCTGTTAGCATTTCTGGCGGAACTCGCATTTTGCTCCAGTCCAGACGAAGGATCGTATCGACACCTTCGACCAGGAAACCCTGAGTATGCCCGTTGTACTCGGTCACAATCATGATCTCACGAGGAGTCTCCGGCGAAATGCCAGAATATTTGGCCAAATCGATGACAGGAACTAGCGCACCGCGCAGACTAACCATCCCTTCAACCGAAGCCGGCATATCCGGAGCAGCAGTAATCAGCGGGGTCCGCATCACTTCGCGAACTTTAAAGACGTTGATTCCGTAGGTCTCGCGACGACCGGTTCGTTGATCGAACCCCAAGAAGAAAAGAAGAATTTCCAGCTTGTTGGTGCCCGCCAATTTGGTGCGAGCGTCAATATTTTTCAGCAACTCTGACATTCTTCATCCCCTTGCAATTCGTGCAACCGGCTTGTTTGTATGGCTCTAGCGCCGAGGCGGACCAAGGATACACGCTTTTCAATTAGCTTCAAACCACAGTCCTGTAGGGCATTTCCGTCTCTACTGCAGCCGCACCGGAGAGCCCTGGACATTCGCCACTTATCCAATTTTAACAAATCTGGAACAACTTGCCAAAATTAGCAATATCCAGAACTTGCTTAACATTACCACGAACACCGAACAAACTTACTTCTTTATTTGCCCCACCCATTTTGTCGCGGAGCATCAGCAACATCCCAAGCGCCGAACTGTCGAGATAATCAACGCTAGAGAAATCAACCGCTACCGAACGTACTCCGGAATCAGCAACAAGAGGCTCATATGCGGCGCGGAACTCGCGATGCGTATTGAAATCAAAGCGCCCACTCAGCTTAAGAACTGCCCTGCTTCCTTCAGTGACTACACTTGCCTGCATAACCATCCCCTTATTATCTGTTGCATCATTATTGGCTAGTTTAATACTTTAGCCATAGGCAGCAAGCGTACGCAGCGATTTATCGATTGAGCGCAGCAAGTGTTCGTTGGGCAATTTGATCGAGCGGACATTGCTCCTCGACCGCTCCGATCAAGAATGCTTCTCGGGGCATGCCATAGACCACACAGCTTGCTTCATCCTGGCCGAATGTCCTGGCCCCTGCTTGCCGCATCCTCAACAATCCTTGCGCTCCATCTTTCCCCATCCCGGTCAGAATCACGCCTAAAGCCTGTCGTCCGACGACCGCTGCCGCCGAATCGAACAGAACATCTACGGAAGGCCGATGTCGGTTCACCGGCGCTGCCGTTGAAAGCTCGGTTACAAAACCGGCAGCGGTCCGTTTGATCAAAAGATGAGAGTGGCCGGGTGCAATATAAACCTTGCCCTGTTCGATTTTCTCACCGCCTTGCGCTTCAATCACGGTGGGTGCACACAAACCGTCAAGACGCCGGGCGAACGAAGCAGTAAACGACTCGGGCATATGCTGCACGATCAAGATGGGCGGCGCTCCCGATGGAATACCGAGCAAGAACTCTTTGATCGCCTCAGTCCCTCCGGTCGAGGCACCGACAAATATGATCTTACCGCTCGGTTGGAGGCGAGCCCCGATTGGGCTCCCTCCGGAGATAACGGAGACAGATGGGTCGGGCACTACAGCCCCAGCTATATGCTTGCGCAAACGCGCCCCCTTTGCCGCACGAATTTTCTCGACAAGATCTTCTGCATACTCATCCATTGTCTTACCATGATCCGCACGCGGCTTGCCGATAAAATCGATGGCGCCGAGCTCAAGAGCCTTGAGCGTGGTATCAGAACCGGCCCGGGTAAACGATGACACCATGACAACCGGCATCGGACGTAAGCGCATCAGACGCTCCAGGAACTCCAAGCCATCCATTTTCGGCATTTGAACATCAAGCGTCAGCACATCGGGATTTAGCGCCTTGATCATCTCGCGTGCCGTTGGTGCATCAGGCGCCGCCCCAACGACTTCCATATCAGCCGCTGAATTGATCATTTCGGTCAGCAGTCCGCGCATCAGCGCCGAATCATCAACGACAAGAACTCGAGTCTTCATGAATATCTACCCGGAATCACGCAATGGTCGCCATATCAGACAAACAACTCGACATCGCCTTCAAGCCTTGCTCCGGACAGACGATCTTTATAGTCGCGCTCACGACTGAACAGCGTTTCGTTATGCACACGGTGCAGTTTCTTGACCAGAACCCGACCTGTGGCCGGGAAATAGTAGACCTTTCTCGGGTAGGAATCGAGCAGGTCCTTGGCAACGACCGGGATTTTCTCCGTCTTCAGATAATCAAGCACGAACTCGGCATTCCTCGCCCCAACATTGCTGCTCGCCAAGCTGGCTAGCACCGCACCACCGCCAAACACTTTTGCCTCAAGTCGATTTCGTCTAGCACCCATTTTGAGCAACTGGTTGATCAGAACTTCCATGGCGTACGTTCCGTAGCGAGCAGAACTCCCCATCGCATCCCGCCCACCATCATCCGGCAACATGAAATGATTCATCCCCCCTGCGCCGGTCTCGGTATCGCGAATACACGCCGCGACACACGACCCTAGCACCGTCACCAGAAGCATCCCCTCGTCGGAGACGTAATACTCCCCGGGAAGAATTTTTGCGGCGGTTAACTGGAAATTTCGATCGTAATACCGGTTGCTTGCCAGTTGCTCATCGTAGGCGTGCTGCACGTGCTTCCTTATAGGTTCGATTAGCGCGTCTTGGCGAGCGCGTAAACGGTCTTGCCGAGCGACTTGAAGAGATCTGCTGCGTGAAGAAAGCTTTCCGAGTGACCGGCAAACATCAGGCCATCACCTTGCATGAGTGGCGCAAAGCGGGAAAGAATCTTGTATTGGGTCGGCTTGTCGAAATAGATCATTACGTTTCGGCAAAAAATGATGTCCAGCGGTCCTTTGACCGGCCAGTTCGGTTCCAATAGATTGATCCGCTTGAACTCGATCAATTGCTTCAGTTCCTGACGAACCGCCACAAATCCCTCCTGTGCCCCGGTACCGCGCAGGAAAAATTTACGTAAGCGCTCCGGCGACAATTTCTCCACCCGGTCAATTGAATAGACCCCTTTTTGAGCCGTAGCCAAGACATTGGTATCCAGATCGGAGGCGACGATCGATACATGTGAGGTATTGCTGCCAAAGGTCTCCGCCACGGTAATCGCGATCGAATAGGGTTCCTCTCCAGTCGACGCCGCTGAACACCAGATGCGGATTGGCCTTGAACTGCCCAGCTTGCGCAAATGCTCGGCAAAAATCGGAAAATGGTGCGGCTCCCGGAAGAAGGAGGTCAGGTTGGTAGTCAAGGAATTGACGAACCGCTCCCACTCATCCCCGCCATTTTTTTCCAGCGCGTCAAGATAATCAGCAAAGCTTTGTTTGCCGGTCGCTCGCAGACGGCGGGCCAAGCGCGAATAAACCATATCCTGTTTAACTGGCGCCAAGGAAATACCGGCATGTTGGTAGATCAGCTTGCGCACACGCTCGAAATCAGCCGACGAAAAGGAAAACTCCCGCAGCCCTCCCTCACTATTCGACGTCACCTTGGGCGTGCTCGACATTGCAATGCCGTTGCCCGGGAATAGAGGTTTTCTCGGTTCGATCATCTTAGAATTCTTCCCATTCATCGTCCAAACTGGCCGGCAAAGCCGGCGCTCTCTTGGCAGCAAGGTTCCCCTGGGATGCCTTTTGCACCAGAGGCTCGCGAACAGGCGCTGCAGGACGCACCTGACGATTGACTCTGGCGCCATCCTCGATATGAAAAACCGCGACGGCCTGCGCTAGGCTACTTGCTTGCTCTTCCAGGCTTTCCGCCGCCGCGGCCGCTTCTTCAACCAGCGCCGCATTCTGTTGCGTCACCTCGTCCATCTGGCTGACTGCCAGACAAACCTGCTCGATCCCCGAACTTTGCTCACGACTGGCATCCGAAATGTCCGCCATGATCTTCGCTACCCGCTTGATGCTGGCGACCACTTCTTCCATCGTCCGTCCAGCCTGATCGACCAGCTTGTTGCCGGTTTCCACCTTCTCCACCGAGTCCGAAATCAATCCCTTGATTTCCTTGGCCGCTGCCGCACTGCGTTGTGCCAGGTTGCGCACTTCCGTCGCTACCACCGCAAACCCACGCCCTTGCTCACCGGCCCGGGCCGCCTCAACCGCTGCGTTCAGCGCCAGGATGTTGGTCTGGAATGCTATCCCGTCAATCACCCCAATGATGTCTGCAATCTTGCTGCTCGACTGGTGGATCGCACTCATCGTCTGGACTACTTGCCCGACCACTTCCCCACCCTTCACCGCAACCTGCTGCGCATTCCCTGCCAGTTCGTTCGCTTGCCGCGAGTTATCGGCATTCTGCTTCACCGTACTGGTCAGCTGCTCCATGCTCGATGCCGTCTCTTCCAGGCTGCTCGCCTGCTCTTCCGTCCGGCTCGACAGGTCCTGGTTCCCCGAGGCAATCTCCTTCGCCGCCGTATTGATCGCGTCCGTCGCGCCGCGAATCTGGCTGATGATTTCACACAGACGTGAAACAGTCTGGTTGGCATCGTCCTTCAATTGGCCAAAGGTACCTTCGTAATCGGCGGCAATCGTTTTGGTCAGATCCCCTTCAGCCATGGCTGACAAGACCTGCGCTACATCCTCCAGACCTTGCTGGCTAGTCTCCATCAAACGATTGAGATCGCCGGCCAGACGCAGGAAGAAGCCGCTCTTGCCCTCAATCGAAACGCGTTGGGTAAAGTCACCGCGCGCTGCACCACTGACGATATCCGCCACCTCGTCTTCGACGGCGACTTCAGCCGTCCGATCCACCCACTCGACGGCAAAGCCCAAGCGCTGGCCTCGTTCGTTGACCACCGGCGTCACGGCCAGGGTGAAGGTACGCCCCCCCAGTTTGATTGTCGCCCGATGCGTCGTGTTCAACCGCTCGAGCATGCCGCGCTGATGCGCCGGGTTCTTGTGAAAGACATCGATATTCGCCCCCATCAAACCAGCTTGGGTGAAGTTCGGCAAATCCTTGCGAATCTCGCTTTCCGCCACGGCAAACATTTCATGGATGGCCCGGTTCATGTAAATGATATTGAAGCCGTCATCGGCGATCATCACATTGGTCGCCACGTTATCCAGGCCGATCCTGATCCGCAGGTTCTCTTCGCTGATCCGCTTGGCCTCGGCCACATCGCAGCCGAGCTTGATCTGCATCGACTGCATCGCTTGCAGAACCTTGCCAACTTCGTCATCGCGCACGAAATCGAATTTGTTGTAGTAATCGCCAGCGGCGATCCGGCGGAACGTATCAGTCACCAACTCAAGCGGCTTCTGCACGCTGCCCGCCACGCCGCGCAGCAAACCGAAACCGACAATCGCCGCCAGTACAGCCACAACCGGTGCGGCCACGCCGATGTAACTACCGGCAAAGCCAACCACCAACAGCGTAACAACCATGACCAGGGCGGCCAGATTCAGTTTGGCCGAGATCGACATGTCGCGCAGCACACCGGACAGGCCATCGCCCCCAGAAACAATCGCGCCGCGATGGATTCGCAAGTCCCCCTGACGTTTCTCACGGAACTGGCGATAAACCGCATCAACCTGCTGAACAACAGCCGGGTCCGCCCGGCGCCGAACCGACATGTAACCGGTAACCTGACCGTTTTCCCAAATTGGCGTCGCGTTTGCTTCGACCCAGTAGTAGTCGCCATTTTTGCAGCGATTCTTGACGTACCCCGTCCACGGCCGATTCAGCTTGAGGGTCTCCCAGAAATCGTGAAACGCCTCGACGGGCATATCGGGATGACGCACCAGATTGTGCGGCTCTCCGATCAGTTCTGCCTCGCTAAAACCGCTGATCTCAATAAAGTCGCGGTTGATATAGGTAATGCGCCCCTTCAAATCCGTCTTGGAGACGATCAAGGTATCCGGATGCAGTTGCACTTCCCGGTCGGTCACGGGCAAATTTGTTCTCACTGACCCCTCCTCATTTTCATTGTCCGACTGAAAACCTCACTCAGTCGGCATATACGCGTTCGACGTCCTATTCCCGCAGGATCGGCACGATACCCAAATTCGACGCCGCCCAGATTAAAACTCAGCCCAGTCCCCATCGCCCCGCTTGAGCCCTTGCGGAACATTGACCTTGCTTCCTGTTTTCAATCGCACCGGCTCGTTGTGAGACAGCATAGCCGTTACACTGGGCCGGGCTTTGGGCTGATGTACCTGGCGGGTATGGCGCTGCTCGGCCACCGACGCCGTATCGGTCTTGTTCAATGCAAAGACGGCAACCGCTCGCGCCAGGCTACTTGCCTGCTCTTCCAGGCTTTCCGCCGCCGCGGCCGCTTCTTCAACCAGCGCCGCATTCTGTTGCGTCACCTCGTCCATCTGGCTGACTGCCAGACAAACCTGCTCGATCCCCGAACTTTGCTCACGACTGGCATCCGAAATGTCCGCCATGATCTTCGCTACCCGCTTGATGCTGGCGACCACTTCTTCCATCGTCCGTCCAGCCTGATCGACCAGCTTGTTGCCGGTTTCCACCTTCTCCACCGAGTCCGAAATCAATCCCTTGATTTCCTTGGCCGCTGCCGCACTGCGTTGTGCCAGGTTGCGCACTTCCGTCGCTACCACCGCAAACCCACGCCCTTGCTCACCGGCCCGGGCCGCCTCAACCGCTGCGTTCAGCGCCAGGATGTTGGTCTGGAATGCTATCCCGTCAATCACCCCAATGATGTCTGCAATCTTGCTGCTCGACTGGTGGATCGCACTCATCGTCTGGACTACTTGCCCGACCACTTCCCCACCCTTCACCGCAACCTGCTGCGCATTCCCTGCCAGTTCGTTCGCTTGCCGCGAGTTATCGGCATTCTGCTTCACCGTACTGGTCAGCTGCTCCATGCTCGATGCCGTCTCTTCCAGGCTGCTCGCCTGCTCTTCCGTCCGGCTCGACAGGTCCTGGTTCCCCGAGGCAATCTCCTTCGCCGCCGTATTGATCGCGTCCGTCGCCTCCTTGATCGAAACGACGATCTCCTGCAGATTATCAACCGTCATGTTGGCATCGTCTTTCAACTTACCCAGCACACCCTGATAATCGGCATCGATTTTTTCGGTCAGATTGCCCCTCGACAGACGGGCCAACATCGCACCGACCTCTTCCAGCGCGCGTGAGTTGGCGGTCAGCAAGGCATTGATGCCGTCCGAAATCTGCTTGAAGAAGCCGGTCATCCGAGTGCTATCCAGGCGCTTGCTGAAATCCCCGGCCACCGCCGCTTCGATGATGCCGGCGACCTCCTGCTCGATGGAAACCTCAGCCGTCCGATCCCGCCATTCGACAACCGTCCCCAGGCGCTCCGCCCGGTCGTTGATGATCGGACAAGCCACCAGGCTGAAATAGCGACCGCCGATGGTCATTTCGGCTCGATGCGTCCCCTTCAGGGAGGCCAGCAAATTCCGCTGATTCGATGGCTGACGGTGATAGATGTCGAAATTGGCTCCCAGAATCTGATCGGCTCGGAAATTGGGAAGCTGCTGGCGCAGGTCGGCCTCGGCCAAGCGCATCATCTCCAGCACAGAAGCATTGCAGTAAATGATTTTGCCATCGGTATCGGCGACCATCACGCTATTCGATGTCACGTCCAGTGCCACCTTGATGCGCAAGGTTTCGTCGGCCGCTTTACGGTCTGCCTCGATTCGGGCTTTCAACTCCGCTTGCATTTTGTCAAGCGAGCGCATCAGATCGGTAACTTGGTCCCGTCCGGAAGTATCAATCCGGTTGTCCAGACGGCCGGTTGCCACCGCATCGGCAAGCCCGACCGCATCGGCCAGCGGCAAAGTGATGCTGCGAGCAAAAACATAGGAAAAAGCGGCAATCAGGATGATGACGATCACTGCGATTGCACACAGCAATCTGATCGTCTGCTCATAGGTGTCTTGCGCACCGAGATACAGCGCCCGACCGCTATCGGCGTAATAGACCCGCAAAGCCTCGGCGGCTTCACTGGCCTTGGCGTAGGCAGGCCGAACAACATCGCCATAAACTTCTGCCGCCTTGTCAAAATCCTCGGCCAACAAGGCCTCGGACGCCGCCATCAGGCCCTGCTTGACAAAAACTGCACGCTCTCGCTCATAAGCGAGCGCCAAGGCCTGCTCCTGTTCATTCAGTGGTCGCGATTTGAACTGCTGCCAGAGCGTCGTGATGGCATCCCGATTCTTGACAATCTGATCGGTGTGCAGGGCGATCGGGTGATCGTGCCGTGCCGCCTGCTTCCCGGCTGGATCATGTAGCAAGCCGGCAACGATCTGGAGGTTGTTCTCCGCCATCAGCGTCTGGATACGCAAGACGATCGCGCCCGGCTCCAGTTTTTCGTTATAGACGGCCTCGGTCGCATGATTCAGATCACGCATGTAATACAACGCGACAATGACCAGCACGGTAAACCAGAAAGCCATACCCAGCGCTTGCCAGAGCAACCGGGTACCAATTCGCATGTTCTTAAGCAGTTGCATCGCGAGCCCCCTTATGCCGTCGCACTATCGATCAATTCCATGTCGGCACTCGTCATCAGACGCTCGATATCGGTGACGATCATCATCCGGCCCTCCTGCGAAGCCAAGCCGAGAATATATTTTGTATCGAAGCTGCCAGAAAAATCCGGTGCCTGCCGAATCTGCGCAGCGGTCAGCGAAATCACGTCCGAAACGCTGTCGACGACAACACCGATTACCCGCCCGGCTACATTGAGAATAATGACCACGGTAAAAGGCGTGTATTCAATCTTGCCAAGATTAAATTTGATGCGTAGATCGACGATCGGAACGATGATGCCGCGCAGGTTGATCACGCCCTTGATGAAAGGAGGCGCATTGGCAATCAGGGTAGGTGTCTCGTATCCCCGGATTTCCTGCACCTTGAGAATATCGATGGCATATTCCTCACTGCCCAGCGTGAAGGTAAGGTATTCGCTGGCAATCTGGTCTTCATCGCCAACCACGGCGCCCGCATGCGTCATCAATTCCATGAATTGCTCCTCATTTCTGCCCTCACTCTGTCTTCTGCATCGTTGTTCTAGCCATGCCGGCGATCGCCGACACATCGAGAATCAGTGCAACGTGACCATCTCCCATGATGGTTGCACCGGAAATCCCGTGAACACGACGGTAATTGGCCTCCAGGCTTTTGATGACCACCTGGTGCTGACCGAGCAAAGCATCGACAAACAAGGCGGCTTTCGCTCCATCGGCGTCCAGTACGACCATGATGCCTTGCATAAAATCCGTCGGCCCGGACTTCAAATTAAAAACTTCGTGCAAGACGACAACCGGCAAATATTCGCCGCGTACTTGCATCACTCTAGCCTGGTTGGACAAGGTCTTGATGTCGCCGACTTCCGGCTGCAATGACTCGATGACATAGGATAGCGGCAGGATATAGGTCTGTTCTGCCACCGCCACGGACATCCCGTCGAGAATCGCCAGGGTCAACGGCAAGCGTACCGTCATCCGTGTCCCCACCCCAAGCATGGACTCGATCTCAACCCGCCCCCCCATTGCCTGAATGTTCCGGCGAACCACATCCATGCCGACGCCACGACCGGAAACATCGGTAACTTCGTCGGCCGTTGAAAAACCGGCCTCAAAAATCAGGTTGAACACTTCCGCGTCCGTCATCTGATCTGACACCTGCAGACCACGCTCTCTGGCCTTGGCGAGGATTTTTTGCCGGGGCAAGCCCGCACCATCGTCACCCACCTCGATGACGATATTGCCCCCTTGGTGATAGGCCTTCAAAGTAATGGTGCCGACCGGACTCTTGCCGGCAGCAATTCGCTTCTCCGGCGATTCGATTCCATGATCGAGGCTATTGCGAATAAGGTGGGTCAGCGGATCAGCGATTCGCTCGATCAAACTCTTGTCGAGTTCCGTCGTTTCACCGGTGGTTTTCAATTCGACCTGTTTCCCGAGCTTGGCAGACAGATCTCGAACGACGCGGGGAAAACGTGAGAAAACGAAGGAGATCGGCAACATGCGTATCGACATGACCGATTCCTGCAGGTCACGCGTGTTTCGCTCCAGTTGTGCCAGGCCATTGACCAGTCGCTCGGGGGCATTTTCCTGCAGTTGCATGGCCGTCTGCACCAACATGGCTTGGGTAATAACCAGTTCACCAACCAGGTTGATCAATTGATCAACCTTCTCGACACTAACCCGGATAGAGGAATCGCTTGTCGCAGTTGGTCCGCCGGAGCGTCCCGCGCTAATCGGACGATCGCCGACAATTGCCGGCTTTTTCGCCACACTCGGGGCGAGCACGGCTTCACTGGTTGATACCGGCGGGAGTGCAGGGATCGGGACAAAAAAACCGTACCCCTCGCCCTCTTCCACCACTTTTACGTCAGGCGTTGGCCCGGCCTCGCCCAACGGCGCAAAAAAACCGTAGCCATCACCATCGTCGTCAGGCCCTAACACGGATGTAGCAGGAACGTTGGCCAGGGGTTCAAAAAAGCCATACCCCTCGTCACCAGAAACTTCCGTTTTGCCCGCCCCTATCTCGCCTAACGGTTCGAAAAAACCGTAGCCTCTATTTTCGTCCGGCAGGCCTGGGCTATCCTCGAAAAAGCCAAAAACGGCGTCCCCTTTTACATCCAGCGAACTGTCTTCCGAAACCCGCCACGCACCATTATCGGCAACAAAATCAATCTGATCGTTAAAATCTTCTGCCACATGAACGGTAGTCAAGCGCAATTGCCAAAAACCGACCCCAGCTGGCTCACCATCAGGCTGGCTGATTACTTCCAATTTACCCAAGCCGCGCAGTTCGTTGAGTAAATTATCAAGCCCCCCGGATTTGACGGAGGGCTCGGTTGGGACAAATTGGATATCAAATACTCGCTGCGTATTTATTTCTGCGGGAACCGACTCTCCTGTAACCAGTTGAGGCACGCTTTCCCCTGAGTCGGCGGATAAACAGCGAAGACGAGCACAAATTGCCTCGACGGCAGCGGCATCCACGGCACCGCGCCCTTGGTGGGCCTCAAGCATGCTGCGCAACAAATCACCACTCTCGAGAAAGGCGTCGACCATATCCGGTCGCAAGCCCAACTCCAGCTTACGAATACGATCCAGCAGATTTTCCAGAATATGGGTTGTTTCTGCCAAATCGGTAAAGCCAAATGTACCTGCACTGCCTTTGATCGAATGGGCGGCACGAAAAATGGCATTTAGCTGCTCCATATCTGGATTCTCGACATCCAGATTGAGCAGTAGCGCTTCCATTGCTGCCAGATGTTCTTCCGATTCCTCGAAAAACACCTGGTAAAACTGACTCATGTCGATAGCCATGCCACCCCCTATCGCGACCACCTTCAATCAGACAACTAGAAATCGAACACAACTTCCAGCAGTCCGACGCAGGTTCCACTATCCAGTATGTTGTCAGCCAATGACCTTGCGAACGACCTCGATCAACTTCTGCGGATCAAAGGGCTTGACCAGCCACCCCGTCGCTCCAGCTGCACGCCCTTGCATCTTCATGGCATCCGACGACTCCGTAGTCAGCATCAGGATGGGCGTTGAAGCGTATTGCGGAATCCCGCGCAAACTTTTGATCAGGGTCAGGCCATCCATACGCGGCATATTTTGGTCGGTCAAAACCAAGTTGATGCTTCTTGCCTTTGCCTTTTCCAAGCCGTCCATCCCATCGACTGCCTCAACGACCTCATAGCCCGCGCTCTTCAAGGTGAACGACACCATTTGACGAATGGAAGCAGAATCATCAACTGCAAGAATGGTCTTGGCCATATTTCCCTCTTTGAATGATCAGAACAACTCGACATCACCACTAGCATAGCCGGTTTGACTGACTGGATTGTTATTTACCCCTTTTTTCAGGGCACTTAGTTTTTCTGACAATTGATCAACCCGATTCTGCATCGAGGCAAGACTACGCAAAGTCACCACCGGATCTCGACTATCTCGCAGCATGTGGGCGATTTCCTGCTCGCCTTCAACCACTTCTGCCATTAGATCCAAGCGCTGGAGCACATGTCCCAAAAGCTGGGTCACCATATCTTG
>DAIMCQ010000004.1:0-39225 GCA_036726285.1 Azonexus sp.
GTCGGCGCCATGACGACATCGGCCAGCGTGCGCGCTTTTCCGTCAACTTCGTCAAACTTGGCATTCATGTCCGGGTTGGAACGCTCGATGATCTTGCGGACCAGCGAATAACCGTTCGAGTGGGCACCCGAAGAGGCCAGACCGAGCACGACATCGCCGGGGGCGATGTCCTTGCCGTCGATGGCCTTGGATTTTTCAACGACGCCGACCGCGAAGCCGGCCAGGTCGTATTCGCCATCCGGGTACATGCCCGGCATTTCGGCGGTTTCCCCACCGATCAGCGCGCAGCCGGCCAGTTCGCAGCCCTTGGCGATGCCACCGACGACGGAAGCCGCGGTATCGACATCGAGCTTGCCGCAGGCGAAATAGTCGAGGAAGAACAGCGATTCGGCACCGAGCACCAGAATGTCATTGACGCTCATCGCCACCAGATCCTGGCCGACGGTATCGTGACGATTCAGCTCGAAGGCCAGGCGCAGCTTGGTGCCGACGCCGTCCGTCCCGGACACCAGAACCGGCTCCTTGTAGCGCTTGGGCACTTCGAACAGGGCGCCGAAGCCACCGATGCCGCCCAGCACGCCTTCGCGCAGGGTTTTCTTGGCGAGGGGCTTGATACGGTCAACCAGTGCATCGCCCGCATCGATATCGACGCCGGCATCACGGTAGGAGAGAGAAGTATTCTGGGTCATGGTCTGCACGCCGGACAGCTGGAAAAGGTCGGATTTTACCCGAAACCGGCCATCTCCCTAAGCATCCGGCAGCTAAAACACCATTCAGCGGCTCGGCATGAGCACTACCAATGCCCGGCTGGCGGGCGTTTCAGGGCGTCGCGGCAAGCGGCTGGCGCAACGGCAGGGTGATCCGGAAACGGCTGCCTTTTCCGGGCTGGCTGAAAGCCGTGATCGAACCGCCATGGATGGAAACAATCGCATACGCCACCGACAAGCCCAGCCCCATGCCCGCCCCCGGCGGTTTGGTGGTGAAGAAGGGATCGAAGATACGGGCCTGGTTTTCCGGCGGAATACCCCGCCCGGTATCGACGATATCGATCCACGCCTCCGCCCCGCTCACCCCGGTGCGCACCCCGATGCTGCCGACACCGTCGATCGCCTCGACCGCATTGGTCAACAGGTTCTTGAAGACCTCGGCCAGTTCGGAAGGCCGGCACTCGACGGTGGGCACGCTGCCATAGACCGGCAAAAGCTTGATCCGCTCGCCAACCACCGGTGCAATCCGCGACAAAGCGGCATCGAGCATGCCCGGCAAGGCCATCACCTGGGTTTCGCTGCCCTGGGCATGTGCTAGGACGCGCAAGCTCGCCACCATGGTCGCCAGACGCCGGGTGCCGCTCAGCGACTCGTCGAGCAGATCGACCGCATCAGTGCGCAGGAACTCAAGATCGATCGCTTGCTTGGTCGCCTCGATCTCGCCCAGCAAGGGGCTGTCCGTCGGCAATTGACGCTCGCTACGCTGATAGATTTCGAGCAGTTCAATCATGCCGCGCACGTAGCGTCCGAGCATTTCGAGATTGGACTGGATGAAACCGATCGGATTGCTGATCTCGTGCGCCAGACCGGCCGACAACTGGAAGATGGCGGCCAGCTTTTCCGACTGCAGCAAGCGCCCCTGGGTTTCGTCAAGTTTGCGCTCAAGCAGGCGACGATTGGTTTCCGAACGAAAACGTTCGGTGACATCGAGAAAACTGACCACCCGCTTGACCCCGGCCCACACCGCCGGCTGCGGCTGCGAGCGCCACTCGATGACCCGGCCGTCGATGCATTCCAGCGTTTCGCGCCAGTTGGCCTCGGCTTGCGCGCAAAGCCGCGCCAGGCTCTCCTGAAAGGCAACGGGGTCGGCCAACTGCGCCAGAATGGCCGCCATCACCTCTTCATGCCGCCAGAAAGCGATGACTTCATCCGGAATGCGGAACAGGTTCACCACCTGCGTATTGAAGCGAATGATGCGGTCGCCGGTGTCGAGCGCCAGGATGCCTTCGTCCGAAGACTCGAGAATGGTGCCCAGCAATTGCAGCAGGTTCTCGGTATGTTCTTCCGATTCCAACCGCTCGGCCGCCTGCCGGGCACTGTCGGCAACACAGGCCTGATGGCGGGCCAGCGTCGCCGCCAGCATCTCTTCGAGCAGCTCGCGGTCGACCTCGCCGCCTTGCTGCGCCAGGTAGCGCACCACGGCCTCGGGTCGTTCTGCCGGATCGCTGAAAGAAGCTTCAATCAATTGAATTAGGTGTCGCATGCCCCCTCCGCTGCCACTGGAAAAGGATAGCACGCAACCATGCACGGCCAAGCTGCGCGTCACGGACAACCGGCAAAAATGGCAATGGGATGAATTATCATGCCGCCATGAAAATCATGATCGTCGACGACGAGCCAGCCATTGCCGAGACGCTGGCCTATACCTTGCGCACCGAAGGCTTCACGGCCGAGCATTGCACGCTGGGCAACCAGGCACTGGCCCGGCTCGAATGCGGCGACCACGACCTGGTCGTCCTCGACATCGGCCTGCCCGACCTCAGCGGCTTCGATGTCTGCCGGCGACTGCGGCGCTTCTCGGATATTCCGGTACTGTTCCTGACCGCCCGCTCCGACGAAGTGGATCGGATTGTCGGCCTTGAGCTGGGCGCCGACGACTACGTTGCCAAACCCTTCAGCCCGCGTGAAGTCGTATCCCGCATCCGGGCTATTCTGCGCCGACTGGACCCGGCAAGGCGCTCGCCGGCAAACCAGGCGCCCCCCCGGAAGACACAACGCTTCGCAGTTGACCGTGACGGCTGTCGCATAGCCTGCCAGGGGCAATGGTTATCGCTGACGCGCTACGAATACCATCTGCTTGTACTGTTGCTCGAACGCCCCGGACGAATATTGAGCCGCGCCCAGATCATGGAAGCCGTCTGGCAGGATGACGGCGAAAGCCTCGAGCGCACGGTGGATACCCATATCAAGACGCTGCGCAGCAAATTGCGCACCGTACTTACCGAAGAAGTCATCATCACGCATCGCGGCCTCGGCTACAGCATCGCCGCCGAATGAAGCCGCCATGAACGTTTCCGTCCGCCTGTTTTTCGGCTATTTCCTGATCGTCGGCCTGGCCGCCTGGTTCGTCCTCAATACCTTTGTCCGCGAAGCCGAACCCGGCATCCGCCAGGCAACCGAGGAAACGCTGGTCGACTCGGCCCACCTGCTGGCCGAAATGGCGGCCCTCGACCTTTCCGCCGGCCGGATCGGCCAAGGCGCCTTCGCCGACTCGGTGCGGGCCGCCATCCGGCGCAGCCCGCAAGCCGACATTTCAGGCATCCACAAGGAACGTATCGATTTCCGCGTTTATGTCACCGATGCCCGCGGCATCGTCGTCTACGACTCGCACCATGCCGCCCTGGGCGAGAACTTTTCGCAATGGCGCGACATCGCCCGCGTCCTGCGCGGCGAATACGGCGCCCGCCAGACGCGCGATAACCCTTACGATCCCGCCTCCACCGTCATGCATGTCGCTGCGCCGATTTTCTGGCAAGGCGAATTGATCGGTGTGCTCTCGCTGGCCAAACCGATGTCCTCGCTCACGCCCTATGTCGAACGCGCCGCCCAGCGCGTCAAGCAGGCCGGTCTGATCCTGCTCCTCGCCACCGCCGCCATCGGTCTGTTCTTCACAGCCTGGCTGACCTGGTCGATCCACCGTTTGCGCAACTACGCCCGTGCCGTCGCCAATGGCGACAAGGCCGAGGCGCCAACCGGCGGCGGCCGGCAATTCTCCGAACTCGCCGACGCCCTGGCCAAAATGCGCGAAAAGCTCGAAGGCAAGCAATACGTCGAAAAGTACGTGCAGAACCTGGCCCATGAGATGAAGAGCCCCTTGACGGCAATCATTGGCGCCGCCGAAATTCTCGAAAACGAACTCCCTGCCGCTGACCGCCACCAATTCACCGAGAACATCAGCGAACAATCCAGACGCCTGCAAGCCATTATCGAGCGCATGCTGCTGCTGGCCCGGGTCGAGCAGTTGCAAGCACCGGAAAGTGCAACCGGCCTCGACCTGATCGAGTTGGCGAACAACGCGATCAGCCTGCGTCAACATCAGCTGGCAGAACGCCAGTTGCAATTCAGGGTCGATGCACCGGGCCACGCCCCGGTGCGCGGCGACGCTTTCCTGCTGCAACAAGCGCTGCTCAATCTGCTCGACAATGCCATCGAGTTTTCGCCCGTCGCCGGCCTGATCGAACTGTCGGTGCACGACGCAGCCGATGGCAGGCTCATCGTTCAATTACGCGACCACGGAAGCGGCGCACCGGACTACGCCCTGCCGCAGCTGTTCGACCGGTTTTACTCGCTGCCCCGTCCGGCAAGCGGTCGCAAGAGCACCGGCCTCGGCCTCGCCTTCGTACGCGAAGTTGCCCGCCTGCACGATGGCACGGCCGATTTTTCCAATCACCCCGATGGGGGGGGACTGGCCACCTTGAGCCTGCCGCGCGCCGGCGACTGACCCTCTTCACACGCGCTTCACGGCACTTCACCTTCGCTTCAATCGCAGTTCATCGCGGCTTTCCATACTGGTCTCTCCGTATCCACCAGGGAGCCAGCCATGGACAAGAAACTGTTATTCAAAATCGTCGGCATCATCGTGATGTCGATCCTGCTACTCGTCCCGCTATCGATGGTCGAAAGGCAAATCCGTGAGCGCAGTCAGCGCCAACAGGAGGTTCAAGCCGGCATCGCCAACAGTGCTGCCGGCGAACAGGTTCTTTCCGGGCCGATTCTTGCCGTACGCTACCGCGAGCAGATCGAAACACCGGCCAGCAAGGATGACCCGACGCTCCACCGACTGATCGTTGAGCGCTGCTTGCTGCTCCCCGCAACCGAATTCACACTGGATGGTGAAACCCGGGTCGAAATCCGCCGGCGCGGCATCTACCAGGCCCGCCTGTTCCGCCTGGCGGCGACCGGCAGTGGACACTTCGACATCAAGCCGCTGAGCGAGATGTTGCCCGGCAAGCGTATCGTCGATGCCCGCCTCCAACTCGTCCTGGGCATCAGTGACCCGCGCGGCATCAACAACGATCCCAAAATCACCATCAACGGCAAGGCTTATCGCTTCGCTTCGCCGGACAGCAAGAGTGAAGGAGGTTTGCGCCGTCTCAGTATCGAACTCGGCCCAATCGATCCCCAGCAAACCAGCCGCTTCGATTTCAACTTTCCCCTGCAACTTACCGGCACCTCACGCCTGGCCATTGCGCCAACCGGCGAAGCCAATCGGATCAATCTCAAATCGGACTGGCCACACCCCAATTTCGGTGGCCGCTTCCTCCCTCAGACGCGCAACGTCAGTGGCAACGGTTTTGATGCGCAATGGGAAATCTCTCATCTGGCACGCAACTTCGAAGCCACCCAGACCCCGGCCAGTGGCGAATTCCTCAGTATCGACTTCATCGATCCGGTCAATATCTACCTGCAATCGGAACGGGCAGTGAAATACGGTGTGCTCTTCATCGTGCTGACCTTCGCCGGCTTTTTCCTTAGCGAGACCCTGCGCCGCATCTCGATCCACCCGATGCAGTACCTGTTGGTCGGGCTGGCGCTGGCCATCTTCTTCCTGCTGCTCATCGCCTTTTCCGAACATTTGCCCTTCGTCGCCGCCTACGGTCTGGCCGCCAGCGCCTGCATCGGCCTGATCGCCTGGTATCTTGCCGGCACAATGGGCAGCTGGCGCCAGGGCGCCGCCTTCGGCGCCGGCCTGACCGGCCTCTACGGGGTGCTCTATGGCGTCTTGCTCTCTGAAGACAATTCACTGCTAATGGGCAGTCTGCTGCTTTTCCTGGCCCTCGGCGCCACCATGTTGGCGACCCGCAAGCTCGACTGGTACGGACTGGGCAATCGTCTGACCGGCTGCGATCAATGAAAGCCATGGCCCTTAGCCTATCCTGCCGCCCCCTCGGCGGGCGGTGGCGTGCCGGTTCGGCACGACTGATCATCCTCGCCCCTGCCCTCCTGCTGGTCTGGGCCTGGCATCTCAAGCATCCATTGCTTTACAGCCTGCGCCACGTCGAGACACCGCTGCTCGTTGGTCTTCCTGCCCTCGCCTTGCTGCACTGGCGAAATCGCCTGTCGGCCGTCTGCCGCGGCTTGCTGATCGCTGTCCTGCTGCTTACGGTCTGGCGCGAAGTCGAATACCGACTGCAGCGCCAAGCCGTACTCGCGGCCAGCCCCAGCATGCAGGCGGTAGGCGCCCATTTCATCGTCGGCTATACCGATTTCGCCGAAGTCAGCGGACTGGCCAGCCGGGGATTGATCGGCGGCATCTACCTGGGTCGGCGCAATCTGCGCGGCCGCAGCTTTACCGATCTGGCAGCCGAAATTGCCGCCTTGCAGGCGATCCGCCGGCGCGCCGAACTTCCCCCGCTGGTCGTCACCGCGGACCAGGAAGGCGGGCCGGTATCGCACCTTTCGCCCTTGCTGGAAGCCCTGCCGCCCCTCGCCAACCTGACCGGAAAGCATGATCAGGGACGCCAGGCCCAAGCCTATGGCGAACGCCAGGGACGGGATCTTGCGGCGTTGGGGATCACCCTGAACTTCGGCCCGGTAGTTGATCTTCGCCCCCCCGCCAAGGCCTGGCCGGATCCGCTCAGCAATATTGCGGCCCGCGCCATCAGCGCCCAACCGCAACAGATTATCGAGATTGCCGGGGCCTATCTCGACGGGCTCCAGGCAACCGGCGTGCATGGCACGCTGAAACACTTCCCGGGACTTGGCAAGATTCGCAGCGACACCCACCTGCGCCCGGCCCGACTCGATATTTCGCCTACCGAACTGGAGGCGGACTGGTCTCCCTTTCGGGCCCTTGCCGGTCGTTCCGGCGCGGCGATGATGCTTGGTCACGTCACCTTGAGCCAGATCGATCCCCAGCACGCCGCCTCGCATTCATCGATCATCGTCGATCAACTGCTGCGTGGGGAATGGGCCTACGACGGCCTACTGCTGACCGACGACCTCAACATGGGTGCCGTCTACAACCTCGGGATTGGCCGGGTGGCCAGTGAAGCGCTGACCGCCGGCGTCGACCTGATCCTGGTCAGCTACGACCCGCGCCAGTTCTATCGTGCCGCCTACGGTGCAGCACAAGCGCTGGAAAGACACGCTATCGCCCCCCTCACGCTCTCCGAAAGCCGGCGGCGCCTGGCCGAGTTCGCCGGTACACGACATTGAAATCACGGACAGCCCGCAGTGCGCAGCAGCGGCTCTGCTAAAATCGCGGGTCCGATTTTTGGCGCCGGCACTTTTCCGACCGGCGCCCGTCCAGTGGAGAATTTTGCAATGTACCAGTCCCCCCTCATTCAGGATCTGCAGGATCGCGGTCTGATCGCCCAGATCACCGACGCTCAGGCGCTCGATCAATTGCTGACTGAGGCTTCGGTGACCCTGTATTGCGGCTTCGACCCGACGGCGGACAGCCTGCACCTCGGCCATCTGGTCCCGGTGCTGATCCTGAAGCGCTTCCAGGAAGCTGGTCACAAGCCGATCGCCCTGGTCGGCGGCGCCACCGGCATGATCGGCGACCCCAGCTTCAAGGCCACCGAGCGCAAGCTCAACACGCCGGACGTGATCGCCAGCTGGGTCGGCAAGATCCGCGAACAGGTCAAGCCCTTCCTCGACTTCGAGGGCAGCAACCCGGCGATCATGGCCAACAACTATGACTGGTTCGGCGGCATGGGCGCGCTGGAGTTCCTGCGCGACATCGGCAAGCACTTCTCGGTCAATGCCATGATCAAGAAGGAATCCGTGCAGCAACGCCTGCAACGCGAGGACCAGGGCATCTCCTACACCGAGTTCTCCTACAGCCTGCTCCAGGGCTACGACTTCGCCGAGCTCTACAAACGTCACGGCTGCATGCTGCAGATTGGCGGCTCCGACCAGTGGGGCAATATCGTCGCCGGCACCGACCTGACCCGCCGCCTGCACCAGAAGCAGGTCTACGGCCTGACCCTGCCGCTGATCACCAAGGCCGACGGCACCAAGTTCGGCAAGACCGAATCCGGCGCCATCTGGCTCGACCCGAAGAAGACCTCGCCCTACGCCTTCTACCAGTTCTGGCTGAACACGGCCGATGCCGACGTCTACAAGTTCCTGAAGTTCTTCACCTTCCTGCCGGTCAGCCGCATCAACGAAATCGAAGCCATCGACCAGGCCAGCGGCACCAAGCCGGAAGCCCAGCGCATCCTGGCCGAGGAAGCGACCAGACTGGTGCACGGCGAAGTGGCGCTGATGGCGGCCCGCCGCATCACCGAAGCCCTGTTCTCCGGCCAGCTCAGCGACCTGACCGAAAACGATCTCGAACAACTGGCCCAGGACGGCATGCCCGGCGTGCAACTGGACAAGGCCAACGCCGGCCTGATCGATGCCCTGGTCGCCGCCGGCCTGGCCAAATCGAAATCGGAAGCGCGCACCTTCATCCAGGGCGGCAGCGTCGCCATCAACGGCAACAAGGCCGACGGGCTCGACCACGTCATCAATGGGGACGAACTGCTGTACGGCCGCTTCACCATCCTGCGTCGCGGCAAGAAGAACTACGGCCTGATCAGTTGGTAATAAGCTTGCTGCACAGAAGCCGGCGGTAAAAACTGCGTCGGCAACGCGGCCAGTCCTTTCCGGGGCTGGCCGTTTTCATTGCCGCCTAGTGTTTGCCTGCGGCAACCGGCGTAGCAGTCTGGTCGGGCGTTTCCACCTGGATTTCGGTCAAGGTCAGAAAACCGTCGCCGGATTTGACCAGCTTGTAGACGGCATCCGGTTTTTCGCTGGCTTTTTTCAGCACCGACTGCCACTCGACCTCGGCACTGCGCAGGCCATCGATCTTCTTGTGCACCGAAGCGATGCTGTCGGCCAGATCGGTCTTCAGGCCTTCGTTGAACTGCTCGACCTTGCCGGCCGTCGGATTCAGCACCAGTAAAACGGTATTGACCAGAGAAAGCGCTAAGGCGCCCGCCGCCAGAATCACAACCAGTTTGTTGGCATTGGCTGGCGCTGCAGCAAGCTTTGCCGGTGCGGCTTCTTCTGTACTCATGATGACCTCGCAAAAGGAAGGGCGAATATCGCCAGAGTATCGGGGACGCCACGGGATTTCCAGTCATTCGGCCAGAAAACTTGCCCCGGCCCGATGCTGCCGGCCGCCCGGACAAAGCTTTGCGGCCGTCCGCCTGGCGGCTTCACGAAGAAACCGGCAGTTCGAACGGCCGCAAAATCCAAGCAGCACGGCGCCATCGGCAATGGCGCCGACCAAGACTCAGCGTTCGACGGTCAGCGCCACGCCCATGCCACCGCCGATACACAAGGAAGCAATGCCACGCTTGGCATCGCGCTTGACCATTTCATGCAACAGGGAAACCAGGACGCGACAACCGGAAGCACCGATCGGGTGGCCCAGCGCGATGGCGCCGCCATTGACGTTGACCTTGCTCGTATCCCAGCCCATTTCCTTGTTGACCGCACAGGCCTGGGCGGCGAAGGCTTCGTTGATTTCCAGCAGATCGAGATCGGCTGCGCTCCAACCGGCCTTTTCGAGCGCCAGACGCGACGCCGGCACCGGCCCCATGCCCATGATCGCCGGATCGAGACCGGCACTGGCGTAACTCTTGATCGTGGCCAAGGGCTTCAGGCCGAGTTCGGCAGCACGACTGGCCGACATCACCATCACCGCCGCCGCCCCGTCATTGATGCCGGAAGCGTTGCCGGCCGTCACCGAACCGGCCTTGTCGAAAGCCGGCCGCAGACCGGCCAGCGACTCGGCACTGGTCTTGCGATTGAGGAACTCGTCGGTATCGAAAACCAGGGGATCGCCCTTGCGCTGCGGAATCGTCACCGGAACGATTTCATCCTTGAACTTGCCGGCATCCTGGGCGGCCATCGCCTTTTGCTGCGAGCCCAGGGCCAGGGCATCCTGATCGGCCCGGCTGATCGCGTACTGCTTGGCGACGTTCTCGGCGGTGATCCCCATGTGGTAGTTGTTATACACATCCCACAAGCCATCGACGATCATCGAATCAACCAGCTTGGCATCGCCCATGCGGAAACCGTCCCGCGAGCCTTGCAGGATATGCGGCGCTGCCGACATGTTTTCCTGACCGCCGGCAATCACGATATCGGCATCGCCAGCCTTGATCGCCTGCACGGCCAGCATCACCGCTTTGAGACCGGAACCGCACACCTTGTTGATGGTGAAACCGGTGATGTTCTGCGGCAAGCCGGCCTTGACGATACTCTGCCGCGCCGGATTCTGGCCGCTGCCAGCGGCCAGCACCTGGCCGAGAATGACTTCGGAAACCTGTTCCGGCTTGACGCCGGTTTCAGCCAGCAGCGCGTTGATCACCACCGCCCCCAGTTCGGGCGCCGGCACCTTGGCCAGAGAACCGCCGAATTTGCCGATAGCAGTACGTTTTGCCGCAACGATTACAACATCAGTCATTTGAAACTCCTTGTTTTACATGATTCCCGCCCCCTGAAAGGGAACGGGAGAGTTTGTCAGGCCAACCCATCCGGGATGACCCGGTTGCTTGAGTCAGAACAGGTAAAGCCCGCCGATAAAGATAAGGCCGGAAAACAACAGCGCTGTGACGCAATAGCCCATGATGTCGCGTACCCCCAAACCGGCAATGGCCAGGGCAGGCAACGCCCAGAAGGGCTGCGCCATGTTCATCCAGGCTTCACCGTAGGCAATGGCCATCGCCGACTTGCCGAGATCGGCGCCGAGCGCCTGAGCGGCCGGCATCACGAACGGGCCTTGCACCACCCAGTGACCGCCGCCGGACGGCACGGCAAAGTTGATCAGGGCCGAACTGAAGAAAGCCATCAACGGGAAGCTGTCCTTGTCGGCCACCAGCACGAACAGGTTGGTGATGATGCCGCCCAGCCCGGATTTCTCCATCATCAACTGGATACCGGCATAGAACGGGAACTGGATCATGATGCTGGCCGTGCCGCGCGCCGCCGCCGAGATGGCACGGGCGTAGGCCATCGGCGTCTTGTGCAGAAGCATGCCGGCAGCGATGAAGATCAGATTGACCGTATTGATGTCGATATTGACGCCCTTCTGGGCGAAACGAATGCCCAGGTAGGCAACGCAGGCGGCAGCGACCACCACGGCGAGCAGGCGAGACTCTTCCATCCGTTCAGCCAGCGAAGCATTGGGGCCGAGGACGCGCTGGAAGCCTTCGTCTTCCTTGAGCAGCGCCGGGTCGATCGGTACCACTTCGCTTTCCGGCTTCATCATCATCCGGGTCAGGAAGGGCAAGGTGACGATCAGGCCGATGGTGATGAACAGGTTGTAGCCGGTCCACAAGGTCGTGGCGATCGGAATGATGCCCACCGTCTTTTCCATCGGATTGCCCGGCGTCGCGGCGATCAGCGGAATCGACCCGGACAGGCCGCCGTGCCAGGTCAGGAAGCCGATGTAGGCACAGGCGATGAGCAGGCTGTAGTCGGCCTTGGGAATGCGGCGGGCGACTTCACGGGCAAACATCGCCCCGAGCACCAGGCCGAAGCCCCAGTTGATGATGCAGGCCAGCGCCGAGACGAAGGTCACCAGCATGACCCCCTGAGCCGGCGTATTGGCCACCGAAGCCATGCTTTTCATCACGTTCTTGACCGGCCCGGAACTGGCCAGCGCATGACCGGTGACCAGCACCAGGGCCATTTGCATCGAAAAGGCGAGCAGATTCCAGAAACCGCCGCCCCAGATCATCACCATGTCGGACACCGTGGTCGGCGTCATGCCGAGCCCCAGCCCGAAAACCAGGACAGTCAGCAAAATGGCGAAAATCAGCGGGTCCGGCAGGAAACGATGGACGACGTTGGTAAAGAAATTCGAGGTACTTCTGATCACGGACATGACCTTCTCCTCACTGATTGGCGGCGACCGGCAGCCGCATTTCGCAGCAATCCGGGCTGATCACGAACTCGGCTTCGGTCTTGGCGCGGATCTCGTCAAGGCTGACGCCGGGACCGACTTCGGTCAGCGTCAGCACGCCGTCGATAAAGCGGAAAAAGGCCAGTTCGGTGACGATGGCGCTGACCTTGCCGGCAGCCGTCAGCGGCAGCGTGCAGCGCTTGAGGATCTTGGCGCCGCCGGTCTTGGTGGCATGCTCCATGGCGACGATCACCTTGCGGGCACCGGTCACCAGGTCCATGGCGCCGCCCATGCCGGGGACCATCTTGCCGGGCACCATCCAGTTGGCGAGATTGCCGGCCTGGTCGACCTCCAGGCCGCCGAGTACGGTGACATCGACATGACCGCCGCGAATGATGGCGAAGGACATGGCGCTATCGAAAAAGGCGGTGCCCGGCACCATGCCGCACGGCGTACCGCCGGCATTGACCAGATAAGGCAGCGGTTCGCCGACCAGCGGCCCAAGACCGAGGAAACCGTTTTCCGATTGCAGCGTGATGTTGACGCCGGCCGGCAGGTAATTGGGAATCAGCGTCGGCAGACCGATACCGAGATTGACGATGTTGCCGTCTTCCAGTTCCTGGGCAACCCGGCAGGCAATGAGATTCTTGGCGTCCATGTTATTTCTCCTCCGCAGCAACCAGGGCATTGACCAGCACCCCCGGGGTCATGACGTGATCCGGATCGATTTCGCCCGGCTCGCATAGTTGCTCGACCTCGACCACAACAAAGTCGGCGGCCATCGCCATGATCGGATTGAAATTGCGGGCCGCCCGCAGATAGACCAGGTTGCCCAGATGATCGGCGCGGTGCGCCTGGAGAATGGCGAGGTCGGCGCGTAACGGGCGCTCGACGAGATAGTCGACGCCGTCGAAATTCAGCTTGGTCTTGCCCTCTTCGATGATGGTGCCGACCCCGGTCGGCGTCAGCACGCCGCCAAGACCGGCGCCGCCGCAGCGAATGCGTTCGGCCAGCGTGCCCTGCGGCACCAGCTCGACCTCGATTTCGCCGGCAATCATTTGCCGGCCGGTTTCCGGGTTGGTCCCGATATGCGACGCGATCACCTTGCGGACGCGCTTGTTGGCGACCAGCAGGCCGACGCCGTTATGGGCGAAGGCGGTGTCGTTGCCGATGATGGTCAGATCCTTGATGCCGGCGTTCAGGATTTCCTGGACGATACGGGCCGGGGTACCCACCCCCATGAACCCGCCGAACATGATGCTCATGCCATCGCGTAGCTGCGGGCGCAATTGCTCGTAGCTAATCAGTTTGGAGGCTTTGCTCATGAATCACTCCCTCTATGTGTTTAATTACAAGAAGGGGGATTGCAGTTTGCATGCCTGGCCGGTCTTGCCCGAAAAACAGGCAAAATCGGTCGATTTACCGCATTTTCAGAGCAAAAACCTTGATCGGCTGCGCAAGAACTTGCGCAGGGTGAGCAAAACTCTGCTCACTCCTCGCTGCTATCGAGTTTGCACTCGTGCAACTTGTAGAGCAGCGCCCGCCGGCTGATCCCCAATTCGGTCGCCGTGCGCGAACGATTGCCCTGGTTGCTCTGCAACACCTGGGCAATGATCTGCGCTTCGAAGCCCCGCACCAGGTTTTTCAGCGAATGATCCTCGCCCGCCAGTTCGCTACCGGCTGCCTGTTGCATCTTGTCGGCCTCAAGCACGGCAGGCCGGGCCGGTCCGGCAAACTCGGACGGCAGGTCCTCGGCGAAGATCGATTTGCCGCTGCTCATCACCACCGCCCGTTCGACCGCATTGGCCAACTCGCGCACATTGCCCGGCCAGGCGTGTCGCTGCAGCAAGGCCAGCGCCGGATCGTCGAAACCGTCGATCTCGCGCCCGTGTTCCTGGGCGAACTTGCGCAAGAAATGCTGGGCGAGCAGCGGAATATCCAGTGGCCGGTCGCGGAGCGGCGGAATCGCCAGGTTGATCACGTTCAGCCGGTAGTAAAGGTCGCGCCGGAAGGTGCCGGCCTCGACCATGGCCGCCAGATCGCGATGAGTTGCGGCAACGATACGGACATCGACTTTTTGCGTCGTCTCGCCGCCCACCCGCTCGAACTGCTTGTCCTGCAGAACCCGCAGCAGCTTGACCTGGAGGATGAGCGGCAATTCGCCGATTTCGTCGAGAAACAGGGTGCCGCCATGGGCCTGCTCGAACTTGCCGGTCCGGCGGCTGACCGCACCGGTAAACGCGCCCTTTTCGTGGCCGAACAATTCGCTTTCCAGCAGGCCTTCGGGAATCGCCCCGCAATTGAGCTTGATGAAGGGCTGCCGGGCGCGTGGGCTGTTGTAGTGCACCGAGGCGGCAAACAATTCCTTGCCAACGCCGCTCTCGCCAAGAATGACCACCGTCGCGCTGCTTTTCGAGGCGCGCTCGGTTGCCGCACACAGCGCCAGCATCGCCGGATCCTGGGTCAGGATGCGGTCGAGCCGGAAGCTCTCCGACAGTTCATCGCGCAACACCTTGATCTGCTTGCGCATGTCGCGCATCTGCCAGGCCCGCTCGACCAGCAGGTTGATTTCAGCCAGGTCGAAGGGTTTGACGACGTAATCGAACACCCCCTGCTTGATCGCCTGAATCGCCGTATCGAGTTCGGCAAAGGCCGTCATCAGGATGATCGTCGCCCCCGGCCGAATGGCGTGCATCTGTTGCATGGCCTCGATGCCGTTGAGGCCGGGCATGCGGATATCCATCAGCACGATGTCCGGCGCCCCGGCCTTGAAGGCGTCGATGGCCTGCAAGCCATCCTCGGCCGTGGTCGTCTGGTAGCCCTCGCGGGCCAGAACGACGCTGAGCAGACGACGGATGCTTTCGTCGTCATCGACAATCAGTACGTGGGTATCCTGCTTCATGATTTTGCCGTGTGCATGGGCAGCCGCAGGCGGGCAACGGTGCCCTCGCCCGGCGTGCTGTCCAGTTCAAGTTTGCCGTGATGGCTTTCCACAATGCGCCGCGCCACCGGCAAACCGAGGCCGGTTCCCGACGGCTTGCTGGAGAAGAAAGGCGCGAAGATCCGCGCCAGATCGGCGGCCGGGATGCCGCAGCCGGTATCGGCGATTTCCAGGATCACCTCGTCTTCGCCGCAGCGGGTGGCGAGGCTGATTTCGCCCTGGCTGTCGATCGCCTGGATGGCGTTGATCAGCAGGTTGAGCACGACCTGCTTGATCTGTCCCTTGTCGAGTTCGAGCAAAGGCAAGCCGGGCGCCAGTTGATGCTTGAAGACGATGTGTTTGCCGCTCGGCTTGGTGGTGAGCAGCAAACTCTCTTCAAGCAGGCGGTTGAGATCGGTCGGCGAAGTCTGCAAGGGCTGCGGCCGCGCCAGGTCGAGCAGGCCGGTGGCGATCTTGTTCAGGCTGTCGACTTCGCGAATGATGATGTCGCCGAATTCCTGCCATTCGGCCGGATCCTTGCTGCCTTGCAAATACTGGACAAAGCCGCGGATCGAGGTGAGCGGCGTGCGCAGTTCGTGGGCAATGCTGGCCGACATTTCGCCGATCGTCGCCAACTGGCTGGCCCGCGCCACTTGGTCCTGTAGCGCCCGGTTCTCGGTAATGTCGCGCAGCACGGTCACCGCGCCGAGCTGGCGCCCCTTGCCGTCGAACAGGCGGCTGCTGCTGGCGATAATGTCCAGCGTCCGCTCGGCCAGCGGGTAATGCAGTTCGACCGTGCGGTATTCGCGACCGGTCTGCAGGGTGTCGATCAACAGGCTGGAAAAATTGGCATCCGGCCGGAACAAGGCCATGTACGGCTTGCCGACGACTTCGCTGGCACGCGCGCCGAGCAAGGTGCAGGCTGCCGGATTGACGTAGGAAATGACGTGCTGCGAGTCGATGGTGATCACGCCATCGGCCAGCGAATCGAGAATGTTGTTATGCATCGAGCGCGTTTCCTGCAAGGAGCGCGCCAGATGATTGATCGCCTCGATGATCACGCCGATCTCCCCTTCAATGGCGGGGATCGGCTGGTTCAGGTCGAAACTCAGGGATTCGAGACCGCGGCGAATCTTCTCGATATCGCGCGTCAGGTGGGCAATGGCGAGATAGACGACGAGCAGCGACAGCGCCAGGCCGAGCAGCGTCAGTACATAAACCGTGGCGGTCGCCGCGCTGGACTGGCGATCGATTGCATCGAGCAGTTCGTTGGCCCAGACGTAGCCGACCACCTGCCCGCCTTGATGGATCGGCCGCATGGCATTCATGATCGGGCCGCGCACCTGGCGGCCGCTAACCGTCATCGGCTTGTCCTCGGCCATGATCCGCCAGCCCGGATGCTCGGCCGGAATGGTCATGCCGACCGTATGCCCGTACTGGTCGCTTGGCCCGTAGGTGACGATGGCGTCGAGCTCGCGACTGAAATAGCCGACGCCGACATCCTCGAACGCGGCGGCAATACCGTTGCTGAACGCAGTCAGATGCCGACTCAGGTAATCGAGTTGTGCGGCCCGATCCTCGGCCGGCCCGGCATAGCCGGCAAGCAGACCGGCAAAGCCGCCCTGCGCCTCAAGGTGGCGTTCGAGCAGCACGGTAATGCCCTGCAGATGGGTGCGCTTTTCCTCCAGGATGGCTTCCTTGCCGCGCTCCTTGATGACGTAACCGGTGGCAATGATGGGCAGCGCCACCAGCGGCATGATGACCAGCATCAACCGGGTACGCAGGGTTTTCGGCCAGTAGCGGCGCCAGGATTCCAGCAAGAAGGGCTTGCTCCGATTCGCATCAAGGTGATTCAAGGCGCAAATTCTGGCATGGAAACGCCGGCTCAGTCATCGTTTCCGGCGTTTCATCGAACTTGCCGCGGCGCACACGGTAGCGACCGCGCAGAGCCGGCGATGCTAAAATTGCCCCCCCTGTTTCGTTCCGATGCACCCATGCGCCAGCTGATTCTCAACTTGCTGCCCGAAAGCCCCCCGACGCTCGACAACTTCGTCGCCGGCGGCAACGCGGAAACGGTCGGCGTGCTGACCGAATGGCTGGCCGGGACCCGCCAGGAAACATCCTTCTGCCTCTATGGCGAAACCGGCTGCGGCCGCTCGCACCTGCTGCAGGCCAGCGGATTCGCCTACGTCGACGCCGGCCTCAATCCGTCGCTGAACAAGGTCAGCGTCGCCGAGGACACCCCGCTCGCCGTGGACAACATCGACGAACTCGATGCCAATGGCCAGATCGCCCTGTTTGCGCTGTTCAACCAGCTCAAGCAAGCCGGTGGCCGGCTGCTCACCGCCGCCCCGCAACCGCCGGCGCATCTGCATTTGCGCGAGGATTTGCGCACCCGCCTCGGCTCCGGCCTGATCTACCGTCTGCAAGTGCTGACCGACGATGAAAAGGCCGAGGCGATTGCCGCCCAGGCCCGCGAACGCGCCCTCAAGCTGACGCCGGAAGCGATCAACTACCTGCTGCGCCATGCGCCGCGCGACATGCGCACGCTGTCGATGCTGGTCGTCGCGCTCGACGAATACACCCTCGAACAAAAACGCCCGGTCACGCTGCCTCTGCTGCGCGAACTGCTCAACCTGGAACACGCCTGATGAATCTCGCTCTCTTCGACCTCGACAACACCCTGCTTGCTGGCGACTCCGACTTCGAGTGGGCGCAATTCCTGATCAGCAAGGGCGTCGTCGACCGCGAACTCCAGGAAGCCCGGAACATCGAGTTCTACGAGCACTACAAGGCCGGCACGCTCGACATCTATGCCTTCCTCGAATTCCAGCTGTCGCCGCTGACCCGCCACGGCCGCGCCGAACTCGACGCCTGGCACGCCGAATACATGCAGCGCCACATCCGGCCGATCATCACCGAACCGGCCCGCGCCCTGGTCCGCCAGCACCTGGGCAATGGCGACCTGTGCGCCATCGTCACCGCCACCAACAGCTTCGTTACCGGCCCGATCGCCCGCGAACTGGGTATTCCGCACCTGATCGGCACCGTTCCCGCCGCCGACGTGCACAGCGGCGCCTTTGCCGGCGGCCCGCGCGGCACACCGTCCTTCCGCGAAGGCAAGATCGAACGCGTCGAAGCCTGGCTGGAGTCGCAAGGCCTGTGGTGGGGCAGCTTCGCCGACAGTTTCTTCTACAGCGACTCGCACAACGACCTGCCGCTGATGGACAAGGTCAAGACCCCGGTCGCCGTCGATCCGGACGACAAACTGCGCCAGCACAGCACGCAAATGGGCTGGAAAATCATCACTTTGCGGTAGAATCGCCCTTTTCCCGTAGCGCCCACGGCGCTCATTGAACGGTAATTCGTGATCCGCAAATTCATTTCCCGCGTTTTAGGCGGCAAAAAAGCCAAGGCCGGCCATCATGAGCCGGCCGTCATCCCCGTCTCCACCCACGGCATCACCCGCGACCGCATCAGCTCCGGCAGTCGCCGCGTCTGCGAGACCCTGCAGCAGCATGGCCACAAGGCCTACGTCGTCGGCGGCGCCGTCCGCGACCTGCTGATCGGCGCCGAGCCAAAAGATTTCGACATCGCCACCGATGCGACCCCGGAAGAGGTTCGCCGCCACTTCCGCCGCGCCCGCATCATCGGCCGCCGCTTCCAGATCGTGCATGTCATGATGGGCCAGGAAACCCTGGAGGTCACCACCTTCCGCGGCTTGCTCGATGAAAAGACCAAGACCGACGAACATGGCCGCGTGCTGCACGACAACGTTTTCGGCAGCCATGCCGAAGACGCCGCCCGCCGCGACTTCACCGCCAATGCGCTGTACTACGACCCGGCCTCCGAAGCGGTGATCGACTATCACCACGGCGTCGGCGATCTCAAGGCGAAGACCCTGCGCATGATCGGCGAGCCGCGCGCCCGCTACCGCGAAGACCCGGTACGCATGCTGCGCGCCGTCCGCCTGGCGGCCAAGCTCGGCCTGTCGATCGACCCGGAAGCCAAGAAGCCGATCCGCGAAATGGCCAGTCTGCTCGAAAACGTGCCGGCCGCCCGCCTCTTCGATGAAATGCTCAAGCTGCTGACCTCCGGCCACGCGGTGAAATGCATTACCCAGCTGCGCGACGAAGGCCTGCACCACGGCCTGCTGCCTCTGCTCGACGTCATCCTCGAACAACCGATGGGCGAGAAATTCGTCATGCTCTCGCTGGCCAATACCGACGCCCGCGTCCGCAAGGGCAAGGGCATCTCGCCCGGCTTCCTGTTCGCCACGCTGCTCTGGCACGAGGTGTTGGCCAACTGGGAAAAACGCAAGGCCAAGGGCGAACCGAAGATTCCGGCGCTCTACCAGGCGATGGACGACGTGCTCGACGTGCAGGGTGAAAAGCTTGCCATCACCCGTCGCATCGCCGGCGACATCAAGGACATCTGGGCCCTGCAGCCGCGCTTTGAACAGCGGGCTGGCAAACGCCCCTATGCGCTGCTCGAGCAGCCGCGCTTCCGTGCCGGCTACGACTTCCTGCTGCTGCGCGCCGAATCGGGCGAGCTCGACATCGAAGTCGGCGAATGGTGGACGCGCTTCCAGGAGGCCGAAGGTGAGGAACGCGCCGACATGCTGTTACCCGAACAAGCCGGCGACAAGAAAAAGCGGCGCCGCCGCAAGAAGCCGGCCAATGCCGGCAACGGGGCCGGCAGCCCGGAATGAGCCTCGCCTACGTTGCGCTCGGCGCCAATCTCGGCGACCCGGCGGCTACGGTACGTGCGGCCTTCGCCGCACTCTCCAACCTGCCCGACAGCCGCCTGCTGCGCACCTCTTCGCTCTACCGGACGGCGCCGGTCGGCCTCGCCGACCAACCCGAATTCATCAACGCGGCCGTCGCGCTGGAAACACGCCTGGCGCCGGAAGCCCTGCTCGACACGCTGTTCGATATCGAAGCCCGTTTCGGGCGTATTCGCGCCGAACGCAACGGTCCGCGCACGCTCGATCTCGACCTGCTGCTCTATGACGACCAGACGCTCGGCCTGCCGCGCCTGACCCTGCCGCATCCGCGCCTGCACCTACGCGCCTTCGTGCTCTACCCGCTGGCCGAGATCGCCCCCAGCCTCAACATTCCCGGACGCAGCCCGGTTGCCGCCTGGCTGCCGGCAGTCGCCAATCAAGGTATCGTCCGCCTGTGAACATCTTCGGTTTCAACATCCCGGTCATCTGGCAGACCGTGACACTGCTGGCACTCTCGAACGTCTTCATGACCTTTGCCTGGTACTCGCACCTCAAGAACCTCAACGACAAGCCGTGGTGGATCGCCGCGCTGTTCTCCTGGGGCATCGCGCTGTTCGAATATCTGCTGCAGGTACCGGCCAACCGCATCGGCCATACCGCGCTCGACCTCGGCCAGCTCAAGATCCTGCAGGAAGTGATCACGCTGGCCGTCTTCGTCCCCTTCGTCGTTTTTTACATGGACCAGCCGCTGAAGCTTGACTACCTGTGGGCCGCTCTGTGTATCCTAGGCGCCGTCTATTTCGTATTCAGGACTTGAATGTCTGCTCACAGCATTACCCGTCGCCTGACCCAGGCTGACCTCGCCAAGCTTTACCAGGCCGGCGAGAAGGTTTCCATGTTCACCTGCTACGACGCCAGCTTTGCCCGCCTGCTCGATGGTGCCGGCGTCGAGACGCTGCTCATCGGCGACTCGCTGGGCAATGTCATCCAGGGCCACGACACGACGCTGCCAGTCACCGTTGCCGACATCGCCTACCATACCGCCGCCGTCAAACGCGGCAGCGACCACGCCTTCATTCTGGCCGACATGCCTTTCGGCAGTTACCAGGAATCCCCCGAGCAGGCCTTCCGCAACGCCGCAACGCTGATGGCGGCCGGCGCCCAGATGGTCAAGCTCGAAGGCGGTGCGGAAATGGCCGCCACGGTCGAATTCCTGACCCATCGCGGCATCCCGGTCTGCGGCCACCTCGGCCTGACGCCGCAATCGGTCCATGCCCTGGGCGGCTACAAGGTGCAAGGCAAGGGCGAAGCGGCCGCACAGCGCCTGAAGGACGATGCCCTGCTGCTGCAGAAGGCCGGTGCCACCATGCTGGTGCTGGAAGCCATCCCTGCCGTGCTGGCGGCCGAAGTCACCGCCAGCCTGAACATCATCACCATCGGCATCGGGGCCGGCAAGGACTGTTCCGGCCAGGTCCTGGTGCTGCACGACGCCTTCGATATCCCGCCCGGCAAGAAGGCCAAATTTGTCCGCAATTTCATGGAAGGCGCCAGCAGTCTGCACGATGCCGCCCTCCGTGCCGTCGCCGCCATCAAGGATGGCAGCTACCCGGCGCCCGAGCACACCTACGCCGGCTAATCCACCCGCGAGTCTTTTCATGCAAATCCATTCCAGCATCGCCGACCTGCGCGCGGCGCTCAAGGGGCGCGGCCGCGTCGTTTTCGTCCCGACCATGGGCAATCTGCACGCCGGCCATATCAGCCTGATGCAGCAGGCCCGCCAGCACGGCGACACCGTGGTTGCCTCGATCTTCGTCAATCGCCTGCAGTTCGGGCCGAACGAGGATTTCGACCAATACCCGCGCACTTTCCAGGCCGATTGCGCCAAGCTGAGCGCCGCCGGCGTCGATGTGCTGTTCGCCCCGAGCGAAGCCGACCTCTACCCGGAGCCGCAGGAATACGTCGTCGAGCCGCCGGCCATCCAGCATGAACTGGACGGCGAATTTCGCCCCGGCCATTTCCGCGGCGTCGCCACCGTCGTGCTCAAGCTGTTCAACATCGTCCAGCCGCAGGTCGCGCTGTTCGGCAAGAAGGATTACCAGCAGTTGATGGTCCTGCGCAACATGACCCGCCAGCTGGCCCTGCCGATCGAGGTGATCGGTGGCGAGACCGTCCGCGCCGATGATGGCCTCGCCCTCTCCTCGCGCAACGGCTACCTCAGCACCGCCGAACGTGCCGAAGCGCCACGCCTGTCGCGCGAATTGAGGCAGATCCGCGACGCCATCCGCAACGGCAATAGCGACTACGCCGGACTGGAGCAAACAGCCTTGGACAATCTGGCCGCCGCCGGCTGGAAAAGCGACTATGTTGCCATCCGGCAACAGTCGGACCTGGCCACGCCCAAAGGCGCAAACGCTTCACTGGTCGTACTCGCCGCCAGTCGCCTCGGCAACACCCGGCTCATTGATAATATTGAGATTTGAGCAGCTCCGTTTATCCATAATTACGCGCATTGACAGTAGGGAATTAGCCGCTACAATTCGCTTCCCCCAACTGTCTGGATGAGTGAAACCATGCAGAGAACGATGCTGAAATCCAAGTTGCACCGCGTGACCGCCACCCACGCCGACCTGCATTACGAGGGTTCCTGCGCCATTGATGAAGACCTGCTCGAAGCGGCGAACATCAAGGAATACGAACAGATCGACATCTGGAACGTCAATAACGGCGAGCGTTTCACGACCTATGCCATTCGCGCCGAGCGCGGTTCAGGCGTCATCTCGGTCAACGGCTCGGCCGCCCGTCGTGCCGCCCCGGGCGACATCCTGATCATCGCCACCTTTGCGGTCTACAACGAAGTCGAACTGGCCAAGCACGAGCCGGAACTGATCTACGTCGATTCGCAAAACCGCATCGTCCGCCGCGGTCACAAGATTCCGGTCCAGGCAGCAGCCTGAACTCGCCCCCCGGCCGGCAGGCCGGCCAGGCCTCATGGAAAACCCGCCCTCCGGCGGGTTTTCTTTTTTCTGTACAATGCTCCGCAGCAGTTAAATAAAATAACGGAGACAATCAATGGGCGTCATTTTCGCCAAAACCCCCAAGGGACAGAGTGAGATCGCCACCAAGGCGGGCGGCCTGACGCCGCGCATCCGACGCGTACTGATCTGTATCGACGGCAAACGCACCGTCGATGAACTGCGCGACATGCTGCAAGCGGACGACCTGCAACACACGCTGGGCATGCTGGAGGAAGACGGTTACATCGAGGTGGCCGGCACCAGCAACGGCACCGGCCAACCCGCTCCGGCCAAGACGCCACTGCCGGCCATCACCGCCTTCAGCGAACTGCCGGTGCCGCCGGACCCGCTGCGCCAGCAGCAGGCGCGCAATTTCATGATCAACACGCTGAACACCTTCGTCGGTTCGCTCGGCGCCAGTTCGCTGCTCGACCGCCTCGACCAGGCCGAAGGCCACACCGGCCTGCGTGCGCTGTACGACGAGTGGTATCACGCCATCGTAATGTCGCGCGAGGGCAAGCGGGAGGCCGAAGCGCTACGGGCCAAATTGCTGCAGGTGATCTAGCCAGCCGGCACAGCGGGCAAAGAAAAGGCAGCTTGCGCTGCCTTTTTCATTACTTTTTAACCTTCGGCGCTTTCACTCGCCTTGGGTTTGCGCGCCCGCGGCGTGCGGGTCGTACGCTTCGGCTTGGCCGGCTTTTTCTCACCTTCCGGCGCAGCTTCCACAACGGCGGCCACCTCAACGACCACCGGAGTCTCGCTCGGCGCCACTGGCGCGGTAGATTCGGCATTCTTGCGCGGACGGCGAGCGCGCTGCGGCTTGCTCGCCGCGGCCTTGGCCACCTCCGTCGAAGCGCTATCGATAGCCGCAGGCAGCACAGCCTCAAGTACCTCGGTCACCGGCGGCTCGCCAACAGCCATTTCGGCAGTTGCCGCCCGCTCCTTGGCATTTCGGGTGCGGCGTCCGCCACGGCGACGCGCATTGACGGCGTTTTCGCTTTCCTCCACCGGGCTGGCCTCGATGCTCGGTGCGGTCGCCTCAACGACCTCGCTCGGTACGACCTCGGCGACCGGGGTCTCGACATTCGTCCCGCGCTCCTTGCCGTTACGCGAGCGACGCCCGCCCCGACGACGGGCGTTGCCGGCGTTTTCACCTTCCGGCGCCGGACTCGGCTCGACGGCCAAGGCAAGCTCACCGGCAGCCGACTCCTGCGGCGCTAGCTGCACGACGACTGGCTCGGCCTCAACCACCGCCGGACGCGACTGGCCGCGGAAGACATAGGCCCCCTTGTCGTCGCGGCCGAAACCGAGCAGACCGCGATTGGCCGCTTCTTCAAGCAGATTGCCGAAGGAACGGAAGCCGTAATAGTTTTCGTTGAAGCCCGGATTGCGCCGCTTGACCACTTCCTTGAGCACCGAAGCCCAGATGCGGTCGCTTTCACCGCGGTCGGCCATCAGGTCGACAAAGGTGGTGGAGACGATATCGACTGCCTTGCTCTTGCGCTCTTCCTGCTTTTCGCTGCGCTTGGCTTCTTCTTCCGGCGAACGCTTCTCGCGCTCGCGGCGCTGGCCGCCGCGGCTGGAGTCACGGTCGCGCACCAGGTCGTCGTAATAGATGAATTCGTCGCAGTTGGTGACCAGCAGGTCGGAACAGGACTGTTTGACGCCGACGCCAATCACCCGCTTGGCGTTTTCGCGCAGCTTGGAAACCAGCGGCGAGAAGTCGGAATCGCCGGAAATGATGACGAAGGTATCGACGTGCGATTTGGTGTAGCAGAGGTCGAGCGCATCGACCACCATGCGGATGTCGGCCGAGTTCTTGCCCGACTGGCGGACATGCGGGATTTCGATCAGCTCGAAATTGGCTTCGTGCATGGCCGCCTTGAAGCCCTTGTAGCGATCCCAGTCGCAATACGCCTTCTTGACGACGATGCTGCCTTTGGCGAGCAGGCGCTCAAGCACCGGGCGGATGTCGAATTTTTCGTACTGGGCATCGCGCACACCGAGGGCAATGTTCTCGAAATCACAAAATAGCGCCATGCTGGCGGTGTCGTTTGCTGCGGCCATGAATTTCATTCGGTTTACAGGAGCCGGGAGTATACCTGCCCGCCGCCCGGTATCATGACGATTCGCCGAATCGACCCCGAACATGTCGCCAACAATCAGCCTGTACGATCTACTGCATAGCCGAACCCGTCACATTCCGGTGACGCAATGGCTGATTGCCGTCAATGTCGTCGTTTTCGTGCTGATGCTGTTCGCCGGCGCCGGTTTCTGGCACGGCAACAATGCCGTCCAACTGGCCTGGGGGGCCAATTTCGGCCCGGCTACCCAGGATGGTCAGTGGTGGCGCCTGGGCAGTGCGCTTTTTCTGCACTTCGGCCTGCTTCATATTTTCATGAACATGTGGGCATTGTGGGATGCCGGACAATTGGTCGAGCGCATGTTCGGCCCCTGGCGTTTTGCCGCAATCTATTTCGGCAGCGGCATTGTCGGCAATCTGCTGTCGCTCGTCGTGCAAGGCAACGATGCCATTTCCGGCGGCGCATCCGGCGCCATTTTCGGCAGCTACGGGGCGTTGATCGTCTTCCTTTGGCGCGAACGACAACAGATCGAGCGCGAAGAGTTCCGCTGGCTGTTCCGTACCGCCCTGATTTTCACGGGAGCCTGCATCGGCCTGGGCTTCATCATTCCGGGCATCGACAACAGCGCCCACATTGGCGGCCTGCTCGGCGGCGTCTTCCTCGGTCTTCTGCTCGGCCGACCGCTACGCCACGACAGCAACCGGCCATGGCCAGTGCGTCTGGGTGCTGCATTCGCCCTCGTTTCAGCGACGAGCGGACTACTCAGCCATATCCCGCCGCCCAAATATCGCTGGTTTGCCGAAGTGGCAGCCCGCCAGGAAATCCAGGCCTTCCTCGCCCGCGAAAGTGAAATCCAGCACAACTGGCAGGAACTGGTCGCCCCCCAGCCTTTCAGCGACGCATCGCCGCTCGAACTGGCACAACGTATCGAGCGCGAGATCGCCCAACCCTACGCCGACAGCGTCGAGCAACTAGCGCAACTCAATCTCAGCCCGACCTCGCCTTCTGCTGCCCAAGTCGAATCGCTGCTGGCTTACAGCGCAAAGCAGCGCGATAAAACCCAAGCCCTGGCCCGGCAACTACGCTATCGCGGCCTGCTCGCGCCCCCAGCGCGACCGCCAACCGGATCGCCCGTCCTGTCGCCAAGCCACCGCCCTTCATCGCCATAGGCGCCAGCACAGGCTGGAGCAATATTAATTTGCGCGGCATGGCGCTTTTTTTAGCGGACATCAAAGCCCGACTAATCCTCTCGGAAATACCATCCGTCGGCCAAACAATTTCCGAAAGGGGGAAAACAATGAGTGGCGCTTTCACCAAATCGATGGCGCGGAACATATTTTACGGGGGGACCGTTTTCTTCTTCCTGTTGTTCCTTGCGCTGTCATACGACACCCATACGCAACTTCCTAAACGCGACATGCGGGCCAACATCACGCCGCAAATCGCCGAAGGCAAGAAGCTTTGGGAGACTCACAACTGTATCGGTTGCCACACCCTGATGGGTGAAGGTGCCTACTTTGCCCCGGAACTGGGTAACGTCATCGTTCGCTACGGCGACGAAGGCGTCAAAGGCTTCATCAAGAGCCGTCCGAAAGACGGTATCCCGGGTCGCCGCAGCATGCCGCAATTCAACTTCACCGACGAGCAACTGGATGCCATCGTGGCCTTCCTGAAGCACGTTAATTCGATCAACGATGCCAACTGGCCGCCCAACAGCCAAGGCTGATCGAGAGGAGAAACTGAACATGCAATATAAATCGCAAGCGGTTGCAAAACCCTACTTCATCGCGGCCATCGGCTTGTTTGTCGGTCAGATCCTGTTCGGCCTGATTCTCGGCCTGCAGTATGTGCTCGGCGACTTCCTGTTCCCGGCCATTCCGTTCAACGTGGCCCGCATGGTCCACACCAACCTGCTGATCGTCTGGCTGCTCTTCGGCTTCATGGGCGGCGCTTACTACATGATCCCGGAAGAATCCGAGACCGAACTGTTCAGCCCGAAACTGGCGCTGCTGATGTTCTGGGTCTTCCTGGTTGCCGGTGCACTGACCATCGTCGGTTACCTGGCCGTTCCGTACGCCACGCTGGCCGAACTGACCGGCAACAACATCCTCGAAACGATGGGCCGCGAGTTCCTCGAACAGCCGCTGCCGACCAAGGTCGGTATCGTCATCGTCGCCCTGGTCTTCCTGTTCAAC
Organism: Azonexus sp.; assembly: GCA_036726285.1. GTDB lineage: Bacteria > Pseudomonadota > Gammaproteobacteria > Burkholderiales > Rhodocyclaceae > Azonexus. The sequence goes on from DAIMCQ010000004.1 coordinate 26,835, forward strand.
ATCACCATGACGGTGCTGAAGGGCAAGAAAACCTCGATCTCGATGGTGCTGCTGCTCGGCTTGTGGGGTCTGGCCGTCTTCTTCCTGTTCTCGTTCTACAACCCGGTGAACGTCGTTCTCGACAAGTTCTTCTGGTGGTGGACCGTGCACCTCTGGGTGGAAGGCGTCTGGGAACTGATCCTCGGTTCTTTCCTGGCCTTCGTGCTGATCAAGACGACCGGTGTTGACCGTGAAGTCATCGAAAAGTGGCTCTACGTCATCGTCACCCTGACGCTGATCACCGGCATCATCGGTACGGGTCACCACTACTTCTGGATCGGTACGCCGGAATACTGGCAGTGGTGGGGTTCCATCTTCTCCGCTCTGGAACCGATCCCGTTCTTCGCCATGACCGTCTTCGCCTTCAACATGGTGAACCGTCGCCGTCGCGAACACCCGAACAAGGCCGCCGTCCTGTGGGCCCTGGGTACCGGCGTGATGGCCTTCCTCGGCGCCGGCGTGTGGGGCTTCCTGCACACCCTGGCTCCGGTGAACTACTACACGCACGGCACGCAGATCACCGCCGCTCACGGCCACATGGCTTTCTATGGTGCCTACGCCATGGTCAACCTGATGATGATCTCCTATGCCATGCCCATCCTGCGCGGCCGTGCTGCCAACAGCAACAAGTCGCAAGTGCTGGAAATGTGGTCGTTCTGGCTGATGACCACGGCAATCGTCTTCATCACCCTGTTCCTGACCGCTGCCGGCATCCTGCAGGTCTGGCTGCAACGCGTCTCCGACGCACCGCTGCCCTTCATGGTTGCCCAGGAAAAGATCGCCCTGTTCTACTGGATGCGTGAATGGGCCGGCGTGATCTTCCTGATCGGCCTGGTCGTCTACATCACCAGCTTCTTTGTCGGTGGTGAGGAAAAGGCTGCTTAAGCGCACAGCGTCTGACGGCAATAGAACGCGGGTCTTCGGGCCCGCGTTTTTTTTGGCATCTGGGTTTCGCGATAACAAATACAGCAACACAGTTCGAACGTCCGACCCGAAAATCCGAGATGAATGCCTCAATGAGCACAGGTTCACCTGCCTATTCCACGCCCAGATCATCATCGACGGCTGGCACCGCAAGTACAACAAGGAGCAACCGAAAAACTTCCCTGGCAATTTGACACCCGCGGCTTATGCCAAATCACTCACCCAAAATCGGGTAAATTGCCCTCTCACACTAAAGCCCTCGGTTACTGGAAACGGGGACCTTCGCCTATACACGTAAACGCTGTTATCCCTCACATGCCTACACATCACGTTGCATCTGGTGCCCTCATCGCTGGAAGTGCGAAGATCGAAATATCCAGTCCTCCTCGTCAGTTTCTCGAGCGTGCTCGCGGATTGTTGTCCGGTCTGCAGGCGCTTGCACTTCTCGGCCCACAACAGGCAGAAGCTACGATATTCCTCGCGTCATGGTGTTTAGAGCTGACTCTGAAGGCCTACCTTGAGCTGAAAGAACAGACGAAGAAAGAGCTGCGCCCTATTCAACACAATCTCGCCGAACTTTGGTCAAAAGCATCCGGCCATGGCTTGCCCATACCATTTACACCACCACGTTGGTGTGTTCTTCTCAGTACAACACACGACAAACCATATCATCAGCGTTACCCAACTGACGCTGCGGCTTATTCCGCACCGAATATTCAGTTGCTGGTTGTCGAGCTCACTGCACTGCACGATCTCGTAGCTCAATCGCTGCAATGAACTCGTTCACTCAACGTAAGGGCTAACATGGTGCTCAACCTCGCGCCCTTTGGTGTCAGGGCGCTGCGCAATAATGCCGCGCAGCGCCGGTTAGCACTATGTTCCTGAACGTCCGCTTTGAAAATCCGGCAACTACCGCTTCCGGTCCATTGTCCTCTCCAGCAAGATACCCCCCCCGCTATCGTCCGCCCCAGCTAGCCAGGGCAGCCAGCCCAACCTCCCATCGTTCTAGCGCAGACTCACCGTCTTGCCTTTCCACAAGGCGTCCTGCCAGCGGTAAAACGTTGAAAGATTGTTTGGCTTGTCGGCCTGCCTGTCGGTTTCCAGGCTACCCAGTTTGAGCGTCTCGAAACTCAGTTTGTAGCGCCCGTCGACCTTCGCCTCACGCGCTGCCAGCAGTTGCGCATTGCCTGGCACCCAGCCGGCGAATTCGACGTAGCCGAGGTTCGGCGCATCCAGCGCCGGCGGCACGGCATCGACATGCCACCCCTGTGCATCCTTGCGGAACACCCACATTTCGCGCCAGGTATCGAGCGGCTGCACGGCCAGGGTCAGGACATCGCCTTGCGGATTGGCGGCGGCCGAGGCCGGCCACACGATGCCGTAGGTACAGCGGGTGAGCAGCGGATTCTTGGCATCATGCTTGGCGTCGACCAGATGCACGCAGGTTTCGCCCGGCTGGCCCGCCGTGGTGTGCACCGCCAGCTTGACCGGCACTTTCGTGCTAGCACTGGGCAGGCCCGGTTCGGCAGCCCAGCGCGAGGCACCGACGCGGATCGCGGCGTCGCTGTAGGCGGCGGCATCGCTCTCCATCAACTCGGCCTTGTTGATCGCCGCCAGTTCGTCGATGGCGCGACTGGCGGCTTCCTGGACGACCGCCGCCCCAAGTTCCGGGCGGCGCGCCCGCTGGTAGGCCAGGCTGGCCCAGACGCCGGCCTTGCGCAGGTGCAGGCGGTTCTTCAACACTGCCGGCAATTGGGCCAGATCGACCCGTTCGAGGATTTCGGCCCGCCAGTTGTCGAGGGCGAAGCGCTCGACCGGATTGAGGTTGGGCGCAACGCATTCATGTTTGGTCAGGGCCAGCGCGGCCAGCGCTTTCTGGATGGCCGTTGCCGGCAGCGCCAGGACGCGACGCTGGGCGTCGCCGTTGTAGCAGAGCTGGACCTGGCCGTCGCGCTCGAAACTGGTCAGCGTCACGCCGTAGTTGGCGACCACTTCGAGATGCGCCGCCAGCATCTCGCCGCTCTTGCCGGTCCGCCCGGCCGTCGCCCGGCGGGCCAGGCGCTCGGCCATCGTACCGAGTGCCTCGAAGACTTCGCCATCGATTGCCGCTGCCGGCGCAGCGCGCAGGTAGGCGGCGGCGTAGCTGATGCCGAGGGCTTCCGATCCCGGCGTCTCCTTCAAAAAGCGCACCACCGACAGCAACTCCGGCGCGCCTTCCGGCTTCAGCGAGAGAACGCGAACCTGCGTCGCCTTGATGTAGCCGCCGCGTTCGCGGCGGTGATCATAAACCTGCAGGAAATCGCCCTTCTCGCCGCGAATTTCCAGGCTGTCGCCCTGCCAGAGCACGGCCTGCTGGCCGGCTGAATCCTTCGGCGCGGCGCGCAGCGCCGACTGGTCCTGGGTGACGATGGCGATGACGGTCAGTGCAGTGGCCAGCATGATTATTGCCCCTCTTGTTGCACGGTTTCTTCGTCTGCCGCCTGGCTGGCTGGCACGGCTTTGCCCTGGCGACCGGCACCCAGCAAGGTGTTGCCGATGAAGCCACCATCGGCCGGCGGCGGCGCGATGATCACCGAGATCTTGTCGGACAGCTTGTCGGCCAGCGTCTTCTGGATCAGCAGCGGGTTCTTCTGGATCAAGGCCCCATCGCGTGCCAGTTGCTCGCTGGCGATCTTGCCGATGCGCTCCTGGCGGTAGGCTTCGGCATCGGCCAGCTTGCGGCGCGATTCGGCCTCGCCGGCGGCCTCGATCTGGCGGGCCTGGGCGTTGGCTTCGGCGCTCTTGATGCGGGCCACTTTTTCGGCCTCGGCCTCCAGGCCGCGCTGCTCGATCTGCTTCTGCTTGAAGGGCAGCACATGCTTCATCGCCTCGGCCTGCGCCCTGGCGGCGATGATCTGCTCCTCGCCGGCGGCAGCGGCGGCGGTTTCGCGACGGACCTTGTCGGCCTGCGCTTCCAGTTCGGTCTGCTTGACCTGTTTTTCCTTCAGTTCCAGCGTGTAGCGCATCTTCTCGCTCGACAACTCCTCGGCCAGCAGATTTTCCATGCCGGCCTTGTAGTCGCGCGGCAGATCGATCTTGCCCATCAATACCGCCTGCAACTTGATGCCGTCCTTGTCGAGCAAAGGCTTCAACTCGTCTTCGATGGCTTGCTGGATTTCCGGGCGCTTGGTCGAGAAGATTTCGCGCACGGTGTAACGGGCCAGGGTCTTGTACAAAACGCCCTCCACCGCCGGCTGCACCACTTCACCGCCGATGTCTTCCGGCAGGGCGCGCGCCATCGCGGCGATGCGGCCAGGGTCGAGCGCATAGCGCACGGCAATGTCGACACCGATCGACAGGCCCTCGACGGTCTGGAACGGTGCCGCGCCGTCGGCGCTGGCGCCGCCTTCCGGCCGGAAGATCTGGTCGCGCAGCGAGAAGCGGCGCAGTTCATGCAAGCCGGGAATGACCAGCACGGCGCCATCGCGCACTTCGGTCGCACCGCCGGTCAGTTGATTGACCCGTACCGCCGCCTCGCCCCGTGCCACGCTCTGCATCGGCGGATGCGCGTAAAGGCCATAGCCGCCCAGCCCGGCGACAGCCAGCGCGATCAGCGTGAAGCGCGCCCCATGCACCCGTCCGGCGAAATGACCGACCTGACGGCCGATGGCCGAAGCGGTCCGCGCCCCGGCGCGCCCCAGGGAATTCCCCATTTTGCCTACGATTTCGTTGAAACGTTCCGACATGATCATCTACTCCACTTAGTTGATCTTCGCGTTCGGGATCACCCCGTGACCGAGAGGCGGGAAGATCGATCCGCACTCCGGCTTGCCATGGATGCCATCGTGCCGCCACATGCCATGAGCAAGCCATGACGCGGCGGGGCCAGTTCGTTCTGGCGCCGGGTGCGGCGCTTCCGGGCCGTGAACAAACACTCACGCCATGGGCATGCCAGATCGGGGAAAAACGGCGATACTCCGGCGCATTGCAAAGGAGGCCCGCATGATCAAAGTCGCCATCGTCGAAGACGACCAGCCCACCAGTAACCAGTTGAAGGAATGGATCCTCGCGGCACGGCCGGATATCGTCGTCGACCAGTGGTTCAGCCGCGACGAGGCTGAAGCCGCCGTCGACCGCGAGGATTACGCGCTGGTCACGCTCGATATCGAACTCGGCCGCGAACGCAATGCCGGCGTCGCCATCATCAACGCCATCAACAAGGGCGGGCGCGGCACGCCGGTGCTGGTCGTCTCGGCCATGCCGGCGGCCATCTACCGCAGCATCATGAAGGCGCTCGACGCCTGGGATTACCTGCAAAAGACCAGCTTCGAGGAAGGCGATTTCATCGACACCTTCCTGGAGATCCTGCGCGCCACCCGCGACCGAAGCGTCGCCAAACCAGAAGCCGGCGTCGACGAACTGGCGCTCGACCCGCTGCGTCAGAACACGCCGCTCTGGCGCGGCCAACGGGTAAACCTGCCGCTCACCGCGCAGCGCATCCTGGCCACGCTCTACCAGCGGCGCGGCGACGTCGTCTCCTACGACGAGTTGTTCCAGGTGGTGAAAAGCGGCCGCAACCGCGACAACATCAGGAAGCACATCAGCACCATCCGCGAAGCCTTCCGCGAACTGGACGATGGTTTCGACCGCATCGAGAACATCCCGATGCGCGGCTTCCGCTGGTCCGACCAAGCTACTGCGGGCAAGCGCCCATGAACGGCGGCCTGGCCTGGCTGGCCTCCTTCCGGCTGCGCATTCTCTTCCGCACGGCCTTCCTCGCCCTGGCCCTGGCCGTCGTCGCCATGGCCGTTACCGTGCTACAGGAAGAAAAGCAGCGCAGCTACGACAACTATCAAGCCAGCATCGGCAAGACCAAGGAACAGATCGTCGCCCGCCTGCACCACCCCTCCGGCCAGCTCGCCCTGCTCAACCCGCGCCGCGGCGGCCAGCCGGCAGCAGGGCAACCGGTCGTCCTGCCCTACTCGGCAATCGATTTCGACGACCAGAGCAAGGTCCGCAATGCCGTCGAAATGGCCGGCTGCCTGGTGCAGTACCCGCAATCCGGCAGTCTCTGCGTCGCCATCGGCAACAACCCGTGGGCCGGCGGCTTCATCTACGCCGCCGGCACCTTCGCCAGCGGCCCGCTGATCGCCCACCGCATCGGCGACGAATTCCTCGACGGCGCCCACCGCCTGCGCGTCACCGTCAGCCTGCGCGGCCAGACCTATCGCTGGCTGGCGCCCTTCGAACCGCTGCCCGGCAACGGCAAATGGGAAGGGGTGCGCGGCCGCTTCACCGGCTATGTCGAACAGGAAGGACGCGACTACACCGGCGCCCGCACGGTCCGCGAGTTCCGCGGCTGGGTGTGGCAGGACGGAAAATGCCTGGATGCCGCAGCCGGCGACACCGAGAACTGCGCCCGCAAATCCTTCTTTTCGTTGCGCCTGCCGGTCGAGGTGCTGCGCGACGCGCTCTTTGCCGCCGCCAAACCGACCTGGCCACCGCCCGACCTCGACCAGTTCAAGGTCCGCGTCGAAGTGCTGCCACCCGGTGACGAGGCTGCACTGTTCGACAGCCAGCAGGACGGCGCCACACCGCCCTTCTCGCTCGACAGCCTGACCGCCCTGCTGCTACCCGGCGAAACATTGAGCATTTTCCCGCCCGACGGTAAAACGAACGAACTGGTGTCATTGAGCGGCCGCGACGAAGCGCTTGAACAATCCTCGCCCCTGCTCACCCGCCTCATCCGCAAGTTGCCGGTGGAAAGCCTGGAAGCGCCGGTGGTCGAACTTTCGGACGAAGTGCCGACCCCGCTCGGCAACTACCGCATCCTGCTCAAGGGCGATGCGCGCAGCGTGAACAAGGTGCTCAGCGTCGGCGCCACGCGCGTTTCCTGGTTCGTCGGCGCCATGCTCAGCGCCATCGGCCTGGCCTGGCTGGTCATCGAAATCGGCCTGATCCGGCGGATCGCCGCCCTCACCCGACGTACCCGCGGCCTGTCGAAAAGCGTCCAGGCCGACGGCGGCCTGGAACGCTACGATCTCGCCGACCTGCGCGGCAGCGACGAACTCGGCCTCCTCGCCGGCGGTCTCGACGACCTGCTGCGCCGGGTCAAGGAAGACGTCGAGCGCGAGAAGATCCGCGCCGCCCAGGAAAAGGACATGTGGCATGCCGTCGGCCACGAGATCATGTCGCCGCTGCAAAGCCTGCTTGCCCTGCACGGCAACGCCGACGACCCCAGCCACCGCTACATCAGCCGCATGCAGCAAGCGGTGCGCGTCCTCTATGGCAGCGCCAGCCCGAGCGAAGCCTTCCAGAGCACGCGACTGGAAGTAGCGGCGGTCGATCTCGCCGAATTCGTCCGCAACATTGCCGCCAATGCCGGTATTGCCAAGCTGCAGTGCACCGGCGACGCGCAGCCGCTCGTCGTGCGCGCCGACGAATTCCCGCTCGAAGATGTCTTCGCCCACGTGCTGAAAAATGCCGACCGCCACCGCACGCCGGGCACGCCCATCGTCATCGAGTTGAACAGCAGCGACAGCACAGCCACCGTCGGCATCCGCAACGACGGCCCGCCGATTCCCGAGGAACTGCTCGGCCGCATCTTCGAGTACGGCGTTTCCGAACAGCCGGAAGACGGAAACCGCGGCCAGGGCCTGTTCGTCGCCCGCACCTACATGGCTAAGATGGGCGGCACCATCACCGCCAGAAATATCGAAGGCGGCGTCTGTTTCGAGCTGGGTTTGCCCCGGCTGCGTGATTGAGCGGCGGCCACATCGGCCGCCACCGGTTAATAGCACGCCAAGGCCAGCCCGGCAGTCGCCACTCCGACTGCCGGCAACGGCGAGCCTAGCCCTTCTCCAGCACCCCCTTGACATAGGCCGCTCCCGCGCCGTTCGGGGCCAGTTCGAGATAGGTCTGATACGCCTTCTTCGCCTTCTCGCCCTCGCCGGCCTTGGCCAGCGCATCGCCCAGGTTCAGGTAGGCGATCGCCCGCGACGGATCGATCTTGATGGTGTTCTCGAACCAGCGCGCCGCTTCCTTGTATTTCTCCTGCTTGTAGAAGACGAAACCGAGGTTGTTGGCTGCCAGGGCGAAATCGGGCCGCAATTTGAGAGCCTCGGTGAATTGCGCTTCGGCTTCGGCGTATTGCTTCTCCTTGTAGAGTTGCAGGCCGCGGTCGTTGGCGCGCTGGGCGAGCTGACGGGTGCTGGTCGGCACGGCAGCCGGCGGCGTGATCTTTTGCTCGGCACCTTGCAGATCCTTGACCACGACGGTTGCCGGTGCCGGCGGGGCGGCCGGCTTGTCGCCAGCGGCCGGTGGCGTCTGGGCCGGACGGGTGGCGTCGAGCTTGCTGTTGAGGGCAATGGCCTCGCTCGGCAACTGCTTGGTATCGGCACTGAGGAATTCGGCCTCGCTGGGCAGCTCGAAAATGAAATCGCCGCCTTCCGAGCCGGGCAGGCTGCCGAAGGCCGGCGTCTGGCGCGAGGTGGCGGCGACGGCCGGGGCGACGTAGGCGGCCAGTTCGGTGGCGGTGATCAGGCCGTCGCCATTCAAGTCGCCCTTGCCGCCCAGACCTTGCAGCAGCGCCCAGGTAAACACCGAGTGACCGTTCGGGCCGCCATCGGCCACCAACTGGTCGGCGCCGCCGGCAGTCAACATCTGGCGGCCGAGGCGCTTGCCGTTGTCGCGCAGGAAGTTGGCGTTACCAGCGCCGCGCGTCAGGCCGAGGCCGCTGTAGCAGGCGTCCATGATGAACAGCGCGTGCTTGGCGGTGACGCTTTCGGCGATGTTCTGCAATTCGGTCATCGGGATGGCGTCGGTCGCGATCTGGTTGGGATCGGAATCGACCGGGACGATATAACCGAGGTCGCGCCCCGAACTGAGCTGGCGGGTTGCTCCGTGGCCGGCGAAAAAGACGAAGAGGCGGTCGTTCTTCTTCATGCCGGCGTGCGCCAGCTTGTCGTGGAAGGCGGCAAGAATGCCGCTGCGCGTGGCTTCGCCGTTTTCCAGCGCGACCACATGGTCGGTCGCGAAACCGAATTTGCCGATCAGCGTTTCGCGCACGGCACGGGCATCGCGCACGGCATATTGCAGCCGCGGCCATTTGGCGTAGTCGTCGATGCCGATGACGATGGCCCACGAATCGCTGTAGCCGGCCGCGCTGGCCACGCTCGGCGGTGTAACCGGCGCGGCGGACTTGGCCGCGGTAAAGCCCTTGCCGTCCCAGCCGGCGAACTGATAGCCCTCGGCGCTGAGACGATCAAGGATGGTCGGCAGGGCCTTGACGGTGCGTTCGTGGATATCGTGGAAGAGGATGATGCCGCGTCCTTCCTTGTCCACCGTTTTCAGCACGCGCTCGGCAATCGAGGCCGGCACCGGGTCGGCCCAGTCCAGCGAGTCGATATTCCACATCATCGAACGCAGGTGCGCCGTGTCGAGTACGCCCAGGCCTTCGGCATTGCGTGCCCCGTAAGGGAAGCGGAACAGTTGCGAGCGGCGAGCATCGACCGCCTTGAGCAATTCGTCGCTGTTGAGGATCTCGGCCTTCAGCGCCTCGCCGCTTTTCTTCGACAATTGGGCGTGGGTCATGCTGTGGTTGGCGATGACGTAACCGGCATCGAGCAACTGGCGGCTGACGTCGGCGCGCGGCGAGAGCTTGAGTTTGCCGGCGGCGTCCACCGTACCGAGATTGCTGCCGACCTCGAAAAAGATCGCCGGCGCGCTGTACTGCTTGAGAATGGCGGCGATTTCCTTGGTGTAGGTACCGTGCGGCCCGTCGTCGAAGGTCAGGACCAGGGTTTTCGGCGGCAGGCTGGCACCGAAGACTTCGCCCGCCGATTCGTCCTTGAGCTTGCTCGCCTTGCCGCGCATGCCGGACTCAGCCGCCTCGGGCGCAGCAGCATAAGGCAGCACGACGCCGAAATCCTTGAGTATCTGTTCGCGGCTGTAGAGGCTCTTCAGCTTGCCCAGGTAATCGGCCCAGCGCTCGCGTTTCAGTTCGATGGCGCGCGTATCGAAGCGGCCGAAGACCTGGCGGATTTCCTTCTCGTAATTGCGCTCGATTTCGGCTAATGCCTCCAGATCGTCGCCGATGCGCTGGTGCAGCTTGATGGCCGGCAAAGCGCCGTCCTTGGCAACGGCGGCCTGCAGGCTGCGCAACAGTTCGCGGAAAGCCAGGCGGTCGGCATCGTAAAGCTCGGGCGCACTTTCCATATAGTCGAGCAAGCCGGCGATGGCCGCAAAGCGGCCGCCATCGCCGGATGCGACGAGTTCATCGAGCTTCGCTTCGAGCTGGACGAGACGTTCGCGATTTTCATGGAACAGGGCCTGACCGACCTGGTTGGCCTGCTCGCGCTCGGCCGCCGAGAAGGTCTTTTCGTCGGCAAAGAGCACGATGAGCTTGCGATAGGCGGCAAGACTGTCGCGCACGCCGGCCATCACCGGCGCCATATCGAGGCTGGCCGCCGCCGTGCTGGCGACCGGCACTGCCGCATCCTTGCCGCCATGCCAGACGGCAAACCCGCCCGCCGCCACCAGACCTGCCAAAACCGCCGCTCCGACTACTTTCTTGTTCATTTCCCCACACCCTGAATTAAATGCCGAGCGCATTCTGCGGGGCCTTGCGCCAAAGCGCAACCGGCCTGCGCTCTGGCGGCCCAAGGCGGCCGGATGCCGGCACTCAAGCCCTCCCCTTTTGGCCTCATTCACGACCTCGATTCAGCCGGCCGACGCCGGCCGAACTTTGCCTTCCATTCTTATTGCAGATCAAGTTACCGCGCCGCCGGCCTCGCTATCATCCGCCGCATGACTACGCTCGACGCCTCCCTCCCTGCACCGCCAGTCGAAAAACGCCTGCCCGGCGACCTCGCCATCTGGGTCTTCATCCTGGCCGAGATGCTCGCCTTCGCGGTCTTCTTCGCCGCCTACGCTTTTGCCCGGGCGCATGATCCGGCCCTGTTCAACGAATACCAGCAAACGCTCGACCGCAATGCCGGCGCACTCAACACCCTGCTGCTGGTCACCGGCTCCTGGTTCGTGGTGCGCGCCGTACAGGCGGCGCATCGCGATGCCGGCCCGGCCGTCGCCCGCAACATCCTGCTCGGTTTCCTGTGCGGCGGCGGCTTTCTCGTGGTCAAAGTGTTCGAATACGCCGCTAAATTCGGCGCCGGCATCTCGCTGTCGACCAACACGTTCTACATGTTCTACATCTCGCTGACCTTCTTCCATTTCATGCACGTCATTCTCGGCATGGTGATCCTTGTCGTGCTCTGGCTGCAGGCCCGCAAAGGCGCCTACACCAGCGCCAACGCGCATGGGCTGGAGAGCGGCGCCGCCTACTGGCACATGGTCGATCTGCTGTGGATCATTCTTTTCCCTCTTGTTTACGTGATGCGATGAACGCCCTGCATAACCCCGCCCATCGTGCCTGGTTGATCCTGCTGATCGCCACCGGCATCACCTGGTATCTTGGCGAAGTCGGCGCCGCCGGCACCGGTGCCATTGTCGCCATGCTGGCCATCGCCTTCGTCAAGGGCCGCCTGGTCATTCTCGACTTCATGGAACTGCGCGGCGCGCCGCTGATGTGGCGCCTGTTGCTCGAAGGCTGGCTGATCCTGGTCGGCAGCCTGATTCTGTTGGCTTACTGGATGTCTCTCAAATGAACGACCTGCCCTTCTACGAACCCTCCGGCAACGAAATCGCCCTCTTCGAGCACGCTTATCGCGAACGCCTGCCGCTCCTGATCAAGGGGCCGACCGGCTGCGGCAAGACCCGTTTCATCTCGCACATGGCGGCACGCCTCAAACTGCCGCTGTACACCGTCGCCTGCCACGACGATCTGACTGCCGCCGACCTGGTCGGCCGTCACCTGATCTCTGACCAGGGCACCTACTGGTCCGACGGCCCGCTGACCCGTGCCGTGCGCGAAGGCGGCATCTGCTATCTCGACGAAGTGGTCGAAGCGCGCAAGGACACCACCGTCGTGCTGCACCCGCTGGCCGATGACCGCCGCATCCTGCCGATCGACCGGACCGGCGAGATGCTCGAAGCGCCGGACAACTTCATGCTGGTCGTCTCCTACAACCCCGGCTACCAGAACCTGATGAAGGGGCTGAAGCCTTCGACCCGCCAGCGCTTTGTCTCGATGCGCTTCGACTTCCCCAGCGCCGAACGCGAGATCTCGATCCTGCTCGGCGAAACCGGCTGCGATGCCGATCTGGCCAAACGCCTGGTCGGCATCGCCAAGGCCTTCCGGGCGCTCAAGGACCGCGACCTCGAAGAAGTCGCCAGCACGCGTCTGCTGGTCTATGCCGCCACCCTGATCAAGTCGGGCTTCGACGTCACCGCCGCCTGCCGCGCCGCGCTGGTCGAAAGCCTGACCGACGACGAGGAAACGGTCGACGCCCTAATGGAAATCGTCAATGCCACCTTCGGCCGCTAAGAACGC
>DAIMCQ010000005.1:0-34226 GCA_036726285.1 Azonexus sp.
CGCCGCTGTGGCTGGCGATCATCCTCGCCTTCGTGATCATGACCCTGTTCGGCATTGCCACCGAGAAGTTCGTGCTCAGGAAGCTGGTCAACCAGCCGCCGATCGCGCTGTTCATGGCCACCATCGGCCTGGCCTTCTTCATCGAGGGCGTGGCGCCGATGATCTTCGGCAGCGAGCCGCGGGCGCTGGATCTGGGCATCGTCGATGAACCGATCGAATCGATCCTGGAAAACTGGAACATGGTGATTTCCAAGTTCGACCTCGTTGCTGCCGGGGTGGCAGCGGTGCTGGTCGCAACGCTCGCCCTGTTCTTCCAATACACCCGCGTCGGCCGCGCCCTGCGCGCGGTTGCCGACGATCACCAGGCGGCGCTGTCGATCGGCATTCCGCTGCAGCACATCTGGGCCATCGTCTGGGGGGTCGCCGGTTTCGTCGCGCTGGTCGCCGGGATGATGTGGGGGGCGCGCAACGGTGTGCAGTTCGCGCTCACCTTTACTGCGCTCAAGGCCTTGCCGGTGCTGATTCTCGGTGGCTTCACCTCGGTTCCCGGCGCCATCGTCGGCGGCCTGATCATCGGTGCCTCGGAAAAGCTGGCCGAAATCTACATCCCGCCGGTGATGCAGGACCTTTTCGGCGGCAATTTCGGCGGCATCGAGGGCTGGTTCCCGTATGTGCTGGCGTTGCTTTTCCTGCTCGTGCGGCCGGAAGGGCTGTTCGGCGAACGCCACATTGACCGTGTTTAAGAGAGGCTAGAACAACATGCTTTATCGTGAAGCCGGTCAATTCAAGACCACCTACGCTGCCGACCAGCAGCTGTTCCCGATTCGCCAGGACCGCATTGGCGTGCTCGTCCTGCTCGCCGTGGCCTTTCTCGGTGTGCCGGTCTTGGCCAGCGAATACTGGTTCTCGGCCATTCTGATCCCCTTCCTGATCTTCGCACTGGCCGCCCTCGGCTTGAACATCTTGACCGGCTACGCCGGCCAATTGTCGCTCGGTTCCGCCGCCTTCATGGCCGTCGGCGCCTACGCCGCCTACAACTTCCAGTTGCGCGTCGAAGGCATTCCGCTGCTCGTTTCCTTCATCTGCGCCGGCCTGACTGCCGCCGGGGTGGGCATCCTGTTCGGCCTGCCCAGCCTGCGCATCAAGGGCTTCTACCTGGCCGTGGCAACGCTGGCGGCGCAGTTCTTCATCGTCTGGTGCCTGACCAAGTTTCCCTGGCTGTCGAACAACTCGTCCTCGGGCGTGATCTCGACCCAGAAACTGATCATCTTCGGCCATGAGCTGAACACCCCGGTCGAGAAGTACCTGCTGGTGCTCTCCATCGTCGTCTTCATGGCGCTGGCCGCCAAGAACATGGTGCGCTCGACCACCGGCCGGGCCTGGATGGCGGTGCGCGACATGGACGTCGCCGCCTCGGTGATCGGCATCCGGCTGATGCCGACCAAGCTGCTCGCCTTCGCCATCAGTTCCTTCTACTGCGGTGTGGCCGGCGCGCTCTACGCCTTCTGCTACCTCGGCTCGGTCGAGCCGGACGGCTTCTCGCTGGAGATGTCCTTCAAGATCCTGTTCATGATCATCATCGGCGGTGTCGGTTCGATCATGGGCAGCTTCCTGGGCGCCGCCTTCATCCTGCTGCTGCCGATCTTTCTCGACGTCGCCCTGCCGTTTTTCGCCGAACTGTTCGGCCTGCCGTTTTCCAGCGCCACCGTGTCGCACATCCAGATTACGGTGTTCGGGGCGCTGATCATGTTCTTCCTGATCGTCGAGCCGCACGGGTTGGCCCGTCTGTGGCAGATCGCCAAGGAGAAGCTGCGCTTGTGGCCGTTCCCGCACTAGGAATGACTGTGGTTGAAGCGGTGGGGCCCCGCCGCTTTTCGTAATAACTGGAGGAGACATCAAATGATTAAAGGTTTCAAACCTGCTCTGGCCGCCGCTGCGGTTTCCCTGGCCCTGTTCTCGCAAGGCAGTTTCGCTGCCGAGGAACAGTTCTTCCCGCTGATCGACTACCGCGTCGGTCCCTACGGCTCGAACGGCCAGGCCTTCTACGGCGGTTTCATCGATTACCTGAACTACGTCAATCTCAAGGAAAAGGGCGTCAACGGCGTCCAGATGACCTGGGAAGAGTGCGAGACGGAGTACAACAACGCCAAGGGCGTCGAGTGCTACGAGCGCCTGAAGAGCAAGGCCGCCAAGTCGGCCGGCCCGATCCATACCATGTCCACCGGCATTTCCTATGCGCTGGTCGACAAGTCGGCGCAGGACAAGCTGCCGCTGGCGATGATGGGCTACGGCCGCACCGATGCGGTCGACGGCTCGGTCTTCCCCTACGCCTTCCCGCTGGTCACCACCTACCAGATGCAGGCCTCGGCCATCGTCAAGTTCATCAAGGACAAGAACGGCGGCAACCTGGCCGGCAAGAAGATCGTTTATCTGTATCACGACTCGGCCTACGGCAAGGAAGCCATCATCGCGATGGAAGCCGAAGCTTCGTTGAACAAGTTCCAGCTGGTGCAGATTCCGGTCGCCCACCCGGGCAACGAGCAGGGCGCCCAGTGGCTGAAGATCCGCCAGGAAAAGCCGGACTACGTGGTGTTCTGGGGCTGGGGCGTGATGAACCAGACCGCCCTGAAGGCGGCCCAGAAGGTCGGCTACCCGCGTGACAAGATGATCGGCTCGTGGTGGACCGGTTCCGAAGAAGACGTCGTGCCGGCCGGCGATGCCGCCAAGGGCTACATGGCCGCGACCTGGAACGTCGCTGGCAAGCAGGTGCCGGTAATCGCCGATATCGAGAAGGTCGTCTATGGCGCCGGCAAGGGCAACCTGCAGGACACCGCCAAGATCGGCACCGTGCTCTACAACCGCGGCGTTTCCGCCGCCGTGCTGTCGGTCGAGGCGATCCGCAAGGGCCAGGAAAAGTACGGCAAGGGCAAGGCGCTGAACGGCGAGCAGATGCGTTGGGCGCTGGAAAACCTGAACATCACCGAAGCCCGCCTGAAACAGGTCGGCGCCACCAACCTGCTGCCGGAAATCAAGACCTCCTGCGACAACCACGAAGGTTCCGGCAAGGTGAAGATCCAGCAATGGGATGGCGCCAAGTGGGTGCCGGTCTCCGACTGGATCGAAGGCAACAAGGCATTGATCCACCCCTTGTTCCAGGCCTCTGCCAAGCAGTACGCCAAGGAAAAGGGCATCACGCCGCGTGATTGTTCCAAGGAAAAATAAGGCGAGAGAGTGGGGAGGCGAGGGGGCGACCCCTCGCCATCTGCCAGTTTCCATGCTTCGGGAACCGCTATGAGTACACACACTGCCGCTGCTGCGGCTGACCACTACCTGAGCGTCAACAACATCGAGGTCATCTACGACCACGTGATCCTGGTGCTCAAGGGGGTGTCGCTGAACGTGCCGAAAGGCAAGATCGTCGCATTGCTCGGCGCCAACGGGGCCGGCAAGTCGACGACGCTGAAGGCCATCTCCAACCTGTTGCATGCCGAACGCGGCGACGTGACCAAGGGTTCGGTCGAATACAAGGGCGAGCGCATCGACCAGTTGACGCCCAACGAACTGGTCAAGCGCGGCGTCATCCAGGTCATGGAAGGGCGGCATTGCTTCGGCCACCTGACCATCGAGGAAAACCTGCTGACCGGCGCCTATACCCGTTCGATCTCGCGCAGCGAGCTGAAGGAAAGCCTGGAAAAGGTCTATCACTACTTCCCGCGCCTGAAAACGCGGCGCACCTCGCAGGCCGGCTACACCTCGGGCGGCGAACAGCAGATGTGCGCCATCGGCCGGGCCTTGATGGCCAAGCCGGAAATGATCCTGCTCGACGAGCCGTCGATGGGCCTGGCGCCGCAGATCGTCGAAGAGATCTTCGAGATCGTCAAGGACCTGAACAGCCGCGAGAACGTCAGCTTCCTGCTGGCCGAGCAGAACACCATGGTGGCGCTGAAGTATGCCGACTTCGGCTACATCCTGGAAAACGGCCGGGTGGTGATGGAAGGCGATGCCGAGGGGCTGCGCACCAATGAGGATGTGAAGGAGTTCTATCTCGGGCTGAGTTCCGCCGGGCGGAAATCGTTCAAGGACGTCAAGCACTACCGCCGCCGCAAACGCTGGCTGTCCTAGGCTGCAGTGCGCCCCGCATGGCGGCGTTGTCGGCCGGCTTGTTGGCAGGAGCCAACGGCGCCGGCCTCCGCCTTGCCCTGTGGGGCTACTTTGCAGCCGGAAATGTCGCCGTACATAGAGATTCCGCCGACTCCGGAGAAAATCAAATGAGCTATTACGACCCGCTGGAAACCCGCGATCCGGATGAGCGCGAAGCCGATCTGATGGACAAGCTGGCGCGCCAGGTGGCGCATGCCAAGGAAACGACGCATTACTACTTTCAGTCGATGGCCGGGATCAATCCCTTTGATTGCACCAGCCGCGAGGCGCTGGCGCGTTTGCCGCTGACCCGCAAGCGCGACCTGATCGAGCTGCAGCAAAAGACGCCGCCGTTTGGCGGTCTGAATTCCCTGGCCCGGCACAAGGCGAAGCGGGTGTTCGCTTCACCGGGGCCGATCTACGAATTGCAGGGCACCTCGATCGATCCGTGGCGTATGGCCCGCGTGCTCTACGCTGCCGGTATCCGCAACGGCGACCTGATTCACAATTGCTTTTCCTACCATTTCACGCCGGGCGCCTTCATTTTCGAAGGTGGGGCGCGCAAGCTGGGCTGCGCGGTGTTTCCCGGCGGGGTGGGGCAGACCGAGCAGCAGGTGCAGGCAATGGCCGATCTGCGTCCGGAAGCTTATGTCGGGACGCCATCCTTCCTGCGTATCATCGTCGAGAAGGCCGAGGAGATCGGCGCCGACATCAGTTCGCTAAAAAAGGCGTGCGTTTCCGGCGAAGCTTTGCCCGGCATCACCCGCGACTGGCTCAAGGCGCGCGGTATCACTGTCCGGCAGTGCTACGCCACCGCCGACATCGGCGCCATCGCCTATGAAACCGAGGCCGAAGAAGGCTTGGTCGTCGAGGAGGAGTTGCTGGTCGAAATCGTTCGTCCCGGCACCGGCGATCCGGTCGAGCCGGGCGAGGTAGGGGAAGTGGTAGTGACCACCTTCAATGCCGATTACCCGCTGATCCGCTTTGCCACCGGCGATCTTTCGGCGCTGCTGCCCGGTCGCTCGCCCTGCGGGCGGAGCAATATCCGGCTTAAGGGCTGGATGGGGCGGGCCGACCAGACGACCAAGGTTAAGGGCATGTTCGTGCATCCGGAGCAGGTGGCCGATATTGCCCGGCGCCATCCGGAAATCCAGCGCATGCGCCTGGTGGTCGACAATCCCGGCGGCCAGGACCGCATGGCCCTGCACTGCGAGATCGAGACCGGCAGTGCGGCGCTCGACAAGGCCATCGTCGGCAGCTTGCGCGAAGTCACCAAATTGCGCGGCGAGGTGGTTTTTGCACCGCTCGGGGGCTTGCCCAACGACGGCAAGGTGATCGAAGATAGCCGGGTTTACTGACCCGGAACATCTCATGCGAAACCTGCTTGTCGTGCTGGCGTTTCTGGCTACTCCTGCCTTGGCCGCCGAACCGTTGTTGCGGCCTTCGGCCAATCTGCTCTTCAAGCAGCCGGAACTGCTCAAGCCCGGACAATGCGTGCGTTATGAGGAGGGCGGCAGCGGTTGGGTGATCACCGAGCCGATCTACTTCCTTAAGGGCGAGGTGGTGGGGGCCGAGGTGCGCAGCCGCCATCTCGGGACCTGCCCGGTGGTGGCCGGCAAGAGCATCGAGCAGTACAGCCGCGAGGAATTCAACCGCCATGCGCTGGCCTATCCCTGCGTCTCGCCCGGCGTGGCCGAGCGCGACGAGCAGATCGGCATCGTCCGTCTGCGGGTCAGCGACTGGGAAACCCCCCACGTCCGCAAGGCGGCGAATGGCGGACGCCTGTATCGCGGCATGTTCATCGACCGGGGGTTGAAGAAGGACATGGAAATCGAACTTGAAGCCGACCTGTTGAGCGTCTGTCAGCCGTGAGGCAGCCGTGAGCCAACGTCCCGCGCCGCTGGCCGGCATTCGCGTCCTCGACCTGACCCGGTTGTTGCCCGGGCCGGTGGCGACGCTGCATCTGGCCGATCTCGGGGCCGAGGTGATCAAGATCGAAGACCCGCAGCTGGGCGATTACGCCCGTACGCTGGGGACCGGGAAGGCCGGTAGAGATGCCGAAGACAGCGCCTATTTCCGAATGATCAACCGCAACAAGCAGGGGCTGGTGCTCGACCTGAAGCAGCCGGAAGGCGTTGCGGTTTTCCTGCGTCTGGCGCGGGATGCCGACGTGGTCATCGAGAGCTTCCGGCCCGGTGTGGTGGACAAGCTGGGCATCGGCTATGCCACCGTGGCGGCGCTGAATCCGAAGATCGCCTACTGCTCGATCAGCGGCTACGGTCAGGACGGCCCCTACAAGGACCTGGCCGGCCACGACCTCAATTATCTCGGCTATGCCGGGGTGCTGGAGCAGATCGGTTTCGAAGGCAGCCAGCCGGCTATCCCCAATTTCCAGATCGCCGACCTGCTGGGTGGGGCGCTGACCGGTGTCATGGGCATCCTGGCGGCGGTGGTCGAAGCGCAGCGGACCGGTCGGGGGCGTTACATCGACGTCTCGATGACCGACAGCGTGCTGGCCCATACCTATTTCGCCATGCTGCGTTTGAACGATGCCGGCCAGTCGGCGCCGCGCGGTGGCGACCTGTTGAGCGGCGGTTTGCCCTGTTATGCGACATATCGCTGTGCCGATGGCAAGTACATGGCGGTGGGGGCGCTGGAAGGCAAGTTCTGGCAGCTCTGCTGTATCACGCTGGAACGGCCGGAATGGATCAAGCGTCAGTGGGACCCGGCCTTGCGCGGCGAAATGGCGGCGCTGTTCTCGGCCCAGCCGCGCGATGTCTGGGCGGCCCGCTTTGCCGACGTCGACTGCTGCGTCACGCCCATCCTGTCGCCGGAAGAGGCGCTGGCCAATGAACAGTTGCGGGCCCGCGGCATGATTGTCGAGCAGGGTGGCCTGACCCAGTTTGCGCCGCCGTTGAAAATCTCGGAGCACGACTTCAGTATTCGCCAGCCGGCCCCCAAGGCTGGCCAGCACAACAACGAGATCCTGCGTGGCGCCGGCTACAGCGACGAGGACATCGCCGCCCTAGGCGAGCGCGGCGTTCTCGGCTGAGCCTTCGGCACCGCTTGCCTGTTGCCCCTTGGCCGGTGGCGGCAGCTGGCAGGATGGCAGCAATTCGTCGAGCCGGGCGCGGACGATTTCGGCTAAACGGGCCGGCAGCGGCTCGCCGGGATTTTTCCGGTAATTCAGGTTGAGGCCGATGCGCGGCAAGGCTGGCAGCTCGCTCAGGATCGACAGCCCTTCAGGCTTGCCGGCCGGTGTGCGCACCGTAATGCCCAGCCCGGCCTGCACGGCCGCCCAGATGCCGCTCAGGCTGCTGCTGGTGAAGGCAATGCGCCAGGGAATCCCGGCCCGGTCGAGGGCTTCGATGGCACGACTGCGCATCAGGCAGGGGGCTTCGAAGGCGACCAGCGGCAAGGGCGTGCCTTGGTGCAGATGCTCGGCGACCAGCGCCGGCTGTCCGATCCAGCACATGGGCAGGCTGCCCAGGCACTCCTGCTCGGCGGTCAGTTCGCCGGATTCCCAGGTCAGCGCCAGATCGAGCCGGTCGCCGGCGACGGCGCCGAGCAATTCGGTGTTTCTTGCCACCCGGGCATCGATGCCGACAGCCGGGTGGGCACGGGCGAAACGGCCGAGGATTTCGGTCAGGACGCCTTCGCCGAAATCTTCCTGAAAGCCGATGCGGACGACGCCGGACAGCGTGCTGCCGCGTACCGCGAACACCGCCTCGTCGTTGAGTTCGAGCAGGCGGCGGGCGTAGCTGAGCACGACCTCACCGGTCGGGGTCAGCGCCAGGCCGCGTCCCGACTTGCGCAAGACCGGCACCCCGACCTGATCTTCGAGCTTTTTCAATTGCGCGCTCAAGGCCGAGGTCGAGCGCCCCAGGCGATCAGCCGCCTTGGCAAAGCTGCCCAGTTCCAGGCCGGTCACGAAGCTGCGCAGCACATCGAGATCGAGATTGAGGCGGTTCATTTAATTGTCCTAAAAAATTGAATCATTGATTCAAAACTATCTGATATTCAGGATGATGATCGGTCGGTAAGGTAGCGCTTGTCAATCATCGAATGGAGATCGAATCATGACGAAGACAAGCTATGGCCAGCAGGCAATGGGTGAGCTGGCCCCCAAACTGGCCCAGTTGACCGACGATGTGCTATTTGGCGATATCTGGGCGCGCAGCGAGTTGTCGCCACGCGAGCGCAGCCTGGTTACCGTGGCTGCCCTGGTCGCCCTCTACCGGCTGGAGCAGTTGCCTTTCCATCTCGGACGAGCGATCGACAACGGCATCAGCCGCCAGGAACTGGCCGAGGTCATCACCCATCTCGCCTTCTATTCCGGCTGGCCGACGGCGCATTCGGCAATGGGCCTGCTCGCCAGGTTGCCCGTGCCGGCCGGGGAGGTGTGAGATGCCGCTGAGCCGTATCACGCTGCGCCGCGGCCATGACGCTGCCTGGCTGGCAGCCTTGTCGGACAGCCTGCATCAGGCGCTGGTCGAGGCTTTCGAGGTGCCGCCGGCGGATCGTTTCCAGATCATCGATCAGAAGGCCGCCGATGAGCGGGTTTTCGACCGCGATTACCTGGCCGGGCCGCGCAGCGACGATTGGGTACTGTTCGAAATCACCGGCGGCCGACCGCGCGGCCCGGCGGTCAAGCAGGCCTTCTATCGCCGGCTGGCCGACTTGCTGGCCGTCGCGCCGGGGATCGCCGCTGCCGACATCATGGTCGTCATCACCCGCAACCAGCCCGAGGACTGGTCGTTCGGCGACGGCCTCGCCACCCTGCTCAACTGAGGAGATGCCATGCTTGCCATGCACTATGCCGTCACCCTGCCTGCCGATTACGACATGGCGGTGATCCGCCAGCGGATCGCCAGCAAAGGCAGCTTGATGGACGGTTATCCCGGCCTGCTGTTCAAGGCCTACCTGCACGCCGACCGCCAGCGCGCCGGGCACGATGGCCAGACCAATCGCTATGCCGCCTTCTACCTGTGGGCCGATCACCGGAGTTTGGGCGCGTTTCTCCAGGGGCCGGGCTTTGCCCGTCTGTCGGCCGATTTCGGGCGGCCGGCGGTACGCGTCTGGTGGGCCAGCCGGCTGGCTGGGACGGGCGATATACGCGACGCTCGTTGGGCGACGCTGAACTTTGCCAGCCTTCCCGTCGAGCCGGATGAGGGCGGCGAAGAAAGCTTCTTGACCGGCTTCGAGCCGACCACCTGGGGGCAGGTGGCATTACGTCTCTCGGCGCAGCGGCCACCCGTGATTGCGGCCGGACAACTGTTGTACGAACTCGGGCATCTGTCGCCCGGCGCGGCCTTGCCGAAGCAGGGGCCGATTGTTTTTGATCAATTGTTCAACGAGGAGAAATGAGCATGCCGATACTCAATGTCAAAGTCAGCACAGAGAAAAGCCCGGCCCTGACCCGGGCGATTGCCGAGCTGCTGCTCGAACACACCAGCCGCATCCTGCACAAGAAGCGGGAGGTGACGGCCATCGCCATCGATTACATCGACCCGGCCGACTGGATTGTTGCCGGACAAAGCCTGGCCGAGCAGGGCAAGCGGAGCTTTTTCCTCGACATCAAGATTGTCGACGAGACCAATACCAAGCAGGAAAAGGCGCGCTACATCGCCGAGGTGTTTGCCGCGTTCGCCGCACTGCTCGGCGATCTGCATGCCGAGAGCTACATTCACGTGCATGACGTGCGGCCGACCGCCTATGGCTATGGCGGCCTGACCCAGGAATATCGCTTTCAGCGTGCCGCCTGATCCTCAGCCCTTGCGCCCGAACAAGCCGCGCACGGCTTCCTGCAGGTCGGCGGGGAGGACGACGACTTTGGCGTTGTCCTTCTCGCCCATCCGTTCCAGCGCTGCAATGTATTTTTCGCCCAGCATGTAGGACATCGGGCCGGTCTGGTCGCCGATGGCGGCGGTGATGCGGCGGATTGCCTCGGCCGAGGCTTCGGCCAGCATGACCTGGGCGTTGGCGTCGCGCTTGGCCGATTCGAGGCGGGCTTCGGCTTCCAGGATGGCCGACTGCTTGGCGCCTTCCGACTTGGTGACGACGGCTTTGCGTTCGCGTTCGGCGGCGGCCTGCATTTCCATGGCGCGTTGCATGGATTCCGAAGGCTTGATGTCCTGGATTTCGACCGATTTGACGGTCAGGCCCCAATCCACGGCTTCGTCGGCAATGCTTTCGCGCAGCCGGGCCTTGATCTTGTCGCGCGAGGACAGCGCCTCGTCGAGTTCCATCTCGCCGACGATCGAGCGCAGCGTGGTCATAATCAGGTTGCGGATGGCTTCCGAAAAATCGGTCACCCCATAAACCGCCTTGACCGGGTCGGTGACCTTGATGAAGGCGATGGCGTTGGTCAGGATCACCGCGTTGTCGCGGGTGATCACTTCCTGCTCCTGAACGTCGAGGATGATGTCCTTGGTGACCAGCTGATAAGCGATCTTGTCGAGGTAGGGAATGACGATGTTGAGGCCGGGCTTCAGGGTGCCGTGGTACTTTCCCAGCCGCTCGACGATCCATTCCTCGCCCTGCGGCACGATGCGCACCCCCTTGGCGATGGTGACCGCGACAAAGACCAGTATGGCCAGAACGACGACGAATCCTGCGCTGATATCCATGTTGCCTGCTCCTTAAGCTTTGCTGACCTTGAGAAAACTGCCTTCGACCGCGATCACCCGAACCCGCTCGCCGGCGGCAATCGCCGTATCGGCCAGGCAGACCCATTCCTCGGCACCGAGGATCGGTCGCTGAAAGCGTACCTTGCCGCGCTGGAAGGGGGCGACGGCACCGACCAGCAAGCCGATTTCGCCGATCACTTCGCCATCGGCCGTGCCGACCCGCGTCTTGTGGAAACTCTGCTTGAAAACCTTGAACCAGAGCACGACCATGGCCAGCGAGGCGAAGGTCCAGGTAGCCAGCTGGGCGGTCAGCGACAGCTCGGGCAGAAGCAGGGCAAGCAGCCCGACCAGCAGCGCACCGAGGCCGAACCAGATGACGAAGAACGACGGTACGACCAACTCGGCCAGGATTAGCCCAATGCCGCCGACGATCCAGACCCACCATTCGAATTGCATGAGCGTCTCCTTTTTGCCGAGTATTTCGGGTTTGCCGGGGGCGGTCAAGCCTCTTTGCGGCTTGGGATGAGGCGCACCAGCCACTAGAATGCGCCAATGAATACCGCCTTGCTGCTCCTCCCCGACTTTGCCCTGATCCTGCTCGGTGCCGGCATCCGTCGCTGGATGCACCTGGGTGACCATTTCTGGAACGGCGTCGAGAAACTGGTCTATTTCATCCTCTTCCCGGCCTTGCTGATCAATGCCATCGTCAAGACCCGACTCGACCTGGCGGCTGCCATGCCCCTGCTCGCCACTGCCCTGGCGGCGATGATCGGCGGCATGCTGCTCGGTGCACTGGCCCGCCCGCTGGCCCGCCTGCCGGCATTGACCTTCGCCTCGGTCTTTCAGTGCGGCTACCGTTTCAATTCCTACATCGCGCTGGCCGTGGCCGGCATGCTGTTCGGTTCGCCCGGCATCGCCACCATGGGGCTGATCGTCGGCGCTGCGGTGCCGCTGGCCAATCTGGTTTCGGTGTGGATGCTGGCGCGGCATGGCGAAGTCGGCCTGTGGCGCGAAGTGGCACGCAATCCCCTGATCTGGGGGACGGTCGCCGGCTTCATGCTGAATCTGGCCGGCTTCGTGCCGCCGGCGCCGCTGCAGGCTTTCCTGCAACGCCTGGCCGATGCCTCGATCGCACTCGGCCTGATCACCGTCGGTGCCGCCTTGCGCCTGGAAAGCACGCCCGGTGTGCGGGGCATCTCGCTGTGGTTGCTCGGCGTCAAATTGCTCGCTCTGCCGGTGATCGCGGCGCTGGTCGGTCGCCTGTTCGGACTGGGCGGCGTCAATTACCAGGTGGTGGTGCTGTTTGCCGCGTTGCCGACCGCATCGTCGGCCTACATTCTGGCCATGCGCATGGGTGGGGATGGGCGCAGCGTGGCCTGGCTGATTTCGGCGACCACGCTGGGTTCGATGCTGACGCTGCCCTTGTGGGCAGCGTGGCTGGCCGGCTGATTACTTTTTGGTGCGGCGGGCGGCCGGTTTTTCGCTCTGAGTTGCGGCCGCCTCGCTGGCTGCGGCGACGGCTGCTTCCGCCGATTGCTGCATTTGTTCGCGCATCTGCTGCATCATCTGCCACGGCCACATCGCCGCTTCCGAGAAGGCGTTCTGCTCCGGCGCTGCCGCCGCTTCCTGGGGGCCGCCGGCCGCCATCGACTTGGCGGTGTCGGTTGCCATCTTGCTCATTGCCTGCACGGTGGATACCGTGGTGCGCTGCATTTCCAGGCTCTGGATGGTCATCTGCAGCATCGACAGGTTCATGCGCAGCCAGCCTTCGACGGCTTTCATGTCCTTGATCCGTTTGTCGAGTTCGTCGACATCGAAAGTGGGGGCAACCATGCCGGGAAGAGAGAAACCCATGTTGCCCCAAATGTTGCGGACAAAGCTGAGCGGGTCGTTGAGTTGTTCGTTCGACATGTCTCTCTCCTTTTGGATGTATTACAACATCTTAAACCACTTCGTAAGACAAAATGATAAATTAGCG
Source organism: Azonexus sp. (assembly GCA_036726285.1). Classification (GTDB taxonomy): domain Bacteria; phylum Pseudomonadota; class Gammaproteobacteria; order Burkholderiales; family Rhodocyclaceae; genus Azonexus. Next base: position 12,748 of record DAIMCQ010000005.1, read on the forward strand.
GCCGGTTAACGAGGGGGTCCGAATGCTCAAGTTGCTTGTGGTGGAAGATCATGCGTTGGTTCGCGAAGGTCTGGTGCGCCTGCTTGGACAGATCGAAGAGGGAACGACGGTTTTCGAAGGTGCCGATTTCGAGTCGGCCCTCACCGTGCTTGATGCCGAGGACGAATTCGACCTCGTGCTGCTCGATCTGGCGCTGCCCGGGATCGACGGTTTTGCCGGGCTGGATATCCTGCGCCGGCGTTATCCGGCGATGCCGGTGGCGGTGGTTTCCGCCTTTGATGACACGCCGACGATTACTCGGGTGATGAACCTCGGTGCATCAGGTTTCATCCCGAAGGCATTTTCCGGCGAGGCGCTGCTCTCGGCGGTGCGCGAAGTGCTGGCTGGCAACATTTTCCGGCCGAGCGGCCAGAATGGAGCCCGTCTCGACGACGCGACCCCAGTGCCGCCGGCCAAGGTCAGTGTCCGCCCGGACGAGGTGGGCCTGACCGACCGCCAGGCCCAGGTTTTGTGCCTGATGGTGCGCGGCTTGTCGAATCGGGATATCGCCGAACAGCTCAATCTTTCCGAGGGGACCGTCAAGATTCATGCGACGGCGGTGTTCAAGGCATTGGGCGTGACCAGCCGGACGCAGGCGCTGGTTGCCGTGGCCCGTTACAGCATCGATTTCGAAAACGTTTTCTGAAGCTGGTTGATCAAGGCCCGGAGCTTGGCCGGGCGGATCGGCAGCGGTAGTGCATGCGCCCCGACCGGCAAGGGCGGATGGTCGCTGCCGAGCAGGACGATCAGGCGGGAGTCGGCCGGCAATTCGCGGCTGATTTCCTGCATCAATGCGGTCTCGGTAATGATCAATGATTGGCGCGGCAAGGCTTCGTGGCCGGCGCCGTCGTCCAGGGTCACCGTGAAGTTCCAGCTTTCGGCCAGCTTGATGCATTCCAGCAGATCTTCGGAGTCGCCAATGCAATGGATATTGCCGGCAGAACTGCGAGCGTTTTCGGGGGGCAGGCGAAGTGGTTCCTGGCCTGCCGGGATCCGCAGCGAAAAATTAGTCCCTTCACCCAGCCGCGAATGCAACGTCACCTTGATTTTGAGGGCGCGGGCCAGGCGGTCGACGATGGACAGGCCCAGACCAAGGCCCTTGTTGTGTTCGCGGGCCGCATTGCCGACTTGATAGAACTCGGCGAAGATCGCCGCCTGATGTTCCGGTGCGATGCCCATGCCGTTGTCGCGAACTTCGATCAGTACATCGCTGCCGCGCCGGCGCGCATCGACCAGCACCCGGCCGCCGATCGGCGTGTAGCGCACGGCATTCGAGACCAGGTTGCCGATCATTCGCTCGATCATCACCGGGTCGGAGTCCAGCCAGAGTTTGGTCGGTCGGAAGCGTAGCGTCAGGTTGCGGTCGATGGCAGCACGCCGGGCCGAATTGGCCTGCCGTTCAAAAATCGGCGCCAGCGCGAAATTGCGGATTTCCGGCTTGATACCGGCGACGTCGAGTCGGGAGATATCGAGCAGCGAGTCGAGCAGTTCGCTCAATACCGAGGTCGAGGTGGATATCTGTTCGGCCAGTCGCGGCAGGCCATTCGACGTGCCGCTGCGGATCTGCCGCTGCAGGTCGGCAGCGAATAGCGAGAGGGCGTGCAGCGGTTGCCGCAAGTCGTGGCTGGCGGCGGCGAGAAAACGGCTTTTTGCCTTGTTGGCGCGTTCGGCAGCATCTTTCTGTCCAGCCAGCTCCTGGGTTGCCAAACGGACGCGTTCTTCCAGATGTTCATGGCCGGCGGCCAGTTCGGCCGTGAGGGAGGCCATTTCACGAACCTGGCGACGGACCAGCAAGCCACCGACCAGCAGTACGGCGGTAACCAGCAGCGCCAGCGTGCTCAGTTCGATCAGCCGGCTGCGCCAGCTGGCGAGCAGGGTAGCCTCCGGGATCGCCGTGAGGATGCGCAAGTCGGCCAGCCCCGGAACCGGCGAAACCGATACCAGCAGATTGTTGCCGCTGGCCATGCCGGTGTCCGGAAGGATGCCGCGCAGATTGCCGTCAAACAAGGCATCGACTGCCTGGGCGCCGAGTATCGGCGATTGCCGGCTAAGATCGGTCGGGCGACAGGAGGCAACGATCTGCCCCTTGGCGTTGATCAGGACGGCTTCGAAATCGTCGGAGAGTCGGTTCGACCAGCAGAAGTCCTGCAGATAGGCCGGTTCGACCGACGCAAAGGCGACCCCCGCGAAGCTGCCGCCTTCGCCGTTGATGCGGCGACCGATGGCATAGCCGTAGCGCCCGGAGTTACGGCCGATGTAGGGGCCGTAAGTGGCGACGTCCTTGCCTTGTTCCAGGGCGGAGAAATAAGGTCGATCCTTGACGTTGATATGCGGTGGCGGGAAATAGGTCGAGATGAAGCGTTGATTGCCGTAGCGGTCAAAAATGATCAGGTCGCGCAACTGCGGCATGGCCCGTGAATGGCGTTGCGCGACATACTCCCAGCCCTGGTTGGCTTCCCATTTCTCCCAGTTGCGACGATTGTTGGAGAGGTCGGTCGACATCTCGCGCAGCAACACGTCGATGGCCTCGAAGGAGCGCGCCGTGTGTTCGGCCATCATGATGCCGAAGTGCTGCAGGCGGCGTTCGCCGGCTTCCAGGTCGCGGTGTCGGGCGAGCAGCAGGTCGGTCAGGAAAACGAACAGCACGGTCAGCGTGCCGATCAGCGCAACGATCAGGGCCAGGGTTTCCGGCTTGCGCTTGAGCATCATGGCTTAGAGCTGATAGCAGTAAAGCGGGCGAGCCGGCGTGCAGTCGACTTCGATGACCCGGTCCGGCGTCACGCCGGGAACGGGGAAACTGTTGCTGATGAACAGGCTGCCCGGTTGCATTTCCCGCTTCACCTTGTCCCAGAGTTTGGCCATCGGGGCCGGCGAAAGGAAGGCGTACACCACGTCGTAGTCGCCCAGCTGGGCTTGCCACAGGTCATCCCAGCGCCAGCGGATGTTGGGCCGGCCGACGCCGAGGATCAGCCCGACGAACCAGGTCAGCGGGGCATTCTCGTAACCGGTGAAATGACTGTCCGGCAGCAGGTCGGCGAGTGGCACCGTGGTGCTGCCGAGGCCGGCCCCGAGATCGAGAAAGCGGCTGGGGCCGCGTGCGGCGAGCAGTTCGGCCAAGGCGGCGACGGTCTGCTTGTTGGAGAGATAGAGCGGGACCTGGCCGGACAGCGCGCCGCGATAAACCAGCAGCAGCGAAACGAAGGCCAGCAGGAACCAGCCCGGTTCAATTTGGAGGCGCTGGGTCTCCCAGACCAGCGGCATGAAACCGGCGTGGATCAGGCGCCACCACCAGGGCTGGCGGGAAAGGGTCGCCATCGTGAAGGCGACGGCACCGATGGCGAGGCTGGTTTCCAGCCAGGGCAGGGCGGCAATCTGCCAGCCGAAATAAGGCCAGGCAAGGGAGAGGACGAGGATGACAGCGGCGCCTTGCAGGGCGAACTGGCGTTGGGGCGTGGCAGACATCCCGTAATTCTAAGTGAATTTCTGCCGGGCTTTGCCGATTGCCGGCGATGACGGCTGGTTCAGTCCGTCATCGCCGGCGCCTTGGTCTAGGCAATCTGGTGCCGCAAATCGTGCCGTACTTGCTCGGCTCGCGCCGCCGCCTGCGCCCGTATCGGACCAAAACCGCGTACTTCGGCCGGCCACTCGGCCAGTTGGAGGAGGGCCGGGGAAGCCGATCCGGCTGCGGCAATCAGGTCGAGGTCGCTTTCGTAGTCGGCCAGCAGGCGCTGGTCGAGCCCTTTCTCGGCACTGAAGCGAAATGGGTCGAGCCAGCTGCCGCGCAGGCTCCGAGCCTTGGCCACTACTTTGAGCAAGGGCAGCAGCCATGGCCCGAAGCGAATCTTGCGCGGCCGTCCGTCCGCGCCGGGTTTGCTGAGCCCCGGTGGCGCCAGGTGGAAGCTCAAACGCAGTTCGCCGTCGAAGGTCTCGCCCAGTTGCTTGATGAAGCCGGTTTCGCTGTACAGGCGGGCGACCTCGTACTCGTCCTTGGGGGCGAGCAGGCGGGCGTACTGCACGGCGACGCTGCGGCTCAGGGCCTCGTTGCCATGCCGGCGGATGGTGGAGAGTCGTTGCCGATAGCGTTCGCCCAGTGCGCCATCCTGATAGGCGGTGAGGTGGGCGATGCGGCTGGCGATCAGCTCGTCCAGGCTGGGTTCGACGAACGGTTGGCCGAGCAGCGGGCCGGCGATGGCGGCGACCCGTTGCGGATCGACGGCTGCCCGGCGCCCCCAGGCAAAGGCCTGGCGATTGGCTTCGACGCTGGCGCCGTTGAGCACGATCGCCCGGTCGAGCGCTGCGGCAGAGACCGGAGCCAGCCCGAGTTGCCAGGCATGGCCGAGCAGCAGCATGTTGGCGTAGAGGGCGTCGCCCATCAGCCGGGTAGCCAGATGCTGGGCATCGATGAAACGGGTGTGTTCCTCGCCCAGTGCGTCGATCAACTGGCGTTGCAGGCCGGCCAGCGGGAAGTGCCAGTTGCGGTTGCGGGTGAATTCGGCGGTCGGGGTTTCGGTGCAGCTGACGACAGCGCGGGTGCGGCCGCTCAGCATCTTGGACAAGGCTTCCGGGCCGGCGCTGACCACCAGGTCGCCACCCAGGATGGCGTGGGCTTCGGCGGTGGCGATGCGGGCGGCGTGGATGTCTTCCGGCCGGTCGGCGATGCGCAGGTGGGAGAATACTGCGCCGTATTTCTGTGCCAGGCCGGTCATGTCGAGTACCGACACCCCCTTGCCATCAAGATGGGCCGCCATGCCAATCAGCGCGCCGAGGGTGATCACCCCCATGCCGCCGACGCCGGTGACGAGCAGGTTGTAGGGGGTTGTCGTGGCCGGCAGCAGCGGCTCCGGCAAGGTTGGCCAGGGCGTCTCGTCGACTGCCGCCTGGCCTTTTTTCAGCTTGCCGCCCTCGATGGTGACGAAGCTCGGGCAGAAGCCCTTGAGACAGGAGAAGTCCTGGTTGCAGGAGGATTGGTCGATCTGTCGTTTGGTGCCGAATGCGGTTTCGACCGGTACCACCGACAGGCAGTTGGATTGCACCGAACAGTCGCCGCAGCCTTCGCAAACTGCCTCGTTGATGACGACGCGCTTGTTTACTGCCGGCATCTTGCCGCGTTTGCGCCGGCGCCGGGCTTCGGTGGCGCAGACCTGGTCGTAGATCAGGATCGAGACGCCCGGCTCCTGGCGCAATTCGCGCTGCACGGCGTCGAGTTCGTCGCGATGGCGGATCGGCACATTGGGCGCCAGGTCGGTGATCTCGGCATATTTCTCCGGATCGGCGGCGACGATGATCATCTTGCCGACGCCTTCGGCCTCCAGTTGGCGGGTGATGCGGGCGATGCTGAGGATGCCGTCCACCGGCTGGCCGCCGGTCATTGCCACGGCATCGTTGTAGAGAATCTTGTAGGTGATCGGCACCCGGGCGGCAATCGATTGCCGGATGGCGAGCAGGCCGGAGTGGAAATAGGTGCCGTCGCCGAGATTGGCGAAGATATGCTTTTCTTCGGTAAACGGTGCCTGGCCGATCCAGGGCACACCTTCGCCGCCCATGTGGGTGAAGGTCGAGGTGCTGCGGTCCATCCAGGTCACCATGTAGTGGCAACCGATACCGGCCACGGCGCGCGATCCCTCGGGGACGCGGGTCGAACTGTTGTGCGGGCAGCCGGAGCAGAAGTGGGGTTTGCGCTCGGCCAGGATCACCGGCTTCTGCGCCGATTGCTGTTTGGCTTCGAGCATCTTCAGGCGGGCGGCGATGGCCGACGAGGTGAAGAAGCGGCCGATGCGTTCGGCAATGACCCGGGCAATGGTCGCGACCGGCAATTCGCCGGCGGCGGGCAGTAGCCAGTTGCCTTCCGACCATTCGCCGATTTCATCGAACTTGCCGATGATGCGTGGCCGGACGTCGTCGCGCCAGTTGTAAAGCTCTTCCTTGAGCTGGTATTCGAGCAGCTGGCGCTTTTCCTCGACGACCAGGATTTCCTCCAGGCCTTCGGCGAAATGGCGTACCCCTTCCGGTTCGAGCGGCCAGACCATGCCGACCTTGTAGAGGCGGATGCCGATTTCGGCCGCCAGGCCGTCGTCGATGCCGAGTTCGTCGAGCGCCTGGCGGACGTCGAGATAGCTTTTACCGGCGGTGAGGATGCCGAGACGCGGCGTCGGCGAGTCGATGATCACCCGGTTGAGCCGGTTGGCCCGACAGTAGGCCAGCGCGGCATAGAGCTTGTGGTTGAGCAGGCGGGCTTCCTGGACCAGCGGCGGGTCCGGCCAGCGGATGTTGAGGCCGTCGGCCGGCATGGCGAAATCAGTGGGCAGCACGATGTCGACGGCGTGCGGATCGACCCGCACCGAGGCCGAGGTCTCGACCGTGTCGGCCAGTGCCTTGAAGGCCACCCAGCAGCCGGAGTAGCGGCTCATCGCCCAGCCGTGCAGGCCGTAGTCGAGGTATTCCTGGACGTTCGACGGGTAGAGCACCGGCATCAGCACGGCCTTGAAGATGTGCTCGGTCTGGTGCGGCAGGGTGGAGGATTTCGCGGCGTGATCGTCGCCGGCGATGACCAGTACGCCGCCATGCGGTGCGCTACCGGCGGCATTGGCGTGGCGGAAGACGTCGCCGCAGCGGTCCACGCCCGGCCCCTTGCCGTACCACATGCCGAACACGCCGTCATACTTGGCGCCGGGAAACAGGCCGACCTGCTGGCTGCCCCAGACGGCGGTGGCCGCCATGTCCTCGTTGATGCCGGGCTGGAAGGTGACGTGGTGCTCGGCGAGATGTTTCTGGGCTTTCCACAAGCCCTGGTCGAGCATGCCGAGCGGGCTGCCACGGTAGCCGGAAATGAAGCCGGCGGTGTTCAGGCCGGCGGCCAGGTCGCGTTCCCGTTGCAGCATGGGGAGACGGATCAGGGCCTGGGTGCCGGTCAGGAAGACGCGGCCAGTCGTGGTGGTGTATTTGTCGTCCAGCGTCGCGGCGGGTTGGTCCGTGGATGCGGGTACGGACGCAGCCAACTGCGCCTGTTGAGCCAGGTTGCTCATTTTTGTCTCCATTTTTTGGGTGCCTTGTGGGCCCGTTTTGAATCATCGCGGCGCCGGGGGTGGTGGCAACGCGTGCTTGGAGATTGGATTGTGGCGACGCCGGGCGGTTCCGGCAAGTACCCGGTTTTTTGCCGTTATCGGCTCAGTGGATGCGGCCGAGGCGCAGCGTGAAGCGGAAGCTGCTGCCCTGGCCGAGCTGGCTCTGAACGCTGAGTTTGCCACCCATCAGTGCGACCAGTTGGCTGGAAATGGTCAGGCCCAGACCGGTGCCGCCGTAATGACGTGTGGTTGAGCCGTCGGCCTGGGTGAAGGCCTGGAAAATGGCTTCCAGGCGGTCGGTCGGAATGCCGATGCCGGTATCGCTGACCGTGATCGCTAAGGTGATTTCTTGTGCGGTTTCCGCTTCGATATCCATCGTGATGGCAATTTGACCGCGAGGCGTGAACTTGATCGCATTGCCGATCAGGTTGAGCAGAATCTGGCGAATCCGCAGTGGGTCGCCGATCAAGCTTGAGGGGAGAGTGGGGCTGATCGCCAGGTGTGAGGCCAGGTTTTTCTCGCGTAACAGGGGATCCATCAGATGCAGGACTTCGTCGAGCAAGGCGCGTGGGTCGAAGGGGGATTGTTCAAATTGCAATTTGCCGGCTTCGATTTTGGAAACATCAAGAATGTCATTGAGTATGCATAACAGGCTGTTTGCCGAGGAGCGCGCAATCTCGATGTATTCGCGGGTGGCGGGTTCCAGTTTTTCCATCAGTGCCAGTTCGGTCATGCCGATAATGCCATTCATCGGCGTGCGGATTTCATGGCTCATATTGGCCAGGAATTCGCTTTTGGCACGATTGGCCGCCTCGGCTGCATCCTTGGCCTGGGCCAGGTTTTCCAGCATCTGGCTGCGCTGTTGCTCGCTGGCAGCCAGGGCCTCTTCATTGGCATTGCGGGCGGTGAGAAATTCGTTGAAGGCGCGTGCAACGGTCAGGATTTCTTCGCTGCCTCTTTCCGGAATTGCGGCCGAGGCCTGGCGCGGCTTGATGTTGGCGGCGCGCTGCTGCATGCTGCGCGCCAATTCTCCCAGCGGGTGGACCCATTGGCGGGCCAGTAGCCAGAGCAGCGGGGTCATGATCAGGATGAGCAGGCCGGTGATCAGGGCCATTTTTTGCTGCAAGCCGCTGATCGGCCGGAACGCTTCGTCGGCCGGCACGACCGAGCTCAACACCCAGTTGGTTGTCGCCATCCGCTTGAAGGTAAACAGGGCGTGCAGGCCCTGGCTGTTCTGTCCTTCCTGAGTGCCCTCGAAACCTTCTTCGAGGGCTCGATTCAAGGAGGGATTGGCCTCCTTGCTCGGCGCCGGCTGCATGATCCGCGCCTTGTCCGGGTGGGCGATGAACAGCCGGTCGCTCGAAACGACGTAGTAGTAACCGTTTTCACCGACCTTCCGGCTGGCCAGGGCGCCAATCAGGTTGGCTTTGTAAAGATTGAGTACGCCGCCCATGATGGCAACCAGGCGACCGCCGGCATCGAGTACCGGGACTGCAATGACGACAATCGGCTGACGGGTGGCCTTGCCGAGCACGGGGCGGGAAATGGCGGGCTTCAGGCCGGACTGCACGCCCTGGATGTAATCCCGCGATGACATGTCGAGTTGTCGGCGCCCCGGCTTGGGTGGCCAATCGGCCAGTAGAATGCCCTTGGCATCGAAGATGTAGAGGTCGTCGAACAGGGTGAGCAGCGCAGCTTCGTCGCGGAGGTGGGCCTCCAGGATTTCAGGATTGTCGAGTTGCTGGTGAGGGACGGTTTTTGCCGAACGCGCTAAAACAATCTCGCGTTCCTCGATTTTTTCGTCCAGGTGCTGGGCCAGCTCACTCAATAGCGTGAATTGTTCGCTTTCTATGCGTCCGGCCAGTTCGCCGCGCAGGGAATAGAACTGCACGAAGAACTGGACCAGGAGCAGGACGACGCTCATCAGCGTGGCGCCGATGATCAGCTTGAGCTTAAGGCTGAGCGATGACATGCGTGTGGTCCGGAGCAGGGGCCGGTATGCGTGCTTCCGGCTCAGGCGTTGCCAGATCAATGATCAACGGGGGGCAATACTTTTCCCGGGTTAAGTAAATTGTTCGGGTCGAGTGCCGACTTGATCGCTCGCATGATATCGACAGCGGCTTCGCCGTGTTCCTGGATCAGATACTTGCGCTTGCCGAGTCCGATACCATGCTCACCGGTACAGGTGCCTTCCATTTCGATGGCACGGCTGACGACGCGCTGGCTGATCCAGGCGGCTTCGGCCATTTCCTTTTCGTTGTCGGGATCGACCAGCACGACCAGGTGGAAGTTGCCGTCGCCGACATGGCCGAATAGCGCGATCGGAATGCTGATCCGGGCGATGTCGTCGTTGGTGGCGGCGATGCACTCGGCCAGCCGGGAAATCGGCACGCAGACATCGGTTGGGAAGCAGCGGCAGCCCGGCTTGAGTTGCAGGCAGGCGAAGTAGGCATCGTGGCGGGCTTGCCAGAGGCGGCTGCGGTCTTCCGGGCGTGTCGCCCATTCGAAGTTGGTGCCGCCGAATTCGTCGGCAATGGCCTGCACCGTTTCGGCTTGCTCAGTGGCCGAGGCCGGGCTGCCGTGAAATTCGAAGAACAGCGTGGGGGCTTCCGCCAGCGTCGTCTTGCTGAACTTGTTGATGGCCGAGAGCGACAGCGTGTCGAGCAGTTCGATGCGGGCCACCGGGACGCCGAGCTGGATGGTCTGGATGACGGTCTGCACGGCGGAATCGATGTCCGGGAAGGTGCACACCGCGGCCGAGATGGCCTCGGGGATCGGATAGAGCTTGACGGTCAGCTCGGCCATGATGCCGAGCGTGCCTTCCGAGCCGACCAGCAGACGGGTCAGGTCGTAGCCGGCCGATGACTTGCGGGCGCGACCGCCGGTTTTCATGATGCGCCCATCGGCCATTACCGTGGTGGTGGCCAGCACGTTGTCCTTCATCGTGCCATAACGTACGGCATTGGTGCCGGAGGCGCGGGTCGCCGCCATGCCGCCGAGAGTTGCATCGGCGCCCGGATCGATGGGGAAGAAGAGACCGGTACCTTTCAGGGCGTCATTCAACTGCTTGCGGGTCACGCCGGCCTGGACCGTGGCATCGCCGTCTTCGGCGTGGATGGCGATGATTTGATTCATGCCGGACAGGTCGAGCGAGATGCCGCCGCTCGGCGCCAGGACGTGGCCTTCGACCGAACTGCCGACACCATAGGGGATGATCGGCACGCCATGTTCGGCGCAGAGACGGACGGTGGCGGCGATTTCGTCGAGCGATTCGGCAAAGACGACGCCGTACGGCAACATGGGGTCATGCACCGACTCGTCGCGGCCGTGTTGCAGGCGGGTCGATTCGCCACAGGAAAAACGGTTCTGGAAATGTTGGCTGAGCGCCAGGCGAAGTGCTTCGGGCAGGGGGGTCTGAGTCACTGGAGAAAACGGGTGGCTTGGTCGAGATCGGTGTGAGTATGCCCGTGATACAGCGCCGTGACGAATTTTCGCCAGATCAGATCGGGTTCTCCGATCTGGAAACCGTAGTAATGCGTGTTGTCGCGCTCGGCGTCGCGTACGGTTTGCACGCTAAGTCGGGAGGTCTCCTTTTCGCCCAGCTGGATAACGGCCGTGAGCCAGATGTCGCCGGGGATCTCCCGGCCGGTTCGGGCACGGAAACCGTAGCGCGATACCTCGTCGATCTCGATCTCGATCGGTTTTCCTTCTTCTGGATCGAGACTCAGGCTGGCCGGGCATTTGACGGAGAACCGGCGGTGTTGGCGAACCTGGCGATCTTTTGGTTTTTCGGGCAAAGGAGGCAATACCTTCTGGTATTCCGGCAAATCGTAGATCAGATGGAGCAGCGCCTTCTTGCGATCGCTGAGGGTGGCAAAAACAGTGGTGCGCTGGTTGAAAAAGTGATCGATCAGTTCCGGGGTCAGGACAGGATCATTTGTCGTGAAAAAACGGCGATGCGGAATATGAATGTTCGGCAGCTTGGTTTCCAGGAAGTAACGATAAAGATTGCGGCGCTCCGGCTTGTTGCCATAGTGTTTGCGGAATATTTCCGGGGCTTGCTTGAGGTCGAGCGTTGCCCCGACGGCTGGTGCACCATTCACAAAATCGTATTTCTCGACAACGTTGGCCGATAGTCGGCGGAAAAACAGCAGCGATTCGTAAAGTTCAATGTGGCGAGGATTGACTGCAATGACGAGATGCCGGGTATCGAAGAATGCCGTGCAATATTCGTACATGAATTTCATCAGCGGGAACAGAATCGTGCCGCCAGTCCTGCGAAAACGAGGGTGAACGGCCAATGCCGAGACTTCGGCGATGTTCCCCTCCTTGGCCCTGACATCGGTCAGGTCGAAGATGCGTTGCAGCGGAAACCCGATGGCGCTTTCGCGAATCAGTGACAGCGTGCCGACGACCTGTCCATCATATTTGGCGCACAGCGTAGTCGTGGTAGGCAGCGCGTGATAGACCGTGACTCGCATCCCAGACGGATCGGGGGTCATGAAACCGCTACCGACATAGGCGTCGTGCAGTAGTTTGAAGCAGGCTTCCAGCTCTTCCTGACTTTCGGCGATTTTCAATACCAAGCGCTCGCCCGGGTCTGGGTTGCAATCAACGAAAGAGCGATATACATCATGCCTTCGGCTTTTGGGCAGCATCGCAAACATCCGGCGCGCGAGCTGGTGCAGCAAGTTCCGCAGACGCCTGACGAGACGCATAATATGAACTCCAATATGACGAATATCTGCAATCATCATAGCACTTGTTATTGACAGCGATTCTGTGCCTACGGACAATCCGTGCATACTTAGCCCCCCTTTACAGAAATCAGGAGAAAGACCGATGCAAGCCAAGCTTTCCGTAGTTGCCCTCTCCGTTGCTGCCGCTTTTGCGCTGGCCGCCTGTGGTCAAAAGGAAGAACCCAAGCCGGTTGCTGCCCCGGCCGCGCCAGCCGCACCGATTGCCAAACCAGAAATCGTCGTCAAGCTTGGTCATGCTGCCCCGATGACAGGTCCGCAGGCCCACTTGGGTAAGGATAATGAGAATGGTGCGACCTTGGCCATCGAGGAGCTGAATGCCAAGGGCCTGGAAATCGGGGGCGCCAAGGTCAAGTTCGAACTGCTTGCCGAAGACGACCAAGCCGATCCCAAGCAAGGTTCCATCGTTGCCCAGAAGCTGGTGGATGCCAAGGTCAACGGTGTCATCGGTCACCTGAATTCCGGTACCACCATCCCCGCCTCCAAGCTGTATGCCGACGCCGGCATTCCGCAGATCTCCGGTTCGGCAACCAATCCCAAGTACACCCAGCAGGGCTTCAAGACGGCCTTCCGTGTGATGGCCAACGATGTCCAGCAAGGCAAGGCGCTGGGTGAGTTTGCTGCCAAGCAGGGGGTCAAGACGGTTGCTGTCGTTGATGACCGCACCGCCTATGGTCAGGGTTTGGCCGACGAATTCAAGAAGGCCGCCGAAGCAGCCGGTCTGAAGGTGGTGGCTTCCGAGTTCACCAATGACAAGGCGACTGACTTCAAGGCCATCCTGACCAAGATCAAGTCGAAGAAGGCCGAACTGGTCTTCTTCGGCGGCATGGACGCCCAGGGCGGTCCGATGGCCAAGCAGATGAAGGAACTCGGTATCAAGGCCAAGTTCCTCGGCGGCGACGGTGTCTGTACGCCGGAATTCATGAAGCTGGGCGGCGAAGCGGCGGAAGGCAACTACTGCTCGCTGCCGGGCATGCCGCTCGAGAAGCTGGCCAAGGGACCGGAATTCAAGGACAAGTTCGTCAAGAAATTCGGGACCGAAATTCAGCTCTACGCACCGTATGTTTATGATGCGGTAATGGTGATGGCCGATTCCATGAAGCGTGCCGACTCGGTCGATCCTGCCAAGTATCTGCCGGCAATCGGCCAGACCAAGTATGATGGCTTGACCGCGATGATTGAGTTCGACGAATTCGGCGACTTGAAGGGTGGTGCCATTTCGGTCTACCAATACAAGGGCGGCAAGCTGGAGTACGTCGAGACCCTGGGCGGTGGTGCAGTTGCTACGGCTCAGGCTGAAGTGAAGGAAGCCGTTGCCGAAGTCAAGGATGCAGCCAAGGCTGTTGCCGGTGCTGCGGCCGAAGCGGGCAAGGACGCCGTCAAGGCGGGGGCAGAAGCAGTGAAAAGCGCAGCGGAGGCTACCAAGGCCGCCGTCGAAAAGAAGTAACAACCTGATTCCGCGCATGAAGACGGCACCGTAAGGTGCCGTTTCTTTATGCAGCGGGCGAATTACACAAAATGGATATTTTTCTTCAACAAATTATCAACGGCCTGGTCCAGGGCAGCATCTATGCCTTGGTCGCACTAGGCTACACAATGGTTTACGGCATCATGGGGCTGATCAATTTTGCTCATGGTGAAGTGGTAATGATCGGTACGCTGGTCACCATCACCGTTGCCGGAACCATGATCAAGGCCGGCATGCCGGTCGTGCTGGCCGGTTTTGCCGGGCTCAGTGCTTCTGTGCTGGTTTGCATGGCACTGGGTTGGGGGCTGGAGCGCATCGCTTACCGCCCCTTGCGCAACGCGCCACGTCTGACGCCACTGATCACCGCTATCGGCATGTCCATCGTGCTGCAGAATCTGGCGATGATGATCTGGGGGCGTAATTACATGACCTTTCCGCCGCTGCTGCCGAAAATGGATTTCGAAGTGGCCGGTGCCAATTTCACCGCCGTGCAGTTGATCATCGTCCTGGTCTCCTCTTTGACCATGGGTGGCCTTCTGCTTCTGGTCTACCGCACCAAGCTGGGCATGGCGATGCGCGCCACCTCGCAGAATCCGGCGGTGGCCAGCCTGATGGGGGTCAATATCAATCGCGTCATCGCGGCCGCTTTCGTCATTGGTTCGGCGCTGGGTGCCCTGGCCGGGGTGATGGTCGGCACCTATTATGAAATCGCCCATTACCAGATGGGCTTCATGCTCGGCTTGAAGGCCTTCACCGCGGCCGTGCTCGGCGGTATCGGCAATCTGGCCGGTGCCATGCTCGGCGGCGTCCTGCTTGGCATCATCGAGGCGCTGGGGGCGGGTTATATCGGCGACCTGACCGGCGGTTTCCTGGGCAGCCACTATCAGGATATTTTTGCATTTGTCGTGTTGATTATCGTGTTGATGTTCAAGCCTTCCGGCCTGTTCGGTGAAAAAACGGGAGACCGTGCATGAAAAAATGGCTCAATCCCCGTTCGGCATTTGGCATTTCGCTGATTGCCATTGCCCTGATCGCCTTGCCTTTTGTCGCTGCCATGGGCGGTCAGGCCTGGGTGCGCATCGTCAATTTCGCCATCCTTTATGTCTTCCTGGCACTCGGGCTGAATATTGTCGTCGGCTTTGCCGGCCTGCTCGACCTGGGCTACATCGCCTTCTACGCGGTCGGGGCCTATACCTACGCCTTGCTGGCCAGTCCGCATTTCGGCTTGCATCTGCCGTTCTGGGTGATTCTGCCGATCGGTGCCATGCTGGCCTGTGTCTTTGGCGTGTTGCTCGGGTCGCCTACGTTGAAATTGCGTGGCGACTACCTGGCCATCGTCACGCTGGGTTTTGGCGAAATCGTCCGCATCTTCATGAATAACCTGAATGCGCCGATCAATATCACCAACGGCCCACAAGGCATTACCTTGATCGACCCAGTGGCCTTCGGCGATTTCAAGTTTTCGGGAACGACGCAGATTCTGGGCTTTTCCCTGACTGGGCCGCATAAGTACTATTACCTGCTGGTGGCGTTGTCGATTCTGGTCGTCATCATCAACCTGCGCTTGCAAAATTCGCGTATCGGCCGCGCCTGGCAGGCGATACGTGAGGACGAAATCGCTGCCAAGGCGGTCGGCATCAACACCCGCAACGTCAAGCTGCTCGCCTTTGCGATGGGGGCGAGTTTCGGCGGCGTGGCCGGTGGCGTCTTTGCCGCCATGCAGGGTTTCGTTTCGCCGGAGAGCTTTTCGCTGATCGAGTCGGTGATGATCCTGGCCATGGTCGTGCTCGGCGGCATGGGACATATTCCCGGAGTGATTCTCGGCGCGGTGCTGCTCAGCATCCTGCCCGAAGTCCTGCGCTATGGTGTCGGGCCGCTGCAAATGGCGGTATTCGGCAAGATGCTGGTCGATCCGGAAAGCCTGCGCATGCTGGTCTTCGGACTGGCGCTGGTGCTGGTCATGCGCTTCAAGCCGGCCGGCCTGTGGCCGTCGCCGGAACGCAAGCGTGAACTGACGGGAGAGGCATGATGGCTGAAGTCCTTCTCCAGGCCAATCAGGTTGCCAAGCACTTCGGTGGCGTCAAGGCCCTGCGCGATGTGTCACTGAGCATCAACAAGGGTGAGGTCTACGGTCTGATCGGGCCGAACGGTGCTGGCAAGACGACCTTCTTCAATTGCATGACCGGCCTCTACGTGCCGGATGGTGGCGGCTTTACCTTCGACGGCGCGCCGCTGGTAGCTGATGCGCCGCATCAGGCGGCCGAGCGCGGCATTGCCCGTACTTTCCAGAACATCCGCCTGTTCGGCAACATGACGGCGCTGGAAAACGTCATGGTCGGCCGCCATGTCCGGACCAAGGCCGGCGTGCTTGGTGCCATGTTCCAGAACGGCGCGACCCGGGTCGAAGAGGCGGCGATCCGCCAGCGGGCGATCGATCTGCTGCATTATGTCCGGATCGAGGATCGGGCCGAAGATTTGGCGAAGAATCTTTCCTACGGCGATCAGCGCCGCCTGGAAATCGCCCGGGCTTTGGCGACCGAGCCCAAGCTGCTCTGTCTCGACGAACCCGCCGCCGGCATGAATGCGACGGAAACCGAAGAGTTGCGCGAACTGATCGAGGGCATCCGTCGCGACGGCACGACCATCCTGCTCATCGAGCATGACGTCAAGCTGGTGATGGGCTTGTGCGACCGGGTTGCGGTACTGGATTACGGGGCGCTGGTCATCGAGGATGTCCCCGCCATCGTGCAAAAAGATCAACGCGTCATTGAGGCTTACCTAGGTGCTTGAAGTTACCGGACTCCACGTTGCCTACGGCGGCATCCAGGCCGTACGCAGCATTACTTTTCACGTCAAGCAGGGCGAGACGGTCGCCTTGATCGGGGCCAACGGCGCCGGCAAGACCAGTACCCTGAAGGCGATTTCACGGGTCATCGATGCCGTTGGCGGCGATGTCCATTTCTGTGGCGAGAAGATCAGCCGTTTGGTGCCCCACGACATCATTCGCAAGGGGATCGCGCTGGTACCCGAAGGGCGCGGTGTTTTCCCCCGCCTGACGGTGGCCGAGAACCTGGCGATGGGCGCCTTCGTGCGTGACGACAAGGCTGATATCGCGCTCGATATCGACCGGATGTATGGCTACTTCCCGCGCCTCAAGGAGCGTGCAGGGCAGTTGGCCGGTACGCTGTCGGGCGGCGAGCAGCAGATGCTGGCGATCGGCCGCGCCTTGATGAGTCGCCCGAAGATGCTGCTGCTCGACGAACCCTCGATGGGGCTGGCGCCGATCATGGTGCAGAAGATTTTCGAAGTGGTCCGCGCTGTTGCGGCGGAAGGCATGACCATCCTGCTGATCGAGCAGAATGCCAAGCTGGCGCTGGAAAGCAGCCAGCGTGGCTACGTCATGGAAAGCGGTCAGATCACGCTCAACGGAGAGTCGGCCAAGTTGCTCGATGACCCCAAGGTGCGCGCTGCCTATCTCGGCGAGTGATGCACCGGCTGCGCCCGTCCCGGGCGCAGCCTTGAGCGAAGATCAGTTGGTCGAGAAGGTGAAGGCGTCGGCGAAGAATTCCTCTTCCGGCAGACGGCATGCCTTGACGAAATCGGCGCGGGCGGCGTCGATCATCAGCGGCGAACCGCAGGCGTAAACCTGATACCCGGAGAGGTCCGGGAAATCGGCAACCACGGCCTGGTGCACGAAACCGGTCCGCCCGTCCCAGTTGTCGCCGGCGGCCGGTTCGGACAAGACCGGGACGTACTTGATGTTGGCATGCTGGTTGGCCCATTGTTCGGCCAGTGCGTTCTGGTACAGGTCGATACGCGCCTTGGCACCCCAGTAAACATGGAGCGGTCGGGTACATTTTTCCGCAATGGCGTGCTCGACGATCGCCTTGATCGGCGCAAAGCCGGTACCGCCAGCGAGCAGGATGACCGGCTTGGTCGACTCTTCGCGCAGATAGAAGCTGCCATGCGGACCGTTGAAGCGCAGGATGTCGCGGGCCTTCATGGTGGTGAACACCTGCTCGGTGAACAGGCCGCCTGGAACGTGGCGAATGTGCAGTTGCAGGAACTCGTCGTCGTGTGGCGCATTGGCCAGTGAGAAACTGCGCTTCTTGCCGTCCTTAAGCAGGATGTCGATGTACTGGCCGGCCCAGAACTGCAGGCGTTCGTTGGCCGGCAGGCGCAGGAACATTTCGATGACGTCCGGCGCCAGGCGCTCCATTTTCTCGATCCGCGAGGGCAGGGTTTTGACCGGGATGTCGCTGGCCAGCGTCATCTGCTTGCATTCGATCACCAGGTCGGATTCCGCCTTGGCGCAGCAGTAAAGCGTCTTGCCCTCGGCCTTCTCGGCATCGCTCAGGGCATGCGCTTGCGACTTGCCGTGGTCTACCTGGCCGGACAGCACCTTGCCCTTGCAGGCGCCGCAGGCGCCATCCTTGCAGCCATAGGGCAGGGTCAGTCCCTGGCGCAGCGCCGCGTCGAGCAGGGTTTCATCGGGTTCGGCGCTAAAGCTGCGGCCGCTTGGTTGGACGGTAATCTGGTGGCTCATCTGTTCCCCTTGGTCGTCGGCTACAATCCTGCCGTGCAAAAAATCCTGATTGTCGGCAGCGGGGACGTCGCCCGCCGCATTCTCTCCCGTCTTGCCCGTCGCTATCGCGTCTATGCCCTGCTGCGCGATGCCAGCCGTGCCGCCGAGTGGCGTCGTGCCGGCGCCACGCCGGTGATTGGCGATCTCGACGACCGGACCAGCCTGGATCGACTGGCCGGTCTGGCCGATCACGTTCTGCATCTGGCGCCGCCGCCATCGAGCGGAGCGTTCGACACGCGGACACGGCATTTGCTGGCCGCGCTGGGCAAGGGCAAAAGTCTACCACGCCGTCTGATTTACGTTAGTACGACTGGTGTCTACGGCGATTGTGCCGGTGCCAGTATCGACGAGACCCGGCGTCTGCAGCCGGAAAGTTCGCGTGCCGGACGGCGGGTCGATGCCGAGTCCTGCCTGCGGCATTGGGGGCGGCGGCACGGCTGTGCCGTTTCGATCCTGCGGGCGCCGGGCATCTATGCGGCCAACCGCCTGCCGCTCGAACGTCTGCAGCGCCAGTTGCCGGCACTCTGTGCTGAAGACGATGTCTTCACCAATCACATCCACGCCGACGATCTGGCCACCGCTTGCGTCGCGGCTTTGCAGCGCGGCGGGGCCAATCGCGCCTACAATGTGGTCGATGACTCCGACCTGAAAATGGCCGAGTATTTTGATCGTGTCGCCATCGCCTTTGCCCTGCCCAAGCCGCCTCGCCTGAGTCGCGCCGAGGCAGCGGAGCGCCTTTCTCCCGTGCAGATGTCCTTCATGCGGGAGTCGCGGCGGATCGGCAATCGGCGCCTCAAAGAAGAACTCAAACTACGCCTCGCATACCCGACCGTCGATGTCGGGATAGCAGAGGCGATCGCTAGGAGAAACGCATGTTGATCGTCAAGGCCCTGCATATTTCGCTGGTCGTGGCCTGGTTTGCCGGCTTGTTCTATCTGCCGCGTATTTTCGTCAATCTGGCCATGGTGCCGGACGACAGTCCGGCCGAACGTGAGCGCCTGCTGCTGATGGCCGGCAAATTGTTCAAATTCATGACGCCGCTCGGCGTGCTTGCCATCCTGCTCGGCCTGTGGCTGTGGTTCGGTTACGGTTTTAGCGGTGGCTGGCTGCACGCCAAGACGACGCTGGTCGCCCTGCTGGTCGCCTATAACTGGCATTGCGGCATGATCCTCAAAGCCTTCCGGAATGGCCGCAATCTGCGCAGCCATGTCTGGTTCCGTTTTTATAATGAAATGCCCGTGCTGGTCTTGTTTGCCGTGGTCTTTCTTGTTGTCCTGAAGCCATTCTGATGAATAAATATTTTGCGATCTGCCCGCGCGGGCTGGAAGAACTCCTGCTCGAGGAACTGCGTTCGGTCGGCGGCGAGGAGCTGCGCACCACCCATGGCGGCGTGTTCTTCTCCGGCGACTGGAGCGTCTGCTACCGGGCCAATCTCGAGTCGCGCCTGGCGACCCGCATCCTCTGGCATATCGTCAAGGGGCCGTACGTCAAGGAAGACGACATCTATCGCCTGGCGGTGCGCCAGCTCTGGCCGAATCACTTTGCGGTGTCGCGGACGATGCGGGTGGTGACGACGGCGATCAAGTGTCCGTTGAAATCGCTCGATTTCGTCACGCTGCGGGTCAAGGATGCGGTTTGTGATCGCTTCCGCGAGGATCTTGGCGAGCGGCCGAATATCGAAACCCGCCATCCGGATGTCAGCGTCCACGTCTTCCTGACCGAAACCGAATGCACCTTGTACCTCGATACTTCAGGGCAGCCTCTGTGGCAGCGCGGTTTGCGCAAGGCCAGCGTCGATGCGCCGCTGAAGGAAAACCTGGCAGCCGGCATCCTGAAAATGACCGGCTGGCAGCCGGGCACGCCGCTGGTTGATCCGATGTGCGGTAGCGGCACTTTCCTGCTCGAGGCCGTACAGGTCGCGCTCGATCGCGCACCGGGGCTGGATCGCGCCTTTGCCTTCGAGCTGCTGGCCAAGTTCGATGCCCCGGCCTGGGCGACAATTCGGCAGGCCGCCGAAGCGCGCTGCAAACCGGCCGAGCCGATGGATATCCGGGGCTACGATATCGACGACAAGGCCGTACGGGCCACTCGGCGTAACCTGCAGGAGGCGGGTTTCGGTAACGTGGTGACGGTGGATCGGGCCGATGTGCTGGAAACCCAGCCCCTCACCGAGCACGGCATCATGCTGGCCAACCCGCCTTACGGTGAGCGGATTGGCGAACAGGACGAACTGGCTGCTTTCTACCCGGAGTTGGGGGCGGCACTGAAAAAATACTGGGCAGGCTGGAATTGTTTCTTTTTCACGGCCGATCTGCGCTTGCCCAAACTGGTTGGGCTGAAGCCAAGTCGCAAGACCCCCTTGTTCAACGGCCCCCTCGAGTGCCGCTTGTTTGAAATCCGGATGGTGGCGGGGAGCAACCGCAAGGTCTGATCGCTACAATCCCGATTGCATTTGCGCTTGATCTCGGTCAGCATTTCGCTGGTGCTCCTGTGCGAGCATCAGTATTTTCTAAAATAAGATGAAGGAGCGAGGGATGTCAGTTCAGGGTTTGTATCAGCAAAAACGTATGTCGGCTACCGATGCCATTCGCGTGGTTAAGAATGGTGACACCATTGTCGTCCCCACCGCGGTTGGTGAGCCGCCGGCCTTGTTGAACGCGCTTTCGGAGGCGCGCCGCGATTTTCGCGGCGTGATCGTGTCGCAGATTCTGCCGGTGCGCAAATACGGTTATCTCGACCCGGAAACCGCCGAGCACGTTCGTCACTCGGCCTATTTTTTCAGCGGCGCTACCCGCCCCGGCGGTCAGGCTGGCTGGATCGATTTCGTGCCGGCCTATTTCTCGGAATTGCCGTCCCTGATCAACAACGACCTGACGCCGGCCGATGTCGTCTTCTCGATGGCCTCGCCGATGGACGAGCACGGCTTCTTCTCCCTGTCGTTGGCGACCGACTACACCATGGCAGCGATTGCCAAGGCCCGCGTCGTCGTACTGGAAGTCAATCCGAATGTGCCGTTCGCCAATGGCGATTGCCACATCCATATTTCGCAGGTTGGTGCGCTGACCGAGAGTGACGACCCGATTCTCGAAGTCGGTCTGCCCAAGATCGGGCCGGTCCAGGAAGCCATCGGCAAGTACGTTGCTGACATGATCCCCGATGGTGCAACCCTCCAGATCGGCTACGGCGGCATTCCCGATGCGGTCGTGATGCAGTTGACCGACAAGCACGATCTCGGCATCCATACCGAAATGGTCGGCGACGGCATCATGAGCCTGGTTGAAGCCGGTGTGGTGACCAATCGCCGCAAGAACTACCACCCGGGCAAGATGCTGGCGACCTTCGCGCTGGGCTCGAAAAAACTGTACCAGTTCATGCATCGCAACCCGGCGCTTGAAATGCACCCGGTCGATTTCACCAATGATCCCTATCTGGCCGGGCAGAACGACAATCTGCATGCGATCAATGCCACCATGCAGATCGATTTCCTCGGCCAGTGCGGTTCGGAAAGCCTGGGTTCGGCGCCGTACTCCGGTACTGGCGGCCAGTCCGACTTCGTGCGTGCGGCAAAT
>DAIMCQ010000006.1:0-3989 GCA_036726285.1 Azonexus sp.
CGATGTGGCAGCCGCCGAGCAGGGCGGCTTCGACATCGCGCAGCAGTCGTCCGCTATCGGCGGTATCGGGGGTGACGGCATAAAGGCCGCGCAGCTTAACGGGCATCGGGCCTGGCCTCGCCGGCGTCGCTTTTGCCGGATTCGTCTTCTTCGCCGCGCGCCCAGAAAAAGCGGTCGGGAATGAATTGCCCCATGCCGGCACGGAAACCGTTGGCCAGTGTTTGCCAAGTGTAGTCCTGGGCGTCGCGCACGGCATCCTCGATGCTGGCGCCGCCGGCGATGCAGCCGGCGATGGCCGAGGCCAGTGTGCAGCCCGAGCCGTGGTAGCTGCCCGGCAGTCGCTCCCAGTTGTCGCGGCGAATGACCCCCTCTGTTCCGTACAGCGTATTGATGACCTGGGGCGTGCTTTCGTGGGTGCCGGTGATCAGGACGTACTGGGCGCCCATCTCGATCAGGCGTTGGGCGCAGACTTCAATCGACGGTTCGCCGTCATCGTCATCATTTTCTGCCAGGCGGCGGGCTTCGGGGGCGTTGGGGGTGAGCAGCGTGGTTTGCGGCAACAACAGCTCGCGCATGGCCGAGATGATTTCCTCGCCGGAAAACTCGTCGCCTCGGCCGGAGGCCAGTACGGGGTCGAAAATGAGCGGGATGTCCGGGTAGTCGGACAGAATCTCGGCGACGGCAACGACATTTTCAACGCTGCCCAGTACGCCGATCTTGAAGGCGGCGACAGGCATGTCCTCGAGTACCGTCCTGGCTTGTTGTTCGAGCAGTTCGGCGCTAACCGGGTGTACGCTTTGCACGCCCACGGTGTCCTGCACGGTCAAGGCAGTAAGGGCGGTGACCGGGTGGCAGCCGAGGCTGGCCAAAGTGAGCAGGTCGGCCTGGATGCCGGCTCCCGAAGACGGGTCGCTGGCGGCGAAGACAAGAACCAGCGGCGGGCTGGGTGGGGCGTTGGGCTTGGAGGTCATGAAATTTCGCCCGCCGGATGGTGGGAGAGTGGTGCGGAGAATGAAGCTGCCGATTTTATCCGAATCCGTTGTTGGCGGAGGCGAGCATCGATATCCGGTGACTGTGTGCGCAGAGGGCTTTTCATTTAATACTTCCGTAGTATGATGCGGCGATAGTTAAAGTACCCCGCAAGGGGCCAGGGGACAGGAAATTGGCTGATTTATCCAGACTGCGTGGCGTCAGGGTTATGGTCATTGACGACAGCAATACAATACGGCGCAGCGCCGAGATATTTCTCGTGCAGGCCGGGTGTCAGGTCGTTCTCGCCGAAGATGGCTTCGATGCCTTGGCCAAGATCGCCGATCACCAGCCCAATGTGATTTTCTGCGACATCATGATGCCGCGACTCGATGGTTATCAGACTTGTTCGCTAATCAAGAAAAATGCCCGCTTCAAGGCAACGCCGGTAATCATGTTGTCTTCCAAGGACGGCTTGTTTGATCGGGCGCGTGGTCGCATGGTTGGTTCCGACCAGTACTTGACCAAGCCATTTACCAAAGACAGCCTGCTGCAAACAGTAGCAACTTTTGCACTGCCGGCAGAAAAAGAAACCAATCTGTAAGTTTTGGGAGCGCAAATGCCCGTCAAAAATATTCTCGTCGTCGACGATTCTCCTACCGAGCGTTTTTTTACCGTGGATATCCTGACCAAGGCGGGTTATCAGGTTACGACCGCTGAAACCGGTGAGGAAGGTATTGCCAAAGCCAAGGCTCAAAAGCCCGATCTGATCTTGATGGATGTCGTCATGCCTGGTCTCAATGGCTACCAAGCAACGCGGACCTTGACCCGCGATGAACAGACTAAGGGGATACCGGTTATCGTCTGTACCTCGAAAGGCCAGGAAACCGACAAGATCTGGGGCTTGCGCCAAGGTGCGGTGGACTATTTGGTCAAGCCGCTCAATCCGGAAGAGCTTCTTCAACGAGTCGCTGCCCTGCCTTGACCTTAAATGGCTAAAAAAACCAGTCTTCGTGATTTCCAGGCGTATCTTGCGGACCGTCTGACGACCGCGGCGCAGGGCAAGGGGGGCGTCTCTTGGCTGGGTATCCAGGCGGGAGACGAATCTTGGCTGGTGGACCTGTCGGATAGCGGCGAAATCGTGCAGGCGCCGCAGGTCGCAGGCGTCCCGCTGACCCGTCCGTGGTTTGCTGGTATTGCCAATATTCGCGGCAATCTTTATGCCGTTACCGATTTTTCGGTTTTTCGTGGTGGTATGCCTACGCCGCACAATACCAATGCCCGATTGTTGCTGGTCGGGGTCAAGCATGGTTCGAATGCGGCTTTGCTGGTTTCGCGCATGCTGGGGCTGAAAAATCCAGACGATTTCACCCCGGAAACGCCCGATCCCGATGCGCCGGCCTGGGGGACTGCACGCTATCAGGACCGGCAAGGCAAAATTTGGCACAAGCTTGCGGTACGCGAGCTGCTTGCTGATCAAGATTTCATGAATATCGGGGTTTGAATTCGGGGCACTGTACCCCAACCCCAAGCGGAGGATTCCATGGCTTTCAGTTTCAAACTGCCCAAATTCGGGGCCGATGCAAAAGATGGAAAATCAATTCTGACTGTGTCGGATGCCATGGCACCCGCCAGGGGGCCAGCTGTGCGTAAACTGGCTTTGCCGGAGTTTTTGTCGAAACAGCCTGTTTTCCAGCAGATGAAGACGCTGGGCGGTGTCTTCGTGGTGCTGCTGTTGCTGATTGCAACACTGGTTTTCCACGACAATCGCGAATCAACTTACGGCACGGCCTATATTTCCGCCTCGGGTGAAATGCGAATGCTCTCGCAGCGCTTGGCGAAAGCATCTTCTTTGGCCTTGCAGGGCAATGTCGTGGCTTTCGCTCAGTTGAAAGAGTCGCGCGATACGTTCAGCCAGTTGCTTGACCGGCTTTCATCCGGCGGTGATATCGGTGGTGTTGGCGTTCCGGCCTCCCCCGGTTCTGTGCAGCCGCAGTTGGCCGCGCTGACTGAACGCTGGACGGAGACCGAGAAAGATGCGGCAACCGTGATCGGCCAGGAAAAAGCCCTCGTCGAACTGGGCAAGAGCGTCGCTTTGATCGATAACAAGAATGCCGTGATGTTGGAGCTGACCGAGCAAATCGCGGCCATGAAGCTGCAGGCGGGCAGTTCGGCGCGCGAAATTGCGGCTGCCAACCAGTTGGTCATGCTGACTCAACGGACGGCCAAGAATGCTTCTGCCCTGCTGGTCGGTGACGAGATCAATCCGGAAGTGGCCTTCTTGCTGGGCAAGGATACCAATGCCTTCCGCGATATTCTGGCCGGTTTGAGCAAGGGTAGCGAGGCGCTGCGTTTGTCCGGGAGTAACGATGCCGATACGCGCGAAAAACTCAAGGAACTGGATGCTGCATTCAAAGAGTATCAGGATGCGATCGGTAGCATTCTCGGCAACATGCAACCTCTGGTTCTGTCCAAACAGGCCGGGTCACGGATTTTCCGCGAAAGTGAAGAACTGCTGAAAGCAACCGATGCCCTGGCTGCTGGTTATCAGGAGTCTCTGGGCGAGCGTGCTTTGTATATCGTTTTGCTCATCGTCCTGACGGTACTGGCCTTGGCCGCTTTGGGCTTGCTAGCCAAGATTTACCTGGCCGATACGAGTCGTCGTGCGCTGGATGCCGAACTGCAACGGCAGTCGTCCGAACAGACCAATCGGGAAAACCAGGATGCCATTCTGCGTCTGATGAACGAACTCGGCGACTTGGCGGATGGCGACCTGACGGTGACCGCGACAGTGAGTGAAAACATTACCGGCGCCATTGCCGACTCGATCAATTACACGATTGAAGAATTGCGCGTGCTGGTTGGCCGGATCAACGACGCCGCCAACCGGGTGACGGCAGCAACCGAAATCGCCCGCCAGACCTCGGCCGAACTGCTCGACGCTGCCGGCCGCCAATCGGCGGAAATTCAGGAAGTCGGTCAGTCGGTTGGCGCCGTGTTTCATGCGCGTGAAGACCAGC
>DAIMCQ010000006.1:3999-32873 GCA_036726285.1 Azonexus sp.
AGTCGGCGCTGGAAATGGCGCGTTCGATGAGCCAGGTTTCCGGAAACGCCACGCAGTCAGCACAGGTTGCCCGGCAGTCGCTGATGGCCGCTGAAAAGGGGACGCAGGCTGTACATGACTCGATCAAGGGCATGAACGAAATTCGCAACCAGATTCAGGAAACCTCGAAGCGGATCAAGCGTCTGGGCGAAAGCTCGCAGGAGATCGGCGAAATCGTGGAGCTGATTTCCGACATTACCGAACAGACCAACGTGCTGGCCTTGAACGCCGCCATTCAGGCTGCATCGGCCGGTGATGCCGGGCGCGGTTTTACCGTGGTTGCGGAAGAAGTGCAGCGCCTGGCCGAACGCTCGGCCGAGGCAACCAAGCAGATCGCGGCGATTGTGAAGACGATTCAGACCGATACGCAGGATGCCGTTTCCGCCATGGAGCAATCGACCCAGGGTGTGGTCGAAGGGGCGAAGCTTTCTGACGCGGCCGGTCAGGCCCTGACCGAGATCAGTCAGGTGTCGCGTGATCTGGCCGAGCTGATTCAGGATATTTCGAGCTCTACCCAGACCCAGGCCAATTCGGCAACGCAGGTCGCAACGTTGATGCAGGATATTTTGCGCGTTACTGAGCAGACTACTGCCGGTACGCAGCGTACTGCTGAGGCCGTTGACGAACTTACCGCGCTGGCTTCCGAACTGAAGGGTTCGGTTGCCGGCTTCAAGGTAGATTGACCGACATCGATCGCGAGAGACTATGAACGCGGCAACTGAATTTGATTTGGGCCCCCTGACCTGGGTCAAGGCGGAGATCGATCTGGCATTGGCGCGAGCCGAGGAGGCATTGAGCCTTTACGAATCCGGCTCCGATGTCACGCAACTCAAGTTCTGCCGCACGCATGTGCATCAGGTACATGGTGCGCTGTCGATGGTCGGGCTGGATGGCGTCACTCAGGTGACCGAGGTGCTGGAGGCTTTGCTTCAGGCGATTGATGAAGAACGTCTGAGTGCAGGGCAGAGTGTCTTTGCTGCCCTTCATCAGGCATTTTCAGGTCTCGATGTTTATCTCGATGAATTGATTGCGGGCGAGCCGAACCAGCCCCTACGCCTGTTGCCTGTTTATCTGGCGTTGAGTGAGGCACGTGGCGTCACGACGGCGCGGGCCAGCGATCTCTTCTTTCCCGATTTGTCGCAGCGTCCCCCCAGACGGAACGAGCAAAGCAACCGATTAACGCCGGATGAGTTGCGCAAGGTTCTGAAAGCGGAACGCATGCGTTATCAGAAGGGCTTGCTCAAGTGGCTGAAGAGTCCTGCCGACGCCGAGGCAGGTCGGCAACTGATGCTGGCTGCGCTGGGCGCAATCGAGGCGACTCAGGATACGCCCGCGGCCCGTTCTTTCTGGTGGGCGGCACAGGCTTTCATCGATGCACTTGGCAATCCGGATGTCTCCGCGGAAAGTTCCGTCTATCAAGTCAGTTCGCGGATCGATCTACAAATCCGTCGGTTGCTTGAAGGTTCAAGCAACCTAGCGGAGCGCCTGATGCGCGAAGCGCTGTTTCATGTCGCGCAGGCGCCCTCAAGCAGCAGCCCTCTGGTCGCGCAGGTTCAGTCGATTTTCGGCTTGCCAAAATTGGTCCCGGCTACTGCTGCGGTCACTGTCGACCAGCCGAAAGAGGCGGTGTTGCGGCGTTTGCGCGAAGCATTGGCAAGCACCGAAGAGTCGTGGAACAAGGTGTGCACGGGCAGCCCGGGTGCGATGAGTGGTTTTGCTGAGAATGCGAAGGCAACGGCCGCATTGACCGAGGATATTGCCCAAACCGACTTGAAGCGTTTGGGCCAGGGGCTTGGCGCGATATCCGCCTGGTTGGCCGAGGTACCGACACGCTACTCGGATACCGTGGCGATGGAGGTGGCAACCGCCATCCTGCTGCTACAAAACGCGCAGGAAAATTTCAAGCGCCTCGGCAACGATTTTGCACAACAGGTCGATCTGATGGTCGCCCGTCTCTACGCTTGCATTGCCGGCAAGCCAGCCAGTGACGAGGGGATTCCTCTGCTCGATGAAATGACTCGGCGAGCTCAGGAAAAGTTGCTGATCGGGCAAGTGGCGCGCGAAATCCAGAACAATCTCGCCCAGATCGAACAGGCGCTAGATGCTTTCTTCCGCGATCCGGCCAAGCGCCAGGACTTGGCTGTGCTGGATAGTCCGCTGAAACAAATTGCCGGTGCCTTGGCGATGCTGGGGCACATGGGCGCAGTTGGCAGTTTGAAAACTTGCGGTGATTTGATTCAGCAGTTTGTGCAGGCCGACTACAAACCCAGCGCCGAGGATTTTGAGGAGGTAGCTCAGACCTTATCGCTACTTGGCTTCTTCGTTGAGGCGCTGACCAGCGGCGAAACCGATTTCGAGGCTTTTATAGCGCGTATCAAGGGTGAGAAGTCGAAAGAACTCGAGGATGAGATCGATCCCGAGCCTGTCCTGACCCCCAGTGTCGAAGCGCAATTGGTGCAACAAACCAAGGAAACCCAGGCATTGGCCGAGGCCTTGTTGGAGGCGCCAGCCGATACCCGTCTGCAGGAAGAGCTGAAACAGAATCTGCAGGCCATTCAGAAAGATGCCGATCTGGTCGCCGACCATGCGCTGGGCGAGACCGCCAAGGCGGCATTGGAAGCGCTCCAGGCAGGTGATGTGGCGAGTGCCGATGTCGGTGTCGCGCTATCCGGACTGAAATCGTCGCAGGCCGATGTGCCGCAACCTTCGGCTGAAACGCTGCAGTTGGCGCAGTCCAGCCATGAAGAGATTGATGCCGAGCTACTGGAAATTTTCCTTGAGGAAGCCAAGGATGTTTTGGCAACGATCGAGGAGCAGTCAAGCCTGTTGCAGGCCGACCCGCACAATAGCGAAGCGTTGACGACGATTCGTCGCTCGGCCCACACCTTGAAGGGTAGTGGGCGCATGGTTGGGTTGCGTGATCTGGGCGAAACAGCCTGGGAACTCGAACAAACGTTGAACCTCTGGTTGCGTCAGGATATGGCCGTGACGCAGGAGCTGCTCGAATTGATCGGTTTGGGACACGGTCTGTTCTCAATCTGGGTGGCGCATCTTGAGAGTACCCAGGGCAGCGCGCCGGATCCTTCGGCGTTGATCGCGCTAGCCAGTCGCTTGCGTGGCGCCGAGGTAGCTGAGAAGCCAAGCTTGTCAACAACCGTGCCGGTTCAGCAGATCGAGTTGCCATCGGCAGATGCAGTGGAGAGCGCCCCCTCGATCGTTCTCGATTTGCCAATGCTGGATGATGTTTTGCTGCAACCAGCCGAGGCATCGGTGCCGGTGCATGAGCTGTCATCAGCGCACGCATCTGGCCAATTGGAAACGGTGGCGCCGGCTGCGGAGCACGTGTCGGTTCCGGAGAATGATTCTTTTGCCGTAGATGCATCGCCGGCTGAAGTTGAACTCGCTTTGCCGGCAAATACCTCCCCAACCTTATACGACATTTTCCGCGAAGAGGCGCGCGGCCATCTGCAGACTTTGCTTGATAGCTACGATGTGCTGGAAGGCAATCCGGGGGGGCCGACCACCTTTGAAATGACGCGGGCTGCCCATACGTTGGGTGGTATCGCCGCCACCGTTGGCCTGATGCCGCTGCATCATCTGGCAATTGCGCTTGAGCACGCATTGCTGCGGCGTGATGGCTCGGCTCATCCAGCCAGCATCGAGGGCCTGGAAACCGTGCGCCAAACAATCATCACTCTGGACGGGATGTTCGTTTCGCTTGCCGATCAACAGGCACCGGACGAGCAGCCGCAGTTGATCGACGCATTGAGCGAGATCTACCCGGTGGCAATCCATGAAGCGCCGGTCAATGTGATTCAGCCGATGTCGGCTGAGGTTATCCCGCTTCACGGATCATTGGGGGGGGAAGAAATCCCGGTCGAGGTTCCCGCCATTTTGGTGTCCGCGCCGGTCTTGCCGCAACTGACCGACGAGTTGGACGAGCAATTGTTGCCGATTTTCCTCGAGGAAGCGGTCGATCAGTTGCGTGATCTGACGGTGCAATCACGAGCCTGGCGGGCCGATCTGGCCAGTGCCGAACCGCCGCATGCGATCGCCCGCTTGTTGCATACCTTCAAGGGGAACGCCCGGATGGCCGGGGCGATGAACCTCGGCGAACTGACCCATTTACTGGAAACCCGCGTCGAGGAGGCGGTACGTGCCGGTAAGGTGAATGCTGCATTCATCGACGAAATCGAAAATGGTTGCGACGCCTTGGCCCAGGCGGTCGAGCGTTTGCGCGCCGGGCCGCAGGCGGTCGTTGAAGAGGTGCCGGCGGTCGAGGTTGACCGCGCACTCTCAACAGTCTCTGCTCAAGTGCCGGCGGCGCCGCATGCCGATGCCGAGTCGGAAGGCGAAGGTAGCGGTCAGAAGGCGACGCTGCGCGTGCGTGCCGACCTGATCGATCGACTGGTCAATGAGGCTGGCGAATTGTCGATTGCGCGGACCCGGATCGAAGGCGAAATGCGCAGCCTGAAGGGCTCGCTGCTCGACTTGACCGAAAACGTCATCCGCCTGCGCCGGCAGTTGCGTGAAATCGAAATCCAGGCCGAAGGCCAGATCCAGTCGCGTGTGGCCCAGACGCCGGAAGGCGCGGCCGAATTCGATCCGCTTGAACTGGACCGTTTCACCCGCTTCCAGGAACTGACGCGCTTCATGGCCGAATCGGTCAATGACGTGGCGACAGTGCAGCAGAATCTGCTGAAGAATCTCGATGATGCCAACGCCGCCATCCTTGCTCAATCTCGGTTGAATCGCAGTTTGCAGCAGGAACTGATGAGCGTGCGCATGGTGCCGTTTGCCAGTCAGTCCGAGCGCTTGTATCGAATTGTGCGACAGACCGCCAAGGATGTCGGCAAGCGCGCCAGCCTGGATATCGTCGGTGGGCAAGTGGAAATTGACCGCTCGGTACTCGACAAGGTCATGGCGCCGCTTGAGCATATGCTGCGCAATGCCGTGACACACGGGATCGAGAGTCGCGAACAGCGTGGAGCCGCAGGCAAAGCCGAGGCCGGTGAAGTAGCCATCGCGCTTAGCCAGGAAGGCAATGAAATCATTCTGGCGATGTCGGATGACGGTAAAGGTCTGGATGCCGAGCGGATTCGCCATCGTGCTGAAGAATTGGGTCTGCTGCAGCCCGGGCAGGCTGCTGACGAAACCGCGCTCTATGATTTCATTTTCCAGCCCGGGTTTTCGACAGCGACCGAGTTGACGCAGCTGGCCGGTCGCGGCGTCGGGATGGATGTGGTGAAAACCGAGGTGGCGGCGCTGGGCGGGCGGATTGAAATCATTTCCCGTCCAGGGCAGGGCACGACTTTCCGCCTCTATTTGCCGCTCACCCTGGCGGTTACCCAGACCTTGCTGGTTCGTGCCGGAACGCAGCTCTATGCGGTACCTTCAACGATGATCGAGCAAGTCCTTGAACTCAAGGAGAAGCCGCTGGCTGTCTTGCGCGAGAAGGGCGAAGCCGAATGGCAGGGGAATCGCTATCCCTTCCATTTCTTGCCGCATTTGCTTGGGGATGGTGAGGCCGTGCCGGAAATGCACCGGCAATACTGGGTCCTCTTGTTACGCTCGGGTAGCCAGCGAGTTGCTGTTCAGGTCGACGAACTGAAAGGCAATCAGGAAGTTGTGGTCAAGAATATTGGCGCCCAATTGGCCCGTGTGGTTGGCGTTGCTGGTGCAACTGTGCTGGGAGATGGTCGCGTTGTGCTCATCCTCAATCCGGTGGCATTGGCCAGCCGCAACTCGGTAATCAGCATTCAGCACGTCGTGCCGGCACCGGTTGCGGTTGAATCGGCCGCAGCAGAAGTCGGTGGAGTCCTGCCGACAGTGATGGTGGTCGACGATTCGCTGACCGTGCGCAAGATCACCAGCCGGTTGCTGACTCGCGAAGGCTATCAGGTGGTGTTGGCCAAGGATGGTGTCGATGCGCTGGAGCAGTTGATCGACGTGATGCCGGACGTCGTGCTATCCGATATCGAGATGCCGCGCATGGACGGTTTCGATCTGTTGCGCAATATCCGTGCCGACGAACGGCTGCAGCACCTGCCGGTGATGATGATCACCTCGCGGACGGCCGACAAGCATCGCAACTATGCGCTGGAAATCGGTGCCAACCACTATCTCGGCAAGCCCTACGACGAAGACGAACTGCTTCGCCTGATTGCTGCCTTCGTTCAGGCTAAGAAAGCCGGTTAAGCCTTTTTGACCACGGCGTAGCGGGCCAGGGTTTTATCCCTGGCCTGGCCGTGGTCGACAATCGGTCCGGGGTAGTCGCGACCAATCACCACGCCCAGCGCTTCCTGCTCGATTCGCCCCATCTGCCAGGGGGCATGGATGTATTTGTCGGGGACCTTGGCCAGTTCAGGAACATATCGGCGGATGAAGCGACCTTCCGGGTCGAATTTTTCCGACTGGGTGAGCGGGTTGAAAATTCGGAAATAGGGCTGGGCGTCGCAGCCGCTCGAGGCGGCCCATTGCCAGCCGCCGTTGTTGGCCGAGAGATCGAAATCATTGAGCTGTTCGGCGAAATACTGCTCGCCGAGCCGCCAGTCGATGCCGAGATCCTTGCTCAGGAAAGACGCAACGACCATACGCAGGCGGTTGTGCATCCAGCCGCTATGCCTGAGCTGGCGCATCGCTGCATCGACCAGTGGGTAGCCGGTGCGCCCTTCGCACCAGGCGGCAAAGCCTTCGGGCCAGTTTTCCCAAACAATGGCGTCGTATTCGGGCTTGAAGGCGTGGCCGACCACGTGCGGGAAACGGTCGAGGATCATGAAATAGAAGTCGCGCCAGATCAGCTCGCTGAGCCAGGTTTCCGCGCCGGGTTGAACGGCCTGGCGAACCAGCTCGCGAATCGAGATGGTGCCGAAGCGCAAATGAACCGATAGGTAGGACACCCCCTTGATGGCCGGGAAATCGCGCAAGGCGCCATAGCGCTTGATGCGCCCGGCGGCGAACTCTTCCCACAAGGCGCGGGCCCCCGACATGCCGGGCTGGATGCCCAGTTCGCCGAGGTCGCTGGCGGCAAAACCGATACGGGCCAGATCGGGGATGCCTGCCTCTGCCGTTGTGGCCAGCCGCCCGTTGCACGGGTGAGGGGCGTGATCGGCCGGGGTCAGGCGCTTCAGCCAGCTGTTCTTGTAGGGCGTAAACACGGTATAGGGCTTGCCGCTCTGGGTGAGCACCTCGTCACCGTCGAAGACGGCCTGGTCCTTGAACGCGTGGAAGCCGATGCCCAAGGCTTGCAGGCTGGCAGCCACTTCGCTGTCGCGCTGCTTGGCGGCCGGCTCGTAATCGCGATGGGTGAACACGGCATTGACCCCCAGCGCTTCGGCCAGCGCCGGGATTTCCTGCTCGGCCCAGCCGTGGCGGACGATCAGGCCGCCACCGCGAGCGCGTAACGAGGCGTCGAGCTCGATCAGCGAGGCATGGATGAAATGGACGCGCCGGTCGTTTCGGTTACTCAGCAAGTCGAGAATTTTCGTATCGAAGACGAAGGCGCAGAAAACCTGCCCGGCTTCGGCAAGGGCGGCGCTGAGCGCTGCGTGGTCGTGGTCGCGCAGATCGCGGCGGAACCAGACGAGGGCTTTTTCTATGTTCATGGTTGGTTTGTACCCCGGCGGCGATTAAAATTCCAGCCATGGACAACGTCAATCTGACCGACAACTTCCTCATCGCCATGCCGGCGCTGGAGGATCCGTATTTTTCCAATGCGCTGGTCTATATCTGCGAGCACAACGAGAACGGCGCGCTGGGAATTATCGTCAATCGGCCGATCGACATGGATCTGGCCGGACTGTTCGAGAAGATCGACATCAAGCTGGAAGCGACCGAGTTGGCCAAGTTGCCGGTGTATTTCGGTGGTCCGGTGCAACTCGACCGCGGCTTTGTGCTACATCGCCCGGTTGGCCAGTGGCAATCGACGCTGGCGGTGAATGGCGAGGTTGGCCTGACCAGTTCGCGCGATGTCCTGGCCTCGGTCGGTTCAGCAGGTTTGCCGGCGGAAATCTTGGTCACGCTGGGGTACGCCGGTTGGGATGCCGGACAGCTTGAGGAAGAACTGGCCCAGAATTCGTGGCTGACGGTGCCGGCAAAGGCCAGCATCCTGTTCGATCTGCCGCCGGAAGAACGGTTGCCGGCGGCCATGCAGAAACTTGGCGTCAGTTTCACCCAGCTTTCCGACGTGGCCGGGCATGCCTGAGGGCACCGTCCTGGCTTTTGATTTCGGCGAAAAGCGGATTGGTGTCGCTACCGGCGAGACCTTGTTGGGTAGTGCCCATCCGCTGACTGTCATTCATGCCGAGTCGAACGACGACCGCTTCGCCGCCATTGGCAAGCTGATTGCCGAATGGCAGCCGGTACAACTGGTCGTCGGGTTGCCCACCCATGCCGACGGCACGCCCCATGAAATGACCCGCTTGGCAACCAAGTTCGCCGAGCGCCTGAAACGCCGTTTCAACCTGCCGGTCGGTTTTGCCGACGAACGCATGACTTCGCTCGATGCCGAAGCGCGCCTGCGTGAAACCGGCCGCAACAGCAAGTCCGCCAAGCCGCTGCTCGATGCGGTGGCGGCGCAACTCATTCTTCAAACCTGGTTCGAAAGCCCGCACCATGTCCTCTCTGCTTAACCCCCTGCCCGATGCCGAGGCGCAGTGTCGCCAGCTGGCCGAGCTGATTCGCCCGCAATTGCATCGCAATCCCGCCCTGGTCGGCATTTTCAGCGGCGGTGTCTGGATCGCCGAACGCCTGAAAGCATTGCTCGATCTGTCGGACGATATCGGCATGATCGATGTTTCCTTCTATCGCGATGATTTCGCCGAGAAGGGCTTGCATCCGCAATGCAAGCCGACGGTCATCCCCTTCGATGTCGAAGGCCGCCACATCATCCTGATCGATGACGTGCTCTATACCGGTCGGACGACGCGGGCGGCAATCAACGAACTGTTCGACTACGGCCGCCCGGCAGCCGTCGATCTGGCCGTGCTGGCCGATCGGGGCGAGCGTGAATTGCCGATCGGCGCGACCTACGGCGTGTGGGATGTCGAGTTGAGCGGCAAGCAAAGCCTGGTGCTGGCGCGCCAGGATGACGGGCGACTGGCGTGGAGACTGGAAAATGCATAATCCGCAGTTGAACAAGCACGGTGAGCTGATTCACCTGATGTCGATTGAAGGCTTGCCCAAGGGCATCCTGACGCAAATTCTCGATACCGCCGCCTCCTTCATGGAAATCTCGGCCCGCGAAGTCAAGAAAGTGCCGTTGCTGCGCGGCAAGAGCGTGTTTAACCTGTTCTTCGAGAACTCGACGCGGACCCGTACCACCTTCGAGATTGCCGCCAAGCGTTTGAGCGCCGACGTGATCAATCTCGATATCAACAAGTCATCGGCCAGCAAGGGCGAAACCCTGCTCGATACCATCGACAACCTGGTCGCCATGCACGCCAACCTGTTTGTCGTCCGCCATGCGTCGAGCGGTGCGCCCTATCTGATCGCAGAACATCTGCAACGGATCGGGCGCGACGACGTGCATGTGGTCAATGCCGGTGACGGTCGTCATGCCCACCCGACGCAGGGCTTGCTCGATATGTACACCATCCGGCATTACAAGAAGGACTTCACGCAGTTGCGGGTCGCCATCGTCGGCGACATCCTGCATTCGCGCGTGGCCCGTTCGGACATCCATGCGCTGACCACGCTCGGCGTGCCGGAAGTCCGGGCCATCGGGCCGGAGACCTTGCTGCCCAAGCATCTCGACAAGCTTGGCGTACAGGTGTTCCACGACATGAACGAGGGCCTCAAGGATTGCGACGTGATCATCATGCTGCGCCTGCAGAACGAGCGCATGAACGGCGCCTTGCTGCCCTCGGCCGGCGAGTACTTCCGCCACTACGGCCTGACGCCGCAGAAGCTGGCGCTGGCCAAGCCGGATGCCATCGTGATGCACCCGGGCCCGATGAATCGGGGGGTCGAAATCCATTCGGCGGTGGCCGACGGTTCGCAGGCCGTCATCCTGCCCCAGGTTACCTTCGGTATTGCCGTGCGCATGGCCGTGATGAGCATTGTTGCGGGGAATTGAGATGAACATTGAAATCAGGAATGGTCGCGTCGTCGACCCGCAGGCCAATATCGACCGCAACACCACGTTGTACATCACCGACGGGCGGATTGCTGGTCTGGGCGAGGCGCCAGCCGGCTTTGTGGCCGGCCAGAGCATCGATGCCGCGGGCTGTGTCGTCTGCCCCGGGCTGATCGACCTCGGTGCCCGCTTGAACAGTATCGAAGCCGAGCTGGCCGCGGCCGTGGCCGGCGGGGTGACCTCGGTGGTCGTGCCGCCGGATGCCGATCCGCCGCTCGATGAGCCGGAACTGGCTGATCGGTTGGTGCATCGCGGTACCGAAATCGGCAAGGCGCGCGTCCTGCCGCTTGGGGCGCTGACCCAAGGGTTGAAAGGCGAACGCCTGGCCGAGCTGGCCGGCCTCAAGAAGGCCGGGTGTGTTGCCTTCTCGCAGGCCAACAAGCCGGTGGTCGATACCGAGGCCCTGCTGCGCGCCATGGAGTACGCCGCCACTTTCGGTTTTGCCGTGTGGCTGCAGCCGCAGGATTACTGGCTGTCGCGCAACGGTATCGCCCATGAAGGCGAGGTGGCCAGCCGCCTCGGTCTGGCCGGTATTCCGGTGGCAGCCGAAACCATTGCCATTGCCACCATCGTGCAACTGGTCCGCGATACCGGGTGCCGCGTGCATCTGACGCGCCTATCTTCGGCGGCCGGAGTGGCCTTGCTCAAGGCGGCGCGAGCCGAGGGCTTGCCGGTGACGGCGGATGTCGGCGTGCATCACCTGCTGCTGACCGAAAATGATATTGGCTTCTTCAATCCGCATGCCCGTTTCTGCCCGCCCTTGAGGGCACAGGGCGATCGCCAGGCGCTGTCGGATGCGGCGGCGTCGGGGTTGCTCGCGCTGTGTTCCGACCATACGCCGGTCGGTGCCGACGACAAGTTGCTGCCTTTCGGTGAGGCCAAGCCGGGGGCTACCGGGCTTGAAGTCCTGCTGCCGCTGACCCTGAAATGGGCCGAGGCAGCCAAGCTGACCTTGCCGCAGGCGCTGGCCCGGATTACCTCGGCGCCGGCCGAGGTGCTCGGCCTGGCCGGCGGCAACCTGGCAGTCGGAGCGGCGGCGGATGTCTGCATTTTCGATCCGCAGGCCACTTGGCAACTGACACCGGAAGCCCTGAAGAGCCGCGGCAAGAATTCGCCGTGGCAGGGCTACATGATGAGCGGCAAGGTCAAGACGACGCTGGTCGGAGGTCGTGTCGTATTTGGCAGCTAGGTGCCGCACGCGTTCTTTGTTCATCTGATTGTCATATTCAATTAGAATATTTCGGCCGGGCTTTGGCCCAGCTGAAATGCTTTCCCTGATTGATGACTTTCCTGCCCAGGAGGATGTTCCAATGAAACGTTTCGTAGCGCTTGTACTCGCCTTTGCCGCCAGCTTCGGTATGGCTTACGCCGCGGTTAATCTCAATACCGCAACCGTCGAGGAACTCGACGCCGTCAAGGGGATCAGCCCGGCAAAGGCAGCGGCCATTGTCGATTACCGGACCAAGAATGGTCCGTTCAAGTCATTGGATGACTTGAAGTCGGTCAAGGGATTTGGCGAGAAAAGCGTCGCCAAGCTGCAGGGCGAATTGACGGTGGATGAGGCAGCCCCGGCTGCACCGAAGAAAAACGTCAAGAAGTAAGCTTATGCACCTAATAAAAACGGCGGCTTCGGCCGCCGTTTTTATTACCGGCTTTAATTGCCGGCGAATTGCTTGATGGCCTTGACCGAGCTGCCAACTACTTCCAGCACCTTGCGGCGGGAGGTTTGGCCGCTTTTCAGGTTGACGGCTGACTTGGCCAATCCCAGTGTTTCTGCGACAAAACGAACCAGCGCTTCATTCGCCTTGCCGTCGACCGGCGGGGCCGCCAGGCGAATTTTCAGTGCGTCGCCATGCAGCCCTGCAAACCCAGTTTTCTTGGCGCCGGGCTGGATATGCAGGGTCAGGGTGATCCGGCCATCGGCAGCCAGGCGATACCACGTACTCACAGGAACATCAGGGCGGCCTGCAGCAGCAGGATGGCGACCAGGGGCGACAGGTCGATGCCGGAGATCAGCGGCACGATGCGGCGAATCGGGTCGAGGATCGGCCGGGTCAGCTGGTAGGCCGGGGCGCCCAGCGGCGAATAGGGATTGACCCAGGAGAGCACCGCCTGCAGGATCAAGGCGCCGATCTGGATGTAGATTGCCAGGCGCAGCAGCGCCTTGACCGCAAACCAGAGTGCCATCAGACCAATGCTGGCGGCATCGGACAGAAAGTCGCGGCTGGTGAGGGCAAGGAACAGCCCCGAGAAGAGCAGTTGTAGGGCGAACGCGGCGAACAGGCTGGCCCAGTCGAAGCCGCCGACGCCGGGAATGATCCGGCGCAGCGGTTTGACTGCCCAGTTGGTCAGTGCGATGACAAAATTACCGATCTGGCCGGCAAAGGAAACCCGCATCGCCTGCATCATGAAGCGCAGCAAAAAGATCGTGCAGAAGAAGCTGACGACTGCATCGAGCAGGAAATAAATGACTTGCATCAGGCTGCACCGAGCAGTTTGCCGAGTTCCTGGCCACGTGCTTCGGCGGCCTTGACGCCGGCGATGATGCCTTCCTTGACACCTTGCTCGGCCATCGTGCGCAGTGCTGCTTCGGTGGTGCCGCCCTTGGAGGTGACGCGCTCGCGCAGCACCGAGGCCGGCTCGCTCGATTGTGCGGCCAGCGCGGCGGCACCCTGCACCGTCTCGATGGCCAGCAGTCTGCCTTGTTCGGCGGTGAAGCCGAGATCGGTCGCAGCTTGTTGCAGGGCTTCGATGAACAGGAAGACATAGGCTGGGCCACTGCCCGACAAGGCAGTGACGCCATCCATCTTGCCTTCGTCCTCGATCCAGACCGTGGTGCCGACGGCGCGTAGGACGCGGTCAGCCGCTGCACGTTGGTCGGCTGAGACTTCCGGCAGGGGGCACAAGCCGGTGATGCCGGCACCGATCAAGGCTGGGGTGTTCGGCATGCAGCGCACGATCCTGCGGTGGCCGCCGAGGAAACGCGACAGGGTTTCCAGATCAAGCCCGGCGGCGATGCTGACGACCAGGCCTTGGCCCAATTTGTCGCTCAACGGCAGTACGGCTTCCTTCATTTGTTGCGGCTTGACGGCGAGCAGCAGCAGGTCGCCGACGGTGCTCAATTCGCTGGCCGCGGCAAGGCATTGGACGCCATAGCTGGCGGCTAGTTTGGCGCGGGCTTCGCTGCCCGGGTCGATGACCGTGATGTCGCCGGCTGCGAAGCCTTGTTTCAACATGCCGCCGATCAGCGCGTTGGCCATGTTGCCGCCGCCAAGGAAGGTAATTTTCATGCGTAGTTTCTTTCACCAAAAATGGCCGTGCCGATGCGGACGATGGTCGCG
This sequence comes from Azonexus sp., assembly GCA_036726285.1. Taxonomy (GTDB): domain Bacteria; phylum Pseudomonadota; class Gammaproteobacteria; order Burkholderiales; family Rhodocyclaceae; genus Azonexus. Next base: position 17,515 of record DAIMCQ010000006.1, read on the forward strand.
CCCTCGGCAATGGCTGCTTCGAGATCGTGGGACATGCCCATCGACAAGGTATCGAGCGGCATGCCCGCCGCCCGGATATGTTCGTAGATTTCCCGCAATTGACGGAAAGGCGCACGCTGCGCTGCAACGTCGTCGGTCGGCTCGGGAATCGCCATCAGGCCGCGCAGGCGAAGCCCGGGCAAGCGGCTGACCGCCTGACACAGGGCCAGCGCTTCTTCCGGCGCGCAGCCGCTTTTGCTCGCCTCGCCCGAGACATTGATCTGGATGCACACCTGAAGCGGCGGCAGATCTGCCGGGCGTTGGCTGGCCAGGCGTTCGGCGATTTTCAGGCGGTCGATCGAGTGCACCCAGGCGAAATGTTCGGCGACGAGGCGCGTCTTGTTGCTTTGCAAGGGGCCGATGAAGTGCCAGTCGAGTCCGAGTTGTTGCGTGGCACCGGCTTTCTCGGCTCCCTCTTGCACATAGTTTTCACCGAAGGCGCGTTGTCCCGCTGCTGCGGCATCGAGCACATGGGAGAGCGGCCAGGTCTTGCTGACGGCAAGCAGCAGAATGCTTTCCGGCCTTCTGCCAGCGGCCTTTGCTGCATCGGCGATACGCATCTGGACTGCTTGCAGGTTGGTGGCGATTGCGCTCATAATCCTTTGGAATCACGTCTGCTTCCCAGTATACACGCGCCAAACGCGCATCAAGGACGATCCCGCATGGACATCACCGAACTGCTGGCCTTCAGCGTCAAGAACAAGGCTTCCGACCTCCATTTGTCTTCCGGCCTGCCGCCGATGATCCGCGTGCATGGCGACGTGCGCCGCATCAACCTGCCGGCGATGGAGCACAAGGACGTTCATGGCATGGTGTACGACATCATGAACGACGGCCAGCGCAAGGTGTATGAAGAAACGCTGGAGTGCGACTTTTCTTTCGAAATTCCCAATCTGGCCCGTTTCCGGGTCAATGCCTTCAATCAGCAACGAGGCGCCGGCGCGGTTTTCCGGACCATTCCTTCCAAGGTGTTGACGCTCGAAGAGCTCAATTGCCCGCGGATCTTCAAGGATATCGCCGAGTTTCCCCGGGGCATCGTTCTGGTAACCGGCCCGACCGGTTCCGGCAAATCGACGACCCTGGCGGCGATGGTCAATCACATCAATGAAAACGATTACGGCCATATCCTGACCGTCGAGGATCCGATCGAATTCGTCCATGAGGCCAAGAAGTGCCTGATCAACCAGCGCGAGGTCGGGCCGCATACGCTGTCCTTCTCGAACGCCTTGCGCTCGGCGCTGCGCGAAGATCCGGACGTCATCCTGGTGGGCGAAATGCGCGACCTGGAAACCATTCGGCTGGCACTCACCGCAGCAGAAACCGGTCACCTGGTGTTCGGCACCCTGCATACCTCCTCGGCCGCCAAGACCATCGACCGGGTGGTCGACGTGTTTCCGGCTGCCGAAAAGGAAATGGTCCGCTCGATGCTTTCCGAGTCGCTGCGTGCGGTCATCTCGCAAACGCTACTCAAGACCAAGGATGGGACCGGCCGGGTGGCGGCGCACGAAATCATGATCGGCACGCCGGCCATCCGCAATCTGATCCGTGAAAACAAGATCGCCCAGATGTATTCGGCGATCCAGACCGGTCAGAACTTCGGCATGCAGACACTCGACCAGAACCTGGCGGACATGGTTCGGCGCAATATCGTGTCCAGCGCCGAAGCCCGCAACAAGGCAGCCAACAAGGACGCATTCCCGGCTTGATCCGGGATGACTTAAAAGAGAGGGATTGGGGATGGAACGCGATCAGGCAATGAAGTTCATGCACGACCTGCTGCGCCTGATGGCGCAAAAAAAAGGGTCGGACCTTTTCATCACGGCGGGTTTTCCGCCGGCGATCAAGATTGACGGCAAGATCACGCCGGTCTCCAACCAGGTGCTGACCGCTTCGCATACGGCCGAACTCGCCCGCTCGATCATGAACGATCGCCAGGCTGCCGAATTCGAAGCGACCAAGGAATGCAATTTCGCCATTTCGCCGGCCAGCATCGGTCGCTTCCGGGTCAATGCCTTCGTCCAGCAAGGGCGTATGGGGGTGGTCTGTCGCACCATCAACATGACCATCCCCAAGCTGGATGATCTCGGCCTGCCACCTGTCCTCAAGGACATCGCGCTGACCAAACGTGGCCTGGTCATCTTCGTCGGCGGTACCGGTACCGGGAAGACGACTTCGCTGGCGGCCGTGGTCGATTATCGCAACGAGAACTCGTATGGACACATCATCACCATCGAGGACCCGATCGAATACGTTCATGAGCACAAGAACTGCATCGTCACCCAGCGCGAAGTCGGCGTCGATACCGACGACTGGGGCCCGGCGCTGAGGAATACCCTGCGCCAGGCGCCGGATGTCATCCTGATGGGTGAAATCCGCGACCGCGACACCATGGATTACGCCATTGCCTTCGCCGAAACCGGCCACCTTTGCCTGGCCACGCTGCACGCCAACAGCGCCAACCAGGCGATGGACCGGATCATCAACTTTTTCCCGGAAGAGCGTCGGCAGCAGTTGCTAATGGACCTTTCACTCAACCTGCGCGGCCTGGTCTCGCAGCGCCTGCTGCCCAAGAAAGACGGCAAGGGGCGTGTCGCGGCGATCGAGATCATGCTCAATTCGCCGCTGATTTCCGATCTGATCTTCAAGGGCGAGGTGCACGAGATCAAGGAAATCATGAAGAAGTCGCGCGAACTCGGCATGCAGACCTTCGATCAGGCCTTGTTCGACCATTACGAGGCAGGCCGCATCACCTACGAAGATGCGCTGCGCAATGCCGACTCCTTGAACGACTTGCGTCTGCAGATCAAACTCAACGGCAAGGAATCGAAAGACCGCGACCTGACGACCGGTATCGGTCATCTGGATATTGTTTGACCCTTTTCGGGAGCTGTCATGAAACGCATGTTCAAACCGCTTGTTGCCCTGGCTTTTTCCCTGCTGACCACGCTGGCCCAGGCCGGCGGGCTGGACGCAATCTCGACTGGCGATGCCAGTGCCGGGGTCAAGGAGGCGCTGGCCAAGGGGGCGGATTACGCCGTCGCCTCGCTCGGCAAGGATGGTGGTTTTCTCGGCAACAGCAAGGTGAAGATTCCGCTGCCCGGCTATTTGCAGAAAGCCGAGAAGGGGCTGCGCATGTTCGGCATGGGCAAGCAGGCCGATCAACTGATCGAGACCATGAACCATGCGGCGGAACAGGCCGTGGCCGAAGCCAAGCCGATCCTCACCGACTCGATCAAGAAGATGAGCGTGCAGGATGCCAAGGGTATCCTGACTGGCGGTGACGACAGCGTGACGCAATACTTCAAACGGACCTCGACCGAGCAGCTGACGGCGAAGTTCATGCCGATCGTCAAAGCATCGACCAAGAAGCTCGACCTCGCCGAGCAGTACAACAGTTTTGCCGGCAAAGCGGCGAGTAGCGGCCTGATCGACCAGAAGGACGCCGATCTTGATGGTTATGTGACGCAAAAGGCCATGGATGGCCTGTTTGCGATGATTGCCGAAGAAGAGAAAAAGCTGCGCGCCAACCCTATTGGTGCAGGCAGCGACTTGCTGAAGAAGGTTTTCGGGGCGCTCTGATTAAAGCCGGACGGTTCTGATGCCGTAGACAGGTTCAAGGAGCCTGTCCATGAAACTGAACCGCCTCGATTCGACGACGCAACGTTACTCCCGGGAATCCGTGGAGCGCGTGCGGCACGTTGCCGAGGAACAGGTGCGGCGGGTCGAGGCCTCCGAGGGGGTGGAGGGCGACCGCCAGCGCAGCCTGCAGCAGGAGCTGGCCGAGGTCGATCCGAAGTCGCTGGGGCCTTTCATGGGGCGCGAGCAGGTCTTGCAGGATGCCCGCCAAGTTGCCGCCGAACTCGCCTTGCTTGGCCATGATGCGGAGGGCCTGATCAAGACCGTTGCATTGCCCGCCAGTGGTTTGGGGATTGATGATTCAGTCTGAATAAGTGCTTGATTTCCAGTCGCTAAAGGCTGGGTTAAAATAGTGGCAACCTATCCAAGCGCCCCGCTTTGCCGGGGCGCTGTCATTTTCCGGAAGCCATGTCAGGTCTCAATCCCCAGCAGCGCGAAGCCATTCACTATCTCGACGGTCCTTTACTGGTGCTGGCCGGGGCGGGGTCGGGCAAGACCCGGGTGATCACGCAGAAAATCGCCTACCTGGTGCAGGATTGCGACTACCAGCCGCGCAATGTGGCGGCGATCACCTTCACCAACAAAGCGGCCAAGGAAATGCAGGAGCGGATCGGCAAGATCCTCGCCAAACCGCTCGCCGACCAGTTGCAGATTTCGACCTTCCACTCGCTGGGCGTGCGTATCCTGCGCGAAGAAGCCAAGGCGCTGGGCTACAAGCCGCGCTTCTCGATTTTCGATTCGGCGGATTGTGCCGGCATCATCAGCGAAGCCGCGAAGACAGTGGACAAGGCGACGCTGCGTATCCTGCAGTCGATCATCTCGAACTGGAAGAATGCGCTGGTGACGCCGGAGGCTGCGCTTGGCCTGGCACGCGACGAGCACGAGAGCCTGGCCGCGCATGCCTTCCTGACCTACGAGGCAACGCTGAAGGCTTATCAGGCGGTCGATTTCGATGACTTGATCGGCCTGCCGGTCTATCTGTTTCGCAATCATCCCGAGATTGCCGACAAGTGGCAGAATCGCCTGCGCTACTTGCTGGTCGACGAGTATCAGGACACCAATGCCTGCCAGTACCAGTTGCTCAAATTGCTGACTGGCGTGCGCGCCCAATTTACCGCGGTGGGTGACGACGATCAGGCAATCTACGGCTGGCGGGGCGCCGATATCGACAACCTGAAGAAGCTGCCGGCCGAGTTTCCGGCGCTGAAGGTGATCAAGCTGGAGCAGAACTATCGCTCCACCGTCACCATCCTGAAGGCGGCGAACAATGTCATCGCCAATAACGAAAAGCTGTTCGACAAGAAACTCTGGTCGGAACTGGGCATGGGCGATCCGATCCACGTCACGGCCTGTCGCGACAACGATGCCGAAGCCGAAGGCGTGGTCATGAAACTGCAGGCGCACCGTTTCGAGAACCGCGCCAAGTTCAAGGATTACGCCATCCTCTACCGGTCGAACCATCAGGCGCGGACCTTCGAGGAGTACCTGCGCGACCATCGCATCCCCTACCTGCTGTCGGGCGGCAAGTCGTTCTTCGACAAGGCGGAAATCAAGGACATCATTTCCTACCTGCGCCTGTTGACCAACGAGGACGATGACCCTGCCTTCATTCGCGCCGCCACCACGCCGAAACGCGGGATTGGCGCGGCAACGCTGCAAGTGCTTGGCACCTACGCCGGCGAACGCCATATTTCGCTGTTCCAGGCAGCTTTCGAGGAAGGCTTTGCGCAGCGGGTCCAGGCGCGCCAGCTCGAACCCTTGCTCGAGTTCTGCCACTTCATCAATCGGACTCAGGAGCGCGCCGTGCGGGAGCCGGCGCACCAGGTGTTGCCGGATTTGATCAAGGCGATTGATTACGAGACCTATCTCTACGACCTGGAGGCAGAGCGGACAGCGCAAACCCGCTGGGGCAACGTCTGCGAGTTTGCCAACTGGCTGAACCGGAAAGGCGAGATGGACGGCAAGACGCTGATCGAACTGACGCAGAGCATTGCGCTGATCAACATGCTCGACAAGCAGAACGAAGAAGAGGTCGATGCCGTGCAACTGTCGACGCTGCATGCTTCCAAGGGGCTGGAGTACAAGAACGTCTTTCTGGTCGGCGTCGAGGAGGGCATCTTGCCGCATCGCGAATCGACCGATCCGACCAAGATCGAGGAAGAGCGACGGTTGATGTATGTCGGCATCACCCGTGCCCAGTATTCGCTGCATATCTCCTATTGCGAACGGCGCAAGCAGGCACGCGAGTACATCCCCTGCGAGCCGTCGCGCTTCATCGATGAAATGGGCAAGGAAGATATTCGTTTCTCGGGGGGCAAGGAGGACAAGATGCCGGACAAGGCGACCGGCAGTGCCCGGCTCGATGCCATGAAGGCCATGCTGGCCAGCAAAAAAACCTAACTGTCCGGTGACAGGGCGTTACCGCGGGTTACGCTGCTTCTGACATCGGGGCGCTGAGTGAGCGCGTTATTCGCTACAAGGCTATGCAATATCGCAAGGCCGGAGCAAATACCGAATAAATCACTCAGGAGATTCAACATGACCAAGCAACTTATCGCCCTCGCCATTGCAGCCGCTTTTGGTGTTGCCCATTCGGCCGACGTCAAGCCGGCTGGAACCGAAAGCAAGGCGGCCACGCCGGCTGCCGCAACCGTCAAAGCCGAAGCACCGAAGACCGAGGTCAAGGCCCCGGAGGTCAAACCAGCAGCTATCGTTGCGCTGCCTGGCGATGCAAAAGGGGGCGCCGCGAAGCCGGTCGAGAAGAAATCCAATAAGGCAAAGAAGTCGGTCAAGCCCGCGGCTGAACCGGCCAATGCTGAGGCGGCCAAGCAATAAGTCGCTCGTTTACTGCGCGACCGGTGATGGGCTTCCACGCGCCAAATCGTTCAAAGGCGCCCTAGGGGCGCCTTTGTTGTATCGGCGTGTGAGCCAGGGGGTTTGGACGAAAAAAAAGGAGGCCGCAGCCTCCTTTTTGTAATTCGGGGGATTACTTGGCCAGACCGAGCAGGTGATCGACAGCAGCCTTGACTTCGGCGTCGCTCAGGTCGGCTGCACCACCGCGAGCCGGCATGGCGTTCTTGCCGTTCAGTGCGCTGGTGTACAAGGCATCCTTGCCTTGCGCGATACGCGGTGCCCAGGCGGCCTTGTCGCCAGCCTTCGGTGCGCCGGCGGCACCGGTGTTATGGCAGGCGCCACAGACAGTATTGAAGACGGTCGGGCCATCCTTCGGTGCGCCGGCGGCGGCCGGTGCGGCAGCCTTGGTCAGTTCGAACTTGGCAACCGGTTGGATGCGGATATCAGCTTCGTCATTGCCCCCGGCTGCGTCAGCAGCAGAGGTCGATTTTTTCATGGTCAGCGGGAAAATGACGGCGATCAGGACGATAGCGATCCCGATCACGGCCCACATGATGCTCTTGGATGAGTGCTGCTCGGCCATGCTGATTACCTCAATGCGCAAAAATAAAAGTGCGTAATTATAACGGCTTACTTTTGGCATATGGGCAAAAAAAACCCCGCTAGCAGCGGGGTTTGAAATTCTCGAAAGGGGGTTTCGAGAGGAGGGGTTCAATGCACGATTGCAGTGTACGTTTCCCGCGGCGCCCCGTCTGTCGTGCTTTCGTAGCCTTGTGTAACAGAATGTAGCTGCGGTGCAGCAATTCCAATGGAATTTTTGGGTTGGCGGCTGAAAAAGCGAAAAACCTCCCTCTTCGCCGGCCTGGCGAACGGGAGGTCTTCCGGTTGAGCTGAACGTCCTGATCGCAGCGGGAGATTCCCCGCCCGGATCAGTGCTCGATCTTGCAGATTTCGACGGCGCTGGTCGGGATCTGGTAGTCGGCGGCCAGTTCGGACTTCGCGATCTCTTCGATGGCGATGCCTTCGCTCAGCGCGAAGCGGCGGGCGCCCGTGTAATCCTGCGGCAGTCCGGCACGGTCCTGCGTGATGCGATAGTGGATTTTGACGTTCATTGCTGTGCTCCTTTTACGGCTGTTTTTTTATCCTGCGGGCAGAAGTATAGGAGGCTGGTGGTGCGGCGCAATAGCGGTTTACCACAATATGGCGAAATCGTGTCAGCGTGGCTGCAGGTCTGCCAAGGTGTTGAAGTTACGGAAACTTTCCGGCTGGTCGTCGAAGTCGACTTCGATTGCGCCCTGCCTGGCGCACCAGTCCATGACCTTGCGGCCGCCGCTTTCGAGAAAGTCGTGCAGGTCGTTGCGCAAGGCCGTACGGCATAGACAGAACACCGGGTGAACGCGGCCGCCGCTGCGGGCGATGGCGACATCGCTGCGCTGGGCCAGCAACGCCGCATGCAGGCGGGAAACCAGATCAAGTGGCAAGTAGGGCGAGTCGCAGGGGGCGGTGACGACCAGTTCGCTTTGCGCCTGGCTGAGTGCAGCGTGCAGGCCGGCCAGCGGACCGGCAAAGTCCGGAACCAGATCGGAAAAGATCGGGTAGCCCAGACTGGCGTATTGCGCCTGGCTGCGATTGGCGTTGATCATCAATTGATCGACTTGCGGCGCCAGTCGTTCTGCGACATGGCGAACCAGCGGTCGGCCATCGAGCATCTGCAGGCCTTTGTCCACGCCGCCCATACGGCGACCGAGGCCGCCGGCCAGAATGACGCCGGTGATGTGCTTGGCCGGCATCAATAGACCAGGGTTCGCCATGCCGGGTCGAGCGTGCGTGCGACAAATGCCGTCGCGCCGGCCGCCGAACAGCCCGGCAACAATTGTTCATCGGGCTCGACCCAGGCTGCCGTGGCCATGCTGCAGGCGAGCAGGCTGGCGCCCTCGGCAGACACTTCGTCGAGAAAGTCGCCGAGCGATTTTTCTTGGCTGGGCGTCGGAAACAGTTTTGCGGCAACCCCAACGACCAACAGGCGGACGGCCGGGCCGGCGAAATGGATTTCGACCTCGGCATCGAGGGCACGGGCGGCCAGTGCGTGGACCAGCGGCGTGACGCAGAGCGCGGGTTGGTCGGGCGTCGCAGCCCAGAGCAGGATGGCCAGTTTGTCAGTCAAGGCGGGCTTCCGGTTCCAGGTGCAGCACATGCCGGCGATAGGCGGCGGCATCGACCAGGCCGGCTTTTTCTTCCGCCCAGCGGGTTGGCCGGGCGCGGGCCATCCAGCCCGCACCGTAGGGGTCGAGATTGAGCAGTCGGGGCTGTTCTTCGGCGGTTTCGTTGCCTTCGAGCAATACGAAGGAGATCGGTGCGTGCACCGCCACCACCGTCTTGCGCGATTCGACGGTGCCCATGCCGCGGTCGATCGCGACTTCGGCGCCGCGCGGCTTGGCGGTGAAGGCAATGAGTTGTCCGGCGAGAAAAATGCCGAAGCTGCTGGCGCCGATCAACACCACGCCATTGGCTTGCGGCTGCACCCACATGTCGTGGCGCGGGCAGTAGAACCGGTCGTCGGGAATGCTGCCGTGGAAGGGTTGGTGGGCCATTAGTCGCGGGAAAGTGGCGGAAGGGAGCAGGAGTCTTTTCCGATTTTGCCAAGTTGTTGAATTTTATGAATATCCGCAAACCAGTAAGAGAAGGTTTGTAGCAATTCTCCGGGGCATTCTGGGTCATCACTTAGTCACGGTCAAGGATGTCTCTCCGCCGTAGGCGATCTTCAAATCCAACCCCCGCAAATCACAACCATAGCCATCAACAGGTCGCTTTTTTCTAAGACTTCCCACCTGGACAAGAACCCGCCATGACTACGCCACCGTTGATATGCCAATGGTGTTGAGGTAGGGTGCGGGGATGAATAACGCTCAGTGGAAGTCATTTTTCTTGTGTTGCCGTTCAGTGCTTGGCAAGGGCTTGCCATTCGCACAACGAAGCGACTCATGGTGTGCTTGGACAACTTTCAATGCGGTTCATTCAGGCGTTCATTACTGGTATTCCGGCATTCCAGATTATGAGGACATTCTTGACACTCACATCGCCGATGGAGGGTTATGGGGCCAGCCGTTTGACTACGACGATCTGGCGCATGTCGTGATCCCAGCGACCTTCTATTGGGAGACTGAAGGCGGCCCGGAATTCAAGAACGGAACCAAGGTCCAGAACATTCGATTGCTGTCAGAATGCCTGACTGGAGAGGGTATTCCGCACCGCCTCACAGATCTGATCTTGGAAAATCAAGCTCTATTGATCGGATAACTATGCAGCTCTTTGGATACAAGGACCAAGGACTTCCTATCGAAGACATCAGGTCCGATGAACTCGCCGAGGTGACGCTCGTGGCGAAGCCAGAAGACCTAAGGCGGATTGCGAGGTTCCTCCAGTTTGCTGCCGGCGAGATAGAAAGGATGGGCAAGGATTACTCCCACCTGCATCTATCAGACCGGGATAAAACTTTCGAGGGATCACCTCACTTCGTTGTGTTCAACCCGGAGGTGAGCGGGTAGTGGCTGGAAGAGCGAAGCTATATGGCATGACGGCTTATTGGGCGCTATTCGCAGGATTGGCCGTCAGGCAGGCTCAGTTTCCGGGTTTGGTCTTAGACCCTTGGCCTCAGCCATATCCATGGCGCGGCGTCTTCCTCATCTGGGCGGTTCTGGCTATAGAGACTGCTTTGCTTTATATCCTGGTGCGGCCCATTGCTATCAATCTGCCCTGGAGGCGCCTTCTCGCGGTGTTTGGTTACTGTATTAGCCTTGTGATGGTGTCGGCACTAACTTTCGTCACCGACATGCCTGGTCACTACTATGTGCCGTCCATGTTCGCTGCGCTTACTTTTCTGGCGGTTGGAACTATCGTGGTCGCGAAGGCAGTGTGGGTATCGTGGGGTTGGCTACGCAACCGTTATAAGGGCATCCGCCCCTGTGAATAACTCAGGTAGTGGTAGTCATGCCCAAGGTCGAGAAAACCGCGTATGGCGCGATTGTGAGGGTCTGAGAGAGGGGCATGAAGATCAGTCGGCGTGAAGCCTTATTCAGCATCGTTGCGGCTATATGCCTTCTGGTAGGACTCTTGAGCATTTCTGGCTGGCGTCTTCGTAATAGTTTTGTCGAAGCGGAAAACCTCTGCCGAACTATGCCAGAGGGGATTTCAAAGTCCGAAGCGATTTCACTTGCCAACCAAAATTCCGTAAAACGCAAATTGATCGTTGAGCAGGATCGCGTGATTGCTGTTTTCGGTAGCGGTTGCCGGTGTGGGGTCCGATTCAAGGACGACAAATCCATCACCCCCGGTGTCGTTCTTTGTCTTGACTGATATGCGATGAGGGCGAGATGGTCGCTGTTAGGCGTATTGCTGTTTCCTTTGGTCGTAATAGCGCAGGAGCCTTCTATCTTTTATGCTGCGATGGCGAACGACGTAGGGACTGCCAAGTATTACATCGAAGCAGGACAGTCGGTCGATATTAAAGACAGATTCGGGCGCACTCCGCTCATGCTGGCCGTTGAGCAAGGAAGCATCGAAGTCATTCGGATGCTGTTAAAGGCAGGCGCTGATCTGTCTGCCACCACCAAGGAAGGACTGAAGGCGGCCAGTTTTGCGCGGAGCCCGGAAGTAAAACAGATACTGATACAGGCATCAGGAGAGGGTTATGATCGCCATTGAAATCCATCATAACGGGGAACTGAAAGCCACGTGTGGCGCTGAGACGTTTCAGCAACTCACTGCCATGCTCTTCGTGACGCAGAAAGGCGAAGAGCCGCCAGGCTGTGAAGTTGAGTGCATGGGCCTTTGTCCTCGGGACGAGAAAACCGAAGAGATTTTGCGTTGGGTGAAAAAGCGGATTAGTTTTGGCGACGAGGTGTCTTTCAAAGTTGTCCAGGTGGAGTCTGCCCAAGAACCCTTCGATAGTCAGATGATTCCTAAGACGAAGAATCCGCGTGACTAGGCCAGGGCTTCCTCTTCTTTGACACCCTTACGCCGCAAGCCGTCGAAGCCCATCAGTGTGCAGGCCAGTGGTCGATTGCCGGAATATCTCTCGCGTGATGCAGCACTCTAGCCACGACGACCCCATGCTCGTTTGGGAAGTAGAACAGGATGTAGGGCGTCGAAGTGGGTCAGCTTCTTATGCCCGGCGAGAGTTCGGGGCGCTCACGGCCCATCAGCGGTTGATCCAGCAACCGGATGGCCTCGGCTTCTATCTGGTCAAGCATGCGATCTGCCGCTGTGATCGCTATCTTCAGCAACGTATAGCCAAGCCTCCAGCAAGTCATTTTCGGTGCTGGCCGAATAGAAGACCTTCGCCATCAGACCGCCTTCGGTGATGCCAGGATCGCCCTGCCGCGCTCCTTTATGCTGGACATGCTCACTTCACGCACGCGACCGGCGTTTATATCGGCAACACCTTGAGCGATGTCGGCCTTGAGCGCAGCCAGATTGGCAGCCTGAACGCCTTGATAGGCTTCAAACAGGCGCAGTGCTTCCCGGATCACCTCACTGGCTGAACTGTAGAGTCCTGATTCGACATGCTGGCGCACACGGCTTTCAAGCTCCGGCGGCAAAGATACGTTGAGGGACATGGCTGGCTCCAAGTTAATGTCAGATATTGCCATTCTATGCCATAACATCCAAAAATCCAGACCGTAGCTCTTGCTCGACCTTACGTGATGATTTTCAAATTGACGCAGCGCAAATTACAACCATAGCCTTCAGCAGGTCGTCCTTTTTCTAAGACTTCCCACCCTGCTAACAATACGCCAGGATCACGCCAAGGTTGATATGCGCATGTCGTTGCGTTAAGGTGCGGAGAGTGCCCAATTCATCTTGTCTGCCGGGCTGGATAGGAGCCGAATGTCTAACGAAAAGCGTGACCTGGTTATTCATTACGATGAAGATGAGCGGAAGATCATCTTCTACTCAACTGCGGTCGCCAATACAGAGAAGATTCGGGCTACCGAGTTTGACGGGGTCTGTCCTGACATTTCCTTCTTCCAGGCAAAATCTCCTTCGGAAGCCGAGCAAGCCTTAGGCGGCATGGTGTTTTCCCTTCTGGACCTCCACGCATTAATGAAGGTGGGTATTCGTGATTACGAGACCGAAGCGGAGCTGGCTCATCAGCAATATCGACAGGAGCTTGAAGGCGAGGTTCTTGCCGGTGACACCGATGCCTACTATCACCTCTTCATAGAGCTTCATAGTTCTGCGATGAAGAATCGTTCAATGGACGATCTGGCACGAGCAGAGAGCCTGTTGATCACCGCTGTCGGCCAAGGTCATGGCGAAGCCATCAAAATGCTGGAGCAATGGCCGGACCTCAAAGCTGCAGCCCTTCGCCGCATTCAACGTGGCGCAAATGGGTAGCGTGCCAGAGGTCAAGAAAACCGCGTATGGAGCGATTGCGAAGGTCTGCGACGCATGAAGCTACTTGCACGGGCAATCCAGATAGTCGGGGGATGCGTTCTGTGCGGTTCGCTACTTTGGGTAAAGGGGCCAGCTATCACCCTGCCTGAATACCTGTGGGTGTTCGGTGCCGCGCTAGTGGGTCTTGGCGTTCTTCTGTTTGGCAGCTACCTTGAACCGAAGAGGAGCGGCGGGTCATGACTGGTCGAAAGAGGCTACTTCTCTGGCTTGGTCTGATAGTGTCATTACCAGCTGGTGGCTACACTGCGACGTGCGTTGTCTTTTATGCGTGGCTGAATGCTGCCGATCCGGCACGATGGCCAGCCGATAGGGCCAGCATGTGGGTCTATGCATCTCTTGCCTTCACTGTAATGTTTCTCGGGCTGTTCATCTATTGCATGGTCAGCCTCATCAAAGGGGCAAACCGGCAGTATCGCGATGAGGTGGCAGCCAGGGAGGCCACGTTTGGCCCTGTGAATAACTCAGGTAGTGGGTAGCTGTGCGTGAGGTCAAGAAAACCTTTCATGGCGCGATTGTGAGGGTCTGGGAGGTATTGTGTCAGTGACCAACGAAGGCAGAGTCTATTTCGCCCTGTATGGGAAAGACTTCGACCCCAATGAGGTGACACGCCTCGTGGGCATTGAGCCGACTAGGGCGCAACGCAAAGGCGACCCGCGTCCTAAGCACTCCATTTGGAAGGTCTCTACGGACCACGTCGAGGATGAGGCAATCGACATCTACGAGATGTCATCCACCTTGGTAGCTCGACTACGACCGTTCGCGGAGAGAATCGCTGAAGTTAAACAGCAGTTGGGACTAGAGGCCGTTCTTGAGGTCGTGCTGCGCATCACTACCGACGACACGAAATCCACCCCCGTGATTGGCTTCGATACCGAGGTTATAACGTTCCTCAACGCGGTCGGGGCATATATCGATGTTGATACCTACCGGAACACTGGTTCGGAGTCGGTTTGGCTGCTTCAGCACGTTCATGAATTCGATGATGGCAGTGAGGATGTGAAGCTGATCGGAGTTTTCGCCTCTCGTGAGGAGGGCGAGGTGGCGCAAGGTCGGGTTGCTTCTGAGCCGGGGTTTCGGGACACGCCCGACGGCTTCTCACTGACAGAAGAACGTCTGGGTATAGTGGCTTGGGGCGAGGGATACGTTACGAACTGGCCGGAGAGGTAAAGTAGGTGCCGTGGTATGCCGTCAGAGCCGTCTATCACTTCGGTCAGAAGTCAGACGGAACCAACGTGTTCGAGGAACGTGTCGTTTGCTTCGAGGCATCAGACTGGCCCTAGGCACACCAGAAGGCGGAAAAGGAGTCCGAGGACTATGCCACCGCAAACAACATGACTGCTCATCACGAGTTCAGCGGCTACGAGCAGGATGGCTCTCCGCTGATCGACGGGTATGAGCTGAGGTCGGAGCTTTTCGAGTCTCGGCAGTCGCTAGATGAGTTCTACGCTGACCGCTACGGTAGATATGAATACCATGCAGAGTAGTCTTGCCGCTCATGTTCTTCGCCATCTGCACCTTCTGCACTGTTGAGCGCGATGACTAACCGGATATTCCCACTCCCGCCGCTTGACACCCTTGGTCGCACGCTACCATCCGAAAGAATAGCGTGTCGCCTCGTCGTTGCACGTAGGGTAGTGATCTGGACATGATCCGCAAGTCGAGTGCTGTGTAGCACTCTTTTGTGGCAAGTGTTAAAAAACTTGCGGATATTCAATAATTTACATGCCAATCAACGACTTGTTGTGGCTGGCGGAAGAGAGCAGGAGTCGAACCTACCAAGGCTTGTCTGACAAGCCCTACCGGTTTTGAAGACCGGTCGCCCCACCGGGGAACGATCTCTTCCGTTGTTCATGAGCCGAATTGGGCCGGTGTGCCGCGCAGCACGTGGGTGTCGCGGACCCGGCGAGTGTAGCCGATACGATCGAAGAATTCGAGAATGTGGATGGCGACCTTGCGCCCGCCGCCAATCTCGTCACGCAGTGCCGCGGCACGGGTCAGGCCGTCGCGGGCTGCGATGGTGGCAACCCGGTGCGCCAGGTCGGCAACGGCCTCGGCCGTGAAATAGTGGTCGTGGGCCACCGGGTAAGCTTCGCCGATCCGTGCGACGCGTTTGAAAAGCGAGCGCACGCTCTCTTCGCCGATCCCGGTGGCCTTGGCAATGTCACGGACGCGGGGCGGGCAGTAGGGCGCGGCGTCGAGCAGCGGCTTCAGCGTCAGCCAGAGGTCGCGGTCGGCCGACGCCATCTGGATGCGATGTTCGGGCAGATGCAGCCAGGCATGGGTCTGGGTGATGCGCCCGTCGGCCAGCGGTTCGGCCAGCAGGCTGTCGAAGGCGGCGCGGGACAAGGTCGGCAGGGTCAGGCGGCGCAGGCGAT
>DAIMCQ010000007.1:0-32860 GCA_036726285.1 Azonexus sp.
AAACCATGAAGGGCGATATTTCCGCTGTTTCAGACGATCGGGAGTTCATGAACGCCCTGTCCAGCATGGCGTGATCAACCGGGTCAGGGCCGCGATTTACCGTCTGATGAGGTCGCCTTGATCAGGCAATTGCCCGTCTCGACCTCGGGAATACCCTTGGGTAATCGCGGTTGTTTGTTTTATTTTTAGCGGCTAGCATCCTCCGTCACCCGATTTACTGAATGAAAGACATGGCTATCCGCCTTCGTTATCTGCCACTTTCCGATGTCACGGAAGGTATGGTGCTCGGTGCACCGCTGGTCTTGCCCGAGCATGGCGTGAGCACGTTCGGTCTGCCCCTGGGCCATGTCCTGACTGAAACGAACTTGCACCAGATGGCGGTGCGCCATGCCGAATTCGTCTGCATTCAGCAGGAAGACACGCGCAGCGACGACGAGCGGGCGGCCGAGATTGCCGCCAGCGAGGCCCGGGTGCGCCATATCTTCCGCTCGGCCGATTTGAGCCAGCCGCTGATGGCGCGTTTGTACGGTGCCGTGCTGGCTTATCGGGGACAGTGATGACCTTGCAACTGAACGAATCCGAAGTCCGGGCGCGGGCGATCAACCTGCCGGCCTTTCCACGGGTGGTCAACGACATCCTGGAAACCCTGGAGGATGACAATGCGACCCTCGGGGCGCTGGTCCGTTTCGTCGAATGCGACCCGGTGATCACCGGGCGTATCGTCTCGGTGGCCAATTCGGCGGCCATGGGGGGGCATACGGCGGTCGAGCTGAAAAACGTCAAGATGGCGATTTCGCTGATCGGCATGTCGCGCGTGCGGGAAATCGTCCTCGCCGTCAGCATGGCCGAGTTTGCCCGCAAGAGCGGCATCTCCGCCTATTATTGGGAGCACAGCGTGGCGGTGGCGATTACCGCTCAGGAACTCGGCCGCTTCGCCCATGTATCGGCCGACTATGCCCTGGTGGCGGGCTTGCTGCACGATATCGGGCAACTCTGGATGGCGCGCTTTTATCCGCTCGAATTCCAGATGGTGCGTAATGCGGTGAATGTCAGCAATCGCAGCATCGTCGAGATCGAGCAACACTATTTCGGCATCGATCATTGCGTGATCGGCGGCATTCTGGCCGAACAGTGGGCCTTGCCGGCATCGATCGTGGCGGCCATTCGCCATCACCACGAACCGACCCCGATGCTTGCCGAAAAGCTGGTCGGCCTGATTCACGTTGCCGAGGTCCTTTCCAACGCGCTCGACCTGACGTCGCGCGATGAAAACCAGGTTTCGAATATTTCCGAAGGGGCTTGTGCCGCCATCGGCCTCGACTGGGAGCAGGATCTCAGCGTCCTGTTTGGGCGCATCGAAGCGCGGACCGAGTTTGCCTGCAAGGTTTTCCGCTGATTCGATTGCCTCCGGTTGGCCGTGTTAAGGTCGGGCCGGGATATCTAACGGACAGGATTGAATGAGCTGGGAAAAAGCCGTGCCGCCATCGATCACCGAGCGCGGCCTGCGTGTGGCGCTGATCTTTGCTTTGGCCGCCGAGCGCTTGTCGCTCTACTATGAACATGGCCAGTGGCTGAGTGATGCCCTGGGCGCGACGCTGGCTGCCGACTGGCTGGCGCGTTCGAAACGCAATCTGCCGCTGGCCGAGCGTCGGCAGCTCTCGGCCTTGAGCGACCAGTTGGCCCGGCAGATCGGCGAAACCCTGTCGCGCGAGGCGGGTTTGTTTACTGCTCACGAGATGATGGAGTCGCTCGACCCCAATCATCAGTCGGAGATCGCCCAGTCGCTGCTCTTGGAGTGCGAGCGCCTGCTCGACAGCGTGACGCCGGGCTGATCGCCGATCAGGCGCCCTCGCCTTTCATGGCGAGGAATTCATCGACCAGGCGAGCCAGGACTTCATCCTCATTGCCATCATCCAGGCCCAGGATGCGGGCCACCATCCGAACCTTGCCCGGATTGACCCGGGAGCCGGACGACGGTGCCGGCTCGGCTGGCGCGGCCGGCATTGCGGCGGGTGCTTCTTCCCAGGGCGGCGTACTGCTGGCCGCATCGGCCGCTGCCTCAACCGAGGGGCTGGCGATACTGGTCTGAGGGGCTTCTGCAGCCGGCTCTTCCTTCTTGCGGCGACGTCCGCCGGCTTCCAGCAAGGCATTGTCCACGACCTTGCCGGGCAGCTTTTCGCCTTCCGGCAACTGCTCGATCTGGACGATCAGGGTTTCCGCCTTGGCTTCATTCTTCTGGGCCAGCTTTTCCAGCTTGACGGCGGCGCCAGTGCTGGAAATCTTGCCGGAATCGAGCAAGGCACTGACCTTGGGCGAGAGATTGGCGGCGGCCGTGGCCTGGGTCAGCCAGGTCGGGCTACGGGCGAAATGTTCGGCGGCGGCTTCCTGGGTCTCGAAGCGTTCGGCGATGTGCTGGATGGCATTGGCCATTTCACGCGGTTCGAGCGCCGCACGCAAGCCGAGGCCGAGATTTTCGAAAACGCGGATTTCCAGGGCTTCGTCCGGCGTGCAGGCGCGCACCAGGACCGGCAGCGTCTTTTCCCCGGCCAGTTGGGCGGCTCGCCAGCGCCGCTCGCCGACGATCAGGCGGTATTGTCCGGCGGCATCGGCCGGCTGGACGACGAGCGGGTGGATCAGGCCTTTTTTCTCGATTGAATTGGCCAGGCCGCGCAGGCTGTTTTCGTCGATGTTCTGCCGCGGATGCGCCGGATCAGGAATGATCCGCTCGATATCAAGCAGCAGGAATTGGGCTTCGTTTGTCTTGAAGGTCATGGCCGCTCCGCCGTGGGGTGAGCCATCCGCCGCTGACCCTGAGGGCTGCATGACGGATCGGCAAAGGGGCGGCATGTTCCTCGTTTTTTGGCGACATTTCAAGGTTTTCCTGCCAATCCCGAATAGCGGACCGATGACTTCCGCTAAGGGATTTCCCGCGGCCCCCTTGCCAATGCGGCCGAATCTACCAATACTCTGCTGACGTGGGGATAATTCCTACATACGTCGCATTGACTGACCCCACGAGCAGGGTTGTTAAAACAAATAAATCAATCGATGGAGTCGAGACATGACACTTGCTGCCAAGGTGCGTACGCACAAACTTTCCCCCAATGCTTCATTGTGTGTTTCCGGCTATAACCAGGTCGGAGCCGATTCGCCGGCCATTGAAGCGATGACTGATTTTTCCCGGATACCGACGGTGACCATCGGTGCCGGCGCCTCGTTGCGCGAGGCTAATGCGACGATGATCTCGCGCGGCGTGCGCTTGCTCATGGTGAGTGACAGCGAGGAACAGGTCGAAGGCCTGATCACCGCCCGCGACCTGCTCGGCGAGCGGCCGATGCAGATTGCTCAGGCGCGCAACGGCAAGCGCGACGATCTGGTGGTCAAAGACCTGATGTGCCCAGTCGGCAATATCGATACGCTGTATCTCGGCGAAGTGATGAATGCCCGCGTGATCGACATTCTCAATGCACTGAAAAACCAGGGGCGCCAGCACATCCTGGTCGAGGATATCGACCCGGCGACCGGTCTGCCGCGGGTGCGGGGGATTTTCTCGGCAACCCAGATCGGGCGCCTGCTCGGCGTGCCAGTCCTCGGCTTCGAACTGGCGAGTACCTTCGCCGAGATCGAGGCGGCACTGGCTCACTGATCGCCGACATCCGATGACGACCCGGGAAGAACTTCGCTTATTGGCCAACCAGTCGCTGTTGGCGCACTTTGCCGATGTCTGTGCCGGCGTGGTCATCGTCGATGCCAGTGCCAACGTGGTCTGGATGAACGACCATTACCCGCGTCGTCTGCACATTGCCGACCCGGCGGCGATGATCGGAAGGCCGATCGAGGAGATCATCCCGAATAGTCAGATGCGGCAGGTCGTCGAACGCGGCCGGCCGATCATGCTCGATGTGATGGATTTCGAGGGCGATTCCTTCGTCGTCACCCGCCTCCCCCTGCGCAACGCCGATGGCCAGGTGGTCGGCGGAGTCGGTTTCATGATCTTCGACGACCTGCGTCACCTGGCGCCGGTGGTCAGCCGCTATCAGAAATTGCGCCAGGAACTGGCCGAGGCCGAGCGCAAGCTGGCCGACGCCCGGCGGACCAAATACACTTTCTCCAGCTTCATCGGTGCCGGCGCGGCTTGCAGCGATCTCAAGCAGGCCGCCCGACGGGCTTCGCGGACGTCGTCGTCGGTCTTGATCCTGGGCGAAACCGGTACCGGGAAGGAGTTGCTGGCCCAGGCGGTGCATGCGGCCAGCCCGCGGGCCAGTGGTCCCTTTGTCGCCGTGAATATCGCCGCGGTGCCGGAAAACCTGCTCGAAGCCGAGTTCTTCGGCGTGGCGCCGGGCGCATTCACCGGTGCCGAGCGGCGCGGCCGCGACGGCAAGTTCAAGCTGGCCGATGGCGGTACATTGTTTCTCGACGAAATCGGCGACATGTCGCTGGCGCTCCAGGCCAAATTGCTGCGCGCCTTGCAGGAGCGGGAATTCGAGCCGGTCGGTTCGAACAAGCTGATTTCGGTGGATGTCCGGATCATTGCCGCGACCAGCCGCGACCTGGAAAAAATGGTTGCTGAAGGTGCCTTCCGGGCCGACCTCTACTACCGGCTCAACGTCATTTCCTTGCGTACCCCGGCCTTGCGCGACCGGCCGGAAGATATGGCGCTGCTGGCCGAATATCTGATCGAGTCGATCTGCCGCCTGCAGGGCATGCCGCTGCACGGGATCAGCTCGCAGGCGTTGAATCGCCTGCTGCAGCACGACTGGCCGGGCAATGTCCGCGAACTGGCCAATGTCCTTGAACGCGCCCTGTTGATGACCGATGGCGATGTGCTGGAAGCCGGGGATCTCGATCTGGTCATGCCGAAACCGAAGCTGCCCGCCTCCTTTGTCGGCGATAACGTGATCGGCATTGCCGAGGCGGTGGCCAGCGCCGAACGCGCCGCCATTCTCGCCGCCTTGCGCAACAGCAATGGCAACAAGGTCCAGGCGGCCCGCCTGCTGGGCATTTCGCGCGCTGCACTTTACGAGAAGATTGCCGCGCTGGGCGTAGACGCGCACGCGGCTTGAGCTGTCTGTCATTCCGGACACGATGTCCGGACAGACTGACAGAATTGTGAAGTAGACGTCCTCAGGAAAGCCGCGATATTCAGCCCGTTCAATGACTTGAACATTCTGGCATGGGCCGTGCACTGAAGATCGCTCAGTAATAAATCCCAAAGGAGACAACAGTGGACTTTCTGATCGTTCTGGCCGCCCTGGCCTTCTTGATGTTCGTAGCCTATCGCGGCTACAGCGTCATTCTCTTCGCCCCCATCTGCGCGCTCGGTGCCGTTCTGCTGATCGACCCCAGCCTGGTGGCGCCGATGTTTACCGGCCTGTTCATGGACAAGATGGTCGGTTTCGTGAAGAACTTCTTCCCGGTCTTCCTGCTCGGTGCGGTTTTCGGCAAGGTGATCGAGCTTTCCGGGTTCTCGAAAGCCATTGTTGCCTCGGTGATCAACCTGATCGGGCGCGAACGGGCGATGCTGTCCATCGTCGTCGTGTGCGGCCTGCTGACCTACGGCGGCGTTTCGCTGTTTGTCGTGGTCTTCGCGGTCTATCCCTTTGCCGCTGAAATGTTCCGTCAGGGTGGCATTCCGAAGCGCCTGATCCCGGGCACCATCGCCCTCGGCGCCTTCACCTTCACGATGGACTCCCTGCCGGGTACGCCGCAGATCCAGAACATCATCCCGACCACGTTCTTCAAGACCGATATCTACGCTGCACCGTGGCTGGGTTCGATTGGCGCCCTGTTCATCCTGGTCTGCGGCATTTCCTACCTCGAATGGTGTCGTCGTCGTGCGGCGGCTGCCGGCGAAGGTTATGGCGATGGTCACAGCAACGAGCCGGAACCGTTCGAACACGAAAAGCTGGCCCACCCGGTCATTGCCATCCTGCCGCTGGTCATGGTCGGCGTGATGAACAAGGTCTTTACCAACGCCATTCCGGCGCTGTACGGCGAGAAGGTTTCCTTCATTCCGGCGGTGATCGGCAAGGCCGCGCCGGTGGTTCAGCAAACCAAGGCGGTGGCTGCCATCTGGGCGGTTGAAGGTGCCCTGCTGGTCGGTATCGCCACCGTCTTCATCTTCGGCTGGCGCGCTGTTTCGGCCAAGTTTGCCGAGGGCAGCAAGAGCGCCATCGGCGGTGCCCTGCTGGCGACCATGAATACCGCATCCGAATACGGCTTCGGTGCCGTCATTGCCGCCTTGCCGGGCTTCCTGGTGGTGGCCAATGCGCTCGGTTCGATTCCTAACCCGCTGATCAACGAAGCCATCACGGTCACCGCGCTGGCCGGCATTACCGGTTCCGCCTCCGGCGGCATGGGCATCGCGCTGGCGGCCATGGCCGATACCTTCATCGCCAACGCCCAGGCGGCCGGTATTCCGCTCGAAGTCTTCCACCGGGTCGCCTCGATGGCTTCCGGCGGCATGGATACGCTGCCCCATAACGGCGCCGTCATCACGCTGCTGGCCGTTACCGGTCTGACCCATCGCCAGTCCTACAAGGACATCTTTGCCATCACCTGCATCAAGACGCTGGCCGTCTTCGTGGTGATCGCCGTGTTCTACATGACCGGCATTGTCTGATCGCCGATAAAAACAAATAACGAGGAGATTGATCATGGCTCTTTCACGTCACCCGATGGCAAGTTCGTTGCGTGCTTCCGATACCGGCAAGGTGGTTTCCGCGGCCGATGCCGTCCGTCTGATCAAGGACGGCGACACCGTGGCAACCGGCGGCTTCGTCGGCATCGGCTTTCCGGAAAATATCGCGATCGCGCTGGAGAAGCGTTTCCTCGAAGCCGAGGCAACGGATGTTCACGGCCTGGGCAGTCCGCGTAATCTGACACTGGTTTACGCGGCTGGCCAGGGTGACGGCAAGGAGCGAGGTCTGAATCACCTCGGCCACGATGGCCTGGTTTCCCGGGTCATCGGCGGCCACTGGGGCCTCGTCCCCAAACTGCAGCAGTTGGCGGTATCGAATCGCATCGAAGCCTACAACCTGCCGCAAGGCGTCATTTCCCACCTGTTCCGCGATATCGCCGCCGGCAAGCCGGGGACGATTACCCGGGTCGGGCTGGGCACCTTCGTCGATCCGCGCTTTGGCGGCGGCAAACTGAACGAGATGACGACGCGCGACGTCGTTCGCCTGATGGAGATCGATGGCGAGGAATATCTGTTCTACAAGGCCTTCCCGATCCATATCGGCATCATTCGCGGCACGACGGCCGACCCGGATGGCAACATCACCATGGAAAAGGAAGCGCTGACCCTGGAAGCGCAGGCCATCGCCATGGCGGCGCGCAATTCCGGTGGTCTGGTCATCGTCCAGGTCGAGCGCATTGCCGAGCGGGGCACGCTGAATCCACGCCAGGTCAAGATCCCCGGCATTCTGGTCGACTGTGTCGTGGTCACCGAGAAGCCGGAATACCATGCGCAGACCTTCAGCGAACAATACAACCCGGCCTATGCCGGCGAGATCAAGGTGCCGATGTCGGCCATTGCGGCGATGCCGATGAGCGAGCGCAAGATCATCGCCCGCCGGGCGGCGCTGGAACTCAAGGCCAACGCCATCGTCAATCTCGGTATCGGCATGCCGGAAGGGGTGGCCAATGTCGCGGCCGAAGAGCAGGTTATCGACCTGATGACGCTGACCGCCGAACCCGGCGTGATCGGTGGCGTCCCGGCCGGCGGCCTGAGTTTCGGGGCGGCGACCAATGCCCAGGCAATCATCGACCAGCCCTACCAGTTCGATTTCTACGACGGCGGCGGCCTCGACATCGCTTTCCTCGGCCTGGCCCAGGCCGATCGTTTGGGCAACCTCAATGTTTCGAAATTCGGCCCCCGCCTGGCCGGGGCCGGCGGCTTCATCAACATTTCTCAAAACGCCAAGAAGGTGGTCTTCGTCGGCACCTTTACCGCCGGCAATCTCGAAGTCGCGATCAACGCCGGCAAGCTGAGCATCCTTGAGGACGGCAAGTCGGTGAAATTCGTCGAGGAAGTCGAACATCGCACTTTCAGCGGTCCGCAGGCCTCGAAGTGGGGCAAGACGGTGCTTTACATCACCGAGCGTTGCGTCTTCAAGCTGACGGCCGATGGCCTGGAGCTGACCGAAATTGCACCGGGGGTCGATCTGCAGAAGGACATCCTCGACAAGATGGATTTCAAGCCGGTCATTCATGGCACGCCGAAACTGATGGATGCGCGCATCTTCAGCGAAGAGGCGATGAACATCCGGCCGGAAATGCTCGAAATCCCGATGAGCGAGCGCCTGGCCTACGATCCGGCAAAGAACCTGTTCTTCGTCGATTTCGCCGGTTTGAGCGTGCGCAGCGAAGCGGACATCGCCCGCATCCTGGAAGGGGTCGAGAGTCAGTTGGCGCCGATCGGTCACAAGGTCAATGCCATCGTCAATTACGATCGCTTTTCCATCGTGCCCGAACTGGTCGATGCCTACATCGGCGTCGTCAAGGGCATCATGGAGCGGCACTATCACGACGTGACGCGTTATACCTCCAGTACCTTCCTGCGCATGAAGCTGGGCGAGGCGCTGGAAAAGCAGCAGATTAAGCCGCAGATTTTCGGTTCGGCCGATGAGGCGGAAGGGCATCTCGGCGGCCAGTAAACTGTCGCCGGCCGGGCGAATGACATGGGCGACAGCCAAGGTATGATTCGCCTCTTATTGCGGTCGACACAGGTTCTGGCATGAAAAACGTTACTTCGGGTCCGCTGGCCGGGCGGAAGACCCGTATTGCATTGGTGCTGGCTGCCCTGGTGGCAGTCGGCGTCTTTTTCTTTTCCGGCAAGGGACATGAACAGCCGGCCGAGCCGGCCAAGGCGACCACCGCCAAGGCGGCGCTGACGGTCAGCCTGATCTCGCCGCAAACCGAGGAATGGCCGCAGGTGCTGCCGGCCAATGGCAATGTCGTGGCCTGGCAGGAAGCGGTGATCGGCCCCGAGATCAGCAACTACCGGATTACCGAGGTGCTGGTCCAGGTCGGCGACAAGGTGCGCAAGGGGCAGGTGCTGGCCCGCATCGCCAGCGATACCGTGGCTAGCGAACTGGCCGAGGCCAGGGCTTCGGTGGCCGAACTGGAAGCCAGTGCCGCCGAGGCGAAGGCCAATGCCGAGCGCGCCACGGAGTTGCGCGAAAAGGGCTTTTACAGCTCGCAGCTCAATACCCAGTACCAGACTGCCGGCCACACCGCATTGGCCCGGCTGGCCGGCGCTCGGGCCCGCTTGCAGGCCGCCGAGTTGAAAATGAGCAAGACCGGCGTGTTGGCGCCGGATGATGGCGTGATCTCGGCGCGCTTGGCCACCGTCGGTTCGCTGACCCAGTCCGGGCAGGAACTGTTCCGGCTGATTCGTGGCGGTCGCCTGGAGTGGCGGGCCGAAGTGTCATCGACCGACCTGACGCGGATTCGCAGCGGTATCGTTGCCAGCCTGACCAACCCGAACGGCGAAGTGGTCAAGGGCAGCGTGCGCGCCGTGGCGCCGAGCGTCGACCCGCAGACCCGCAATGGCCTGGTCTATGTCGACCTGCCGGTCACCGAGGCGGTGCGGGCCGGCATGTTCGCCCGTGGCGAGTTCGAGCTGGGGCGGACGCCGGCGCTGACCGTACCGCAGGCCAGCGTCGTCCTGCGCGAAGGCTTTGCCTACGTTTTCCGGCTGGAGAATCCGCAAGGCGATCAGGGCCACGTCGCCCAAAGCAAGGTGCAGGTCGGCCGGCGTCTGGGCGAGCGCCTGGAGATCGTTTCCGGCCTGGCGCCGACGGCACGGATCGTCGAGTCGGGCGCCGGCTTCCTCGCCGACGGCGATGCCGTCAAGATCGTCGCCGCCGGAAGCAAGCCGCAATGAACGTTTCTTCCTGGTCGATCCGGAACCCGACGCCGGCCATCCTGCTCTTCATCATGCTGACGCTGTTTGGCGTCATGGCCTTCAAGGCGATGAAGGTGCAGCAGTTCATGGATGTCGATCTGCCCACCGTGACGGTCACTGCCTCGCTGCCTGGGGCGGCGCCGGCGCAGATGGAAACCGAGGTGGCGCGCAAGATCGAGAATTCGGTGGCGACGCTGCAGGGCATCAAGCATATCTACACCAAGGTGCAGGACGGCAGCGCCGTCGTCACCGTCGAGTTCCGCCTTGAAAAGCCGACGCAGGAGGCGGTAGACGACGTGCGCGATGCCGTGTCGCGCATCCGTTCCGACCTGCCCGGTGACTTGAAGGACCCGGTGATCGCCAAGGTCGATCTGGCCGGGGCGCCGATTCTGACCTATACCGTGGCCTCGACCCGGATGGATGACGAGGCGCTCTCCTGGTTTGTCGACAACACGGTGGCCAAGGCCATTCTCAGCGTCCGCGGCGTCGGCTCGGTGGCGCGGGTCGGCGGCGTCAGCCGCGAGATCCGGGTCGAGCTCGATCCGGCCCGCCTGCTGGCGCTGAATGCCACGGCGGCCGATATTTCCCGCCAGTTGCGGCAGATCCAGCAGGAGGCGTCGGGTGGCCGGGCCGATGTCGGCGGCATCGAGCAATCGGTGCGGACGATTGCCACCGTGGCCTCGGCCGGCGAACTGGCGGCCATGGACATCCTGCTCTCCGACGGCCGGCGTATCCGCCTCGACCAGGTGGCGACGATCAGCGATACGGTGGGCGAAAAGCGCACTGCGGCACTGCTCAACGGCAAGCCGGTGGTCGGCTTCGAAATCGTCCGCAGCCGCGGGGCCGGCGAGGTCGAACTGGCGACCAACGTGCGGGCCACGCTGGAACGCCTGCGCAGCGAACACCCCGACATCACCATCACCGAAGCCTTCAACTTCGTCGATCCGGTGGTCGAGAATTACGAAGGCTCGATGTCGCTACTGATCGAAGGCGCCATCCTGGCGGTGATTGTCGTCTGGCTGTTCCTGCGCGACTGGCGGGCGACCTTCGTCTCGGCGACCGCCCTGCCGCTGTCGATCATTCCGGCCTTCGCGGTGATGTACCTGATGGGCTTCACGCTCAATGTCGTCACCCTGCTCTCTATGTCGCTGGTGGTCGGCATCCTGGTCGATGACGCGATCGTCGAGATCGAGAACATCATGCGCCACCTGCGTATGGGCAAGACGCCCTTCCAGGCGGCGATGGAAGCGGCCGACGAAATTGGTTTGGCGGTTATCGCCACCACCTTTACGCTGATCGCGGTCTTCCTGCCGACTGCCTTCATGAGCGGCGTCGCCGGCAAGTTCTTCGTCCAGTTCGGCTGGACGGCGGCGATTGCCGTCTTCTTCTCGCTGGTCGTCGCCCGCCTGCTGACGCCGATGATGGCGGCCTACATCCTCAAGCCCTTGGCCAGTGAGCATCATGAACCGGGCTGGATGACGATCTACGCCGGCTGGGCGGCCTGGTGTCTGAAGCACCGCTTGCTGACCATGCTGGCGACGGTTGTCTTCTTCGTCGGTTCCTTCATGCTGGTGCCCTTCCTGCCCACCGGTTTCCTGCCACCGGATGACCTGTCACAGACCCAGGTTTACATTTCCCTGCCGCCGGGCAGCACCTATGAAGAGACCTTCGCCGCCGCCGAGCAGGCGCGCGCCATTGTCGAGAAGCTCCCGCACGTCAAGATGGTCTATACCGCCATCGGTGGCGGCGCCGCCGGCAGCGATCCCTTCGCGCCGCGCGGTGCGGCCGAGGTCCGCAAGGCAACGCTGACCATCAACCTGACGCCACGCAAGCAGCGTGGCGGCGTTACCAAGCAGGATGTCGAACGCGAGTTCCGCCAGGCGCTGGCGGAGATTCCCGGCGTCCAGTTGAAAGTCGGTTTCGGCGGCTCGAACGAAAAATACGTGCTGGTGCTGGCCAGCGAAAACGGTCCGCTGCTTGCCGAGCATGCCCGCCTGGTCGAACGGGAACTGCGCAGCATTCCCGGCATCGGCAACATCACCAGCACGGCCAGCCTGGTTCGTCCGGAGTTGGTGGTGCGTCCCGACTTTGCCCGCGCCGCCGACCTCGGCGTCACCTCGGCGGCAATTGCCGACACGCTGCGCATCGCCACCACCGGCGATTACGACCAAAGCCTGGCCAAACTCAATTTGGCGCAACGCCAGGTGCCGATCATCGTCAAATTGCCGCCCGAGGCGCGCCAGGATCTCAGCCTGCTGGAACGGATGACGGTGCCCGGCAAGCGCGGTCCGGTGATGATCGGCAACGTCGCCTCGCTCAGCCTGGCCGGCGGTCCGGCCGAGATCGACCGTTACGACCGCCTGCGCAACATCAATTTCGAGATCGAACTGAATGGTCAGCCGCTTGGCGAGGTCGAGAAGCAGGCCATGGCGCTGCCCAGCCTGGTCAACAAGCCGCCCGGCGTGCTGCAGACGACGATTGGCGATGCCGAAGCGATGGGCGAATTGTTCCAGAGCTTCGCCTTGGCGATGGCGACCGGCGTGCTCTGCATCTATATCGTGCTGGTCCTGCTGTTCAAGGATTTCGTCCAGCCGGTGACCATCCTGGCGGCGCTGGTTCTCTCGGTGCCTGGCGCCTTCCTGGCCCTGTTCCTGTCACAGACGGCGCTGTCGATGCCGTCGATGATCGGTCTGATCATGTTGATGGGGATCGCCACCAAGAACTCGATCCTGCTCATCGACTACGTCATCCTGGCTCGCCGCGATCATGGTCTCGATCGCTGGAGCGCCCTGCTCGACGCCTGCCGCAAGCGGGCCCGGCCGATCGTCATGACCACCATCGCGATGGGCGCCGGCATGATGCCGATTGCG
Organism: Azonexus sp.; assembly: GCA_036726285.1. Classification (GTDB taxonomy): domain Bacteria; phylum Pseudomonadota; class Gammaproteobacteria; order Burkholderiales; family Rhodocyclaceae; genus Azonexus. Next base: position 12,784 of record DAIMCQ010000007.1, read on the forward strand.
CTCGGCATCGGCACCGATCCGAGCTTCCGGGCGCCGATGGCGATTGTCGTGATCGGCGGCCTGATTACTTCGACCTTCCTCAGCCTGCTGGTCATCCCGGTCGTTTTCACCTTTGTCGATGATCTGATCATCAAGGTGCGCGGCCTGTATCGCCCACACTGAACGCGTCGGGCAACAATGAAAAAGGCCGGTGGATCGCTCCACCGGCCTTTGTACTTTCTGCGCCTGTCGCTTACTGGACTTGCTGGATACCCGCCAGGACCCAGCCGGTGCTGCCGTTGCGCGGCTTGGTCATGTGCCAGATTTCGTCAAAGGCTTCGGCCGGTGCGGCCTTCTCTTCGCGGATCAGGCCATGGAAGCGGACGCTGACGATGTAGCGGTTGGCTTCTTCGGCGACGTCGAGGACTTCGCTATTGAGTTGCACGACATCGGTTTCCTGCTTTGCGGCACCGCGCTCGCCCATGCCCAGCTTGATCTCGGCAAACATTTCCGGCGAGGTGAATTCGCGGATGTCGTCGAGGTTGCCGGCATCGTTGGCAGCCTGCAGGCGGATGAAGTTGACCTTGGCGTTACGGACGAAGCCATCGACATCGAAATCAGCCGGGATGTTGCCGCTGTTACCGGCAACCGGTGCAGCACTGCCGCCGGCCGGGATGAAGTCCGGTTGGCGGGAAGCGTGCGCATCGTAGTTGTGGCCGGCTCCGGCATATTGCAGCCCGCCTTGCTGTTGGGCGGCCTTCTTGCGCATGAAGAAGCCAATGGCACCAATCACGACCATGGCGAGCAGCGCGATCATCATGAAGTTGGCCAGCCCTTCACCGAAACCGAAGTGCGAAGCCAGCGCGGCCAAGCCGAGACCGGCGGCGAGACCGGCCAGCGGCCCCATCCAGGAACGCTTGGGCTGGGCTTGCGGCGCGGCGCTCGGGGCTGGTGCGGCAGCTTGTTGCTGCGTCGGGGCGGCATTGGTTGCCTTGTTCGGGGTAACCGCCTGGCGCTGCATGCCGGACGAAGTGCCACCGCCCAGGCGGCGTGCTGCTTCGGCGTCGCCGGTGGTCAGCGTGAAGCCGAGCACCAGTGCTGCGGCCATCAAAGCGAAAGATTTCATGTTTGTCTCCAACGGGGTGAATGTCACATTGCGCAGCATACGCTGCTTATGTTTCGACAAAAATATGTTTTAAGTTCAATAACCATTCGTAAAAACCGAAGTGTTACTGTCCGGCGAACAAGGCTGCGGTCGCCTGCGGGTTGGACGGGAAGTAGAAATGGACATAGGAAGCGGTCAGTCGGTCGATCCGGTAGATTGCCTCGCCGCTGCGTCCATCCTGGGTGCGGGCATGAGTCAGCGGAGTCAGCGGGGTTTCGCTTTTCGAGTAATGGTAGGTGTGGCCCTGCAATTTACCTTCCGGCAGCACGGCGGCCTGCATGCCGAGGGCGGCCAGGCGTTTCTGCATTACCGATTTGCCGGGCAGCAGGCCGGCGAAGGCGTGGGTCTCGCCTTGCTTATCGGTCACCTGTTCGAACAGGCTCATCATGCCGCCGCATTCGGCGAGCAGCGGTTTGCCGGCCGCAACGTGGGCCCGCAGTGCCGACCACAACGCCTGGTTGGCCGAGAGTGCCGTCGCGTGCAGTTCCGGGTAGCCGCCGGGCAGCCAGACGGCATCGCAGGCGGGCAGCGGCTCGCCGGCGATGGGCGAAAAGAAGTGCAATTCGGCGCCGAGATCCCGCAGTTGTTCCAGGTTGGCCGGATAGATGAAGCCATAGGCGGCATCGCGGGCGATGGCGATGTGCTGGCCGGCCAGGCTTGGCGTGACGGCGGGAGGCGGCACATCAGCGAATTCGACCGGCGGCGGCAAATCGACACTGGCGGTGGCGGCCAGCGCATCGGCCAGGGCATCGAGCCGGCCTTCGAGGTCGTCGATCTCGGCTGCCTGGAGCAGGCCGAGATGGCGTTCCGGCAGGGCCGCATCGGGATTGCGCGACAAGGCGCCAAACCAGCCCATGCCGTCTGGAACGCTGGCCTTGAGCATTTCGGTATGGCGCTCGCTGCCCACCCGGTTGGCCAGTACGCCGGCAAAAGGCAGGCCCGGCCGGTAGGTGGCCAGGCCGTGGGCGACGGCACCGAAGGTCTGGGCCATCGCACCGGCATCGATCATCGCCATGACCGGGATGCCGAAGCGTTGCGCTATATCGGCTGCCGACGGGGTGCCGTCGAACAGACCCATCACGCCCTCGACCAGGATCAGGTCGGAATCGCGGGCGGCACGGGCCAGACGCCAGCGGGCATCGGCTTCGCCGCACATGCCGAGATCGAGGTTCTGGCATGGACGACCGCTGGCGACGGCGTGAATTTGCGGATCGAGAAAATCCGGCCCGGATTTGAAGACGGTGACGCGCCGTCCTTGCCGGGCATGCAGTCGGGCCAAAGCGGCGGTGACGGTGGTTTTCCCCTGGCCGGAGGCGGAGGCGGCGATCAACAGGGCGGGACAGGCGGTCATGGGGTTTCCTTGGCGGGTTCGATCAGCACCAGTTTGCCGGTCTTCGGGTCGCGAAAGACTTCGCCGACGCGGTCGTAACCGCTGCCGTTCTGGGTGATCCCGTTGCTCGGGCGTTCGATTTGCTGGCCCTTTTCGACCGGTTTCGGCGCCTTGAGTGCGTTTTGCGTGCCGGCTGCCAGCGCGGCAAGCAGGCCGCAGGCGAAGACCAGCATGACATCGACCAGATTGACCAGGCTGGCACGCGGGTCTTCGTCCCGGTCGTCGAAGCGGGCGTCGAGCTTCGAGTAGAGGCGCAGGCGCTTTCTCGGTTTCGGATCGCTCATTCCATGGCCTCCAGGACTTCCTCGTACCAGCGCCGGCGCAGCTTGCCGATGACCAGGCCGCCGATGCCGGCGACCAGCCCGAGGACCGTGGCATCGAAAGCGACGGTGACGGCGCTTGCCAGCTGTGCCGGGTCGCCCTTGCCGAGCGCGGCAAGGCCCGGTCCGAGCGGGATGATGGTGGCCATCAGGCCGAGCATGGGCGGGATGCGGGCGAGCAGGTCGGCCCGTTCGAGGCGGTGGCGGGCGATGGTCTGGACGCGCAGCACATCGCCGGCCGCCTGCAGCCGGGCCAGGCCGGAAAAGCGTTCGCCAACGGCGATGCCGGCCTCGATCAGGGCCATGGCGCAAGCCAGCAGCAGCGCGGCGAGGGCCGGCGTCAGCAGCCAGGTGACGGCGTCGTGCAGCCAGGCGAAGGACAGTGAATCGGGCATCGGAGACTCCTTGGGTTACGAGGTTTGCCGGCCGCGCCACAAGCCGAGCGTAAACAAAGCGAGGCTGGCGGCCAGCAGGCCGAGCAGGTTGAGGGTGCGGCCGACCGGATCGCTGGTTGGCGCTTCGGGTTCGGTCAGTTCGTAATAGCGCGGGCCGGCTTCGGGGGCGGCCGGAGCGGCATTTCCCGGTGCCGCCTGCGGACTGGCCGTCGGGCTGGTGGCGCGGCCGGGCGAGGCCGGCTGGCTGACGGCGAGGCTTTCGCCGCGCGCCTTGGCCAGCGTGACGCCGAGTGCCTGGGCATCGGCCGTATCGAGCTGCGGTGCCAGCCATTGCCACATCGGATGGTTGGGGGCGGTGTGGCCGCTGCCGGGCAAGCCGTTCCTGGCGACCAGGCGGGCCAGTTCGCCGCCCAGGCGTTTGATGGTGGTAGCGTCGGTCTGCCAGAAACCCTTTTCGGCGGCGACCATGAAGATGGCCAGCATCTGCGCCTTGACGTGGGCATTCGGACCCTGGCCGAGGAATTGCGGCAGACCGAGCTTTTGCCGGTCGTCGAAATAGACCGCCTTGACCTCGTCCCAGGCCCAGTTCTTGACCAGATCGGGGCGCGTCACCTGCCAGCCCCAGAGGTTTTCCAGGAATTCGGTGCCCATCGTCCGCGCCCCGGCGTAGCCGTGCTGCATCAAGGGCTTCAGCCAGGCCGGATTGAGGAAGCGGCCGCGCAGTTCGCCGAGCAGGGCGCTGGTCAGCGGCTCGACGTCGGCCCGGCCGGGTTCGGCATGCTGCAGGATCAAGGCTTCCGGCGGCCGGCCGGTGCGGCCTTCGATAGCCAGCGACAGGCCGCCCAGGTAGTCGAAGGCATCATTGTTGTCGAGCAGGCCGTAAAGGTTGCTGGCCCGGCCGTGATAGGTGCGGGCGATGCCGTCGAGCGCCGTGTCGAAGGCGGCGTGGCTGGCTTCGCCGCTGTCGTCGAGGCCGTAGGCGTGGCCCATGCGGTTGCGGTAGGCGCGGCCGATTTCTTCGCGTTCGCGCCAGGCGCCGGAGCGCTCGGTCAGCCGGTTGACGCCGGTGCCGTAGGCGCCCGGCGCATCGCCGAAAATACGTTGGGCGGCAGCATGGCCGGCGGCGCTGGCGGACAGCCCGCTCTGCTGGAGGGCGGCGAGGCGGGCCAGCCATTCGCGGGCGATCCGGTTGTCGCCGATCGCCTCGTGACCGCGGGGCGCGGTCGGGATCGGGCCGAGCGCGGCGGCCAGGGCGTCCTTGAGTTCCGGCTGCTGTTCAAGCAGTGTCTCGGCCGAAGCGGCCAGCGCCAGACGGCCGGCGCGGTCGATCAGGTTGATCAGGTTGGGGTAAAGGTCGCGGAACAGGCCGGAGGTGGTAACGACGACGTCGCGGCGAATGGCGCCGGGCTTGAGGCGAACATCGGTAACGATGCCGCGGGCGTTCCATACCGGCTCGGCGCCCATCAGCGCCAGCGCAAAGCCGACCATGACGCCTTCGTCGCGCACGGCGTCGGAGGCCCACAGGATCACCCCTTCGCTGCCTTGCGTCGAACGTCCCTTGGCCAGCGCCTTGGTGGCCAGTTCGTCGCCCAGCCGGTAACCGAGGCGGGTGGGCAGGATGTCGCCATCGACCGCGTGGAAATTGCGTCCGGTGGGTAGCGATTCCGGCGAGCGCAGCGGGTCGTTGCCCTTGCCGGGCGGGATGTAGCGGCCGTCCAGGCCGGCCAGCAGGCCTTGCATTTCGAGGCGCGGCGAATCGGCGAGTTTGGCTGAAATGGCCGGATCGTCGATGCCGCCCTTCTTCATCGAATCGAGCATCAGGTCGAGCGAGGCCTGGCTCCAGTTGCGGCCGAAAATGTGCAGGCCGTAGGGCATGAACTTTTCCTGCAGCTTGGTCAGGTAATGCCCGACTTCGTGCGCCAGCAGGTCGTCGTCGGCCCCTTCGAAGCCGATGCCGCGTACTGCCAGCACATCGGCCATCGAAGCCTCCAGCTCGGCCTTCAGGTTGAGGGCGATGACCTGCTCGCGCATGGTGCGTGCCGCCTGGGCCTTGAGCGATTCCGAAGAAGCGGCCTCGAAGCTTTCGACCACCTGGCGCAGGGCCAGCAACTGGTCGTAGAGCGGTGTGGCGGCCAGCGGCGGGGTCAGGTGGTCGACCATTACGGCCAGGCCGCGGCGCTTGGCCTGGGTGCCCTCGCCAACGCCATCGACGATATAGGGATAGATGCCGGGCAGGTCGGCGGCGATCAGGCTGGAATAGTCGTCGGCAGCCAGCCCGACTGCCTTGCCGGGCAGGAACTCGTAGGTCGAATGGCGGCCGACATGGACCACGGCGTCGGCCCGGAAGCTGTCGCGCAGCCAGTGATAGAAGGCCAGGTACTGGTGCGGTGGCGTGACGCTGGTGTTGGCGTGCAGCAGTTCTTCATCCACCTCCCAGCCGCGTGGCGGCTGCGGCCCGATGAAGACGTTGCCGAAACGCAGGCCGGGCACCAGCAGCTTGCTGCGCTCGACCATGATCTTGCCTGGCGCGGCGCCCCAGCCCTTGAGGCCTTCGATGCCGTAGCCGCTCAGGCGGCGGTTGAGTCCGTCCAGCGTGGCGCAGCGGCGTTTCGGCTGGTCGGCCAGGCAGGCGAGGTAGCCGCTCTCCAGCGCCTTCAGGTCGCGGATGGCGGCCAGGCGCTGTGGATGCTCGGCGCCTTCGACCAGGTGATGCAGTTCGCGCAATACGGCATCGACCCGTTTGCGGCCGACGGCGCGCTCGTGGGCGGCTTCCGCTTCGAGCACCTCGGCGTGCAGGCGGCCGAGCGGGCCATCGGTCATTTCGTTGCGCACGCGCGGCGGCAGCGTGGCGAACCAGCGGCCGTAGTCGGCGCTGCTCACGGCCTCGACGCTGTTGCTCAGCTCGCGCAGTGCGGCGCGGTCTTCCGGCAGATTGACGCCATGCGCCATGATCCGGTCGAGCAGCGCTGCCGGCGAGGCCGGCAATTCGCCGACCGTGTAGCCCGCCGCTTTCAGGGCCTTGAGCATGTCGAACAGCGAGGCCGGCACGTCGAGATTGTCGGCGCCGATGTTCTGGCGGCCGGGCGGGTGGTTGTAATAGATGATGGCGACGTGCTTGTCGCGGTTGGCCTTGCTGCGCAAGCTCAGCCAGCGGCCGACCCGGGCGCCGAGGCGGTCCACTTCGGCAACGAGGGTGACCGGCGGCCGGGTTTCGATGCCGGTCAGGCGGTCGGGCTGCGCCTTGCCCAGCGCTGCGACGACGATGGGCTGGCCGATGCCCTGCAACTCCGGCAGGGCGACCCGGTATTGCACCGAATCGGCCGGCAGGCCGTCCGGCGACAGGCGCCATTGCGTCGCAGTACGCTCGGTCAAGCGGATCGCCTTGAAAATCGGCAGGTCGAGTTTCTTGAAGGCTTCGGCGACGGCTTCCCGGCCTTCGGCGGCGCCGACCACGAAATCCTGCAGCACGACCAGCGCTGCCGGCTTGGCCGGGGCGATCAGCTCGGGCAGGCGTTCCAGCGCCTCTCGCGAGGTGCCGCCCCAGCGGGTCAGCACCTGAATGCAAGGCTGGCCGCCTTGTTCGATGCGTTGGCAAATGGCGCTCGGGGCGCTGCCATCCATGTTGGCGAGATCGAGCACGACGACGGTGGGTGCCGCGGCCAGGCCCAGTTTGCCGCCACCGCCCCAGGCCGCGGCGTCGGCCAGCTCGCGGTTGCCGACGCGCAGGCGCAACCCGGGTTCCGGCCGGGCAGCCGGCAAGGCGCGACGCGGGTCGAGCAGGTGGGCGAACAGGGCGGCGGTGTTCTCGCTGCCCCAGGCTTGCCAGAGACGGCGCGCCGCCAGCCAGTGGCGGGCTGTCGGATGGGCTTCGGCGGCGGCCAGGGCGCTGTCCGGCGGTGTTTCGGCGGCCAGCTGGCGTAGCGTTTCGGCCGGGAAGTCGGCCAGATTGCCTTGGCGTGCCGGGCCGAGCTGGCGGCTCATCAGGTTCAGGCTGGCTTCGCCGTTCATGGCCAGCACCGGCGTTTGTGGCCGGGCGTGGCGGACCAGTGCGTCCTTCAGGCGGCGCGCCGGGTCGCCGAAGATCGAGACGGCGAGGATCGAGTCGGCCTGCCCCAGCCATTGGCCGAGCTGCTTGTCGCTGGCCGCCATCAACTGGGTGGGGGTGCGCAACTGGATGCGGTCGCCCGGGTGGCTGGCCAGATGGCGATGCGCCGCTTCGATGGCGGTCGGGGCCGCCCGCTCGGTGACGACGCCGAACAGCGTCGCCGCCTGCGTCAGCAGCGGAACGGCCAGGGCCAGCAGGCCGCCGAACCGGCGCAGGCGCATCATCCGTTGAGGCTCAGAATTCCAGGCCGGGCATGGCCTTGATGCCGCTCTGGAAGGCGTGCTTCTCCATGCCGATATCGCTCACCGTGTCGGCTGCATCGCGCAGCGCCTGGGGGGCGGCGCGGCCGGTGATGATGACGTGCTGCATGGGCGGGCGGGCGAGCAGCGTGGCGAGCACGGCGTCGAGGTCGAGCCAGTTGTACTTGAAGGCGTAGGTCATTTCGTCGAGCACGACGAGGCCGATTTCCGGGTTGGCCAGATGACCACAGGCGACGCTCCAGGCGTGCTGGGCGGCCTTGGCGTCGCGCTCCTTGTCCTGGGTTTCCCAGGTGAAGCCCTCGCCGCCGACATGCCAGGCGACGTTCGGCTGCGGGCGGAAAAAGGCTTCCTCGCCGGTGTCGGAGCGGCCCTTGACGAACTGCACGACGCCGACCTTGAGCCCATGGCCGAGGGCGCGGGCGACGACGCCGAAGGCGGCCGAGGACTTGCCCTTGCCGTTGCCGGTGTTGATGACGAGTACGCCGCGCTCTTCCTGGGCGGCATCGATCTTGCCGTCGATCACGGCCTTCTTTTTCTGCATGCGTTGTTCGTGGGTGATCATCGCGAGTGTTCTCCGTAGATGGGGTCAGGCGGCCGTCCGGCCGGCCTTATTCCGGAATGAAGCAGCGCCGGCCGGCGTCGTCGAGCTGGCGCAGGCGGTAGCCGTAGAGCGTCGACAGCGTGTCGGCGGTGAGGATGTCGTCGACCGGCCCGCAGCAGGTCTCGCCATCACCATAGACGAGCAGCGCACGGTCGCAGAAACGGTGGGCCAGGGCCGGATCGTGCAGCACCATGACGACCCCGGCGCCGCAGTCGCGGGCCGTGCCGGCAAACAGTTCGAGCACCGCCATCTGGTGATTGAGGTCGAGATGGGACAGCGGCTCGTCGAGCAGGTAGAGCGGTGCGGCTTGGGTGAGCAAGGTGGCGATCGCCAGGCGTTGGCGCTCGCCGCCGGAAAGCGTGTGGATCTGGCGCTTTTCCATGCCTTCCAGGCCGACTGCCTTGAGCGCGCCACGAGCCAGCTCGGCATCGCGGGTGCTTTCCCAGTCCCAGCGGCCGAGATGCGGGTGGCGTCCGGTGAGCGCGGTTTCCAGCACGCTGGAGCCGAACGGGTCGGACTGGAACTGCCCCAGCCAGGCCCGGCGCAGGGCGGCATCGCGCGGCGGAATCAGGGCGGCATCCTCGCCGTCGAGCAGGACCGCGCCGGCGGCTGGCGGACGCAGTCCGGCCAGGACCGAGAGCAGCGTGGACTTGCCGGCGCCGTTGCGGCCGAGAATGGCCAGGCGCTCGCCTTCGCCGACGCTGAGGTCGAGCCGGTCGACGACGTAGTGGCCACCGATTTCGACGGCCAGTTGCCGGGTTTCGAGCAGCGGGCGGCTCATTTCGGTTGCCTGGACAGCAGGAAGAGGAAGACCGGAACGCCGATCAAGGCGGTCAGCACGCCGACCGGCAGCTGCTGCGGTGCAATCAGCGTCCGGGCCAGCGTGTCGGCCAGGACCAGCAAGGCGCCGCCGGCCAGGACCGAGGCCGGCAACAGCAGGCGCTGGTCGTTGCCGGTGGCCAGCCGTACCAGGTGGGGGACGACCAGACCGACGAAGCCGATCGAGCCGGCAGTCGTTACCGAGGCGGCGGTGGCCAGCGAGGCGAGCAGGTAGATCGCCAGGCGCAGCCGGTCGACGGCGACGCCGAGGGCTTGCGCTTGCATCATGCCGCGCGCCAGCAGGTTGAGTTCGCGGGCGAAGGGCATGGCGAACAGCAGTGCCACGCCGAGCGCCAGTAGCGGCGGCCACCAGTTGCTGCTCTGGCCGAGGTCGCCCATCAGCCAGAAGAGCATGCCGCGCAGCTTGTGTTCCGGGGCGATCGCCAGCATCAGTGCCACCAAGGCGCCGCAGCCGGCGGCGACGATGACGCCGGTGAGCAGCAGCCGGGTCTGCGTCCAGCTGCCATCGCCGTGCGCCAGGCCGAAAACGATGAACATCGCGCCGAGTGCCCCGGCAAAGGCCAGCCCGTCGATGCCGAGTACCGGCCAGCCGAGCAGGATGGCGAACATCGCACCGACCCCGGCGCCGCCGGAAATGCCCAGCACGTAAGGATCGGCCAATGGATTGCGCAGCAGCACCTGCATCAGCGCCCCGGCCAGTGCCAGCAGGCCGCCGCAGGCAAAGCCGGCCAGCGCACGCGGCAGGCGCAGTTGCATCACCACGTCGCCAGCGCCGCCCTCCTGCCCGAACAGGGCCGCCAGCACCTCGCCGGGCGCCACCTTGAAGCTGCCCACCGTCAGCGCCAGCGCGAAACTCGCCACCGCCAGCAGGCTGAGGCCGCAGAGAATCAGGAAGGCGCGCTGACGGGAAGGCATCGGCTTACTTCGGGCTGTAGCGGACGCCGACGAAGGCGTTGGCGCGCGGCGTGCCGTAGTCGGCCGCCAACTCGTACTCGCGGTCGAAGATGTTGTTGGCGCGGGCGAAGACCGACCAGTTGCCGCTCAGATGGTAGGCGCCATACAGGTTGGCAATGGCGTAGCCGGACATTTTGCGGGTGTTGGCATCGGTGTCGAAGCGGCGGTCGCTGGCCTGCAACTCGACGCGCCATTCCCAGGCGCCCGGATTCTGGCCGATGCTGACGGTGCCGAAATTGCTGGCGCGGCGGGCCAGTTGGCGGCCGGTGTCGGCATCGCGCGGGTCGAGATAGTTGTAATTGGCGGCCAGGTTGAAGCTGCCGATTTGCCCTTCGTAGGCCAGCGTGGCGCCTTCGAGACGGGCGTTGCCAATGTTGACCGGCGTGGTGACGCCGGACCAGGAGATCAGGTTCTCGACCCGGTTCAGGAACCAGGTCAGGGAGACGTGATGCAAGCCGGTTTCGTAATGCAGCGACGCTTCGCGGTTACGCGACGATTCTGGCTGGAGATCCGGGTTGCCCTGGTAGCCGAAAGTGAGCGGGTAGTAGAGGTCGTTGAACGATGGGGCCTTGAAGGCCGTGCCGTAGCCGATGTTGGCGCGCCAGTTCGGGCTGAAACGGTAGCCGTAGGCGACCGAGCCGGTGGTCTTGTCGCCGAACTGCGAGTTGTTGTCGTAGCGCAGGTTGGCCTGCAGGCGATGCGCCTGGTAACTGCCGTTCCAGCCGGCGAGGACCGAATCGATGGTGCGTTGGTCGGAGCGATAGTTGCCGGTGCCGGTGACCGATTGGTCGAGACGCTCGACGCCGAGCAGGAAATTGCCGAAGCCGGTCTTGAAGTCGTTTTGCCAGGCGTATTGCGTCTGATCGGTGCGGAACAGCGAACTTTGCGCGCCGTTGGTGGTGTTCGTCGAATCGTCGGTGCTGCGGCCGAGGCGGACGGTGCTGTTCCAGTTGCTGGTCAGGGCGTTCTTCAGATAGGTGCTGAAGCTGGAGACGGCGAGTTGATTGCGGTAATCCTTGGCGGCCGAGGTTTTCGAGCTGCCGCTGTCGTATTTGTTTTCGCCGTCGCTGTAGAAAAAGCTGGCACCGGCTTCGTGGCCCTTGGCAAAACTGTAGGCCAGGCTGCCGCTGAGGGTCTGCTCGTCGAAGCCGTCGCGATCCTTGTTGTAGGCGCTGTTTTTCGGGTTGCGGATGCTGTTGAAGCCGGCCGTCCGGTCGGCCGAGGCATTGAGGGCGTAGCGCCAGCCATCTTGCGTACCGGAAAAACCGGTGCTCAGAGCGTAGGTGTCGTTGGTGCCGGCGCCGGCTTCGGCATTGACCTCGAAGGGACCGTTGCCCTGGCGGGTGAAGACCTGGATGACGCCGCCGATGGCATCGCTGCCGTAGAGCGAGGAGGCCGGGCCACGCAGGATTTCGATGCGCTCGATCTGGGCCGCCGGGATGCGCGACCAGGAGGACATCTGGCCAAGCGAAGCCGAACCGACGCGCATGCCGTCGATCAGCACCAGCGTGTGGCCGGCACTGGTGCCGCGCATGAAGACGCTGCCGGTGGCGCCCTTGCTGCCTTGCGAGTAGAACTCGACGCCGGGCTGACGGGAGAGGATTTCACCCAGGGTCGAGTTGCCGGCCTGGCGGATGTCCTGGGCTTCAACCACGGTGACGTCGGAGAGCAGTTCCGAGGTGCGCATTTCCTGGCGGGTGGCGGTGACCATCACCGGATCGAGGCTGGCCAATTGCTGGGCACCGGCCGGCGCGATGAAAAGGGCGGGCAGCAGCGCTACCAGGGGCTTCAAAGCTGAGTTCATGGCATTCCTTTTCCCGGCAGGCGTCCCCGCGAGCCGGAAGTACGAGTGGAAGGAAGCGCGAGGGGAGGAAAAGGCAGGCCGCAAGGTCCGGCGCCACACCCCCGTGGCACTTCCGCTGGTGTCGCAGGCCGGTATCCGGGCTCGCAAGTCTTGACGCGTCGCCTTCCCAGGTTGAACCCAGTGGCCTGATGACGCGCCCGCACTTGCTTACCGTTGCGGGGGCAGCAGCGGATTGGCCTCGTTCGAGACGCACCGCTTTCCCGTTTAACCACGCTCGGAGAGTCCTCGCGCAGCACCTGTTACGGCGCGCATTCTACCTTGGCAGGGGCTTTGTCGCACCAAAATTATGAGTCGATATAGCTATAAACCACTTTGAGAATAAAGGCTTAGTCCTTGACCATACGGCGTTTTTACATTTATAGTCCGTGCCATGAATAGCGAACTCGAAGCGCTCGAAAGCAAGATCGAACAGGTTGTCGCCCTGGTTCACCAGTTGCGCGCCGAGAACGAAGTGCTCAAAAACCAGATGGCTGCTGCCGAGGTCGAACGTCTGCATCTGCGGCAGACGATGACCGCCGCGCGCGAGCGTCTGGAAGGGCTGGTCGAAAAGATTCCCGAGGATGCCTAAATGAGCGCCGAGCCGAATTTCCTCGACGTCAAGATCATGGGACGCGAATACCGCGTCGCCTGTGCGCCGGAAGAGCGCGATGCGCTGCTCTCCGCCGTTGATCTGGTCGATGGCAAGATGAGTGAAATTGCCCAGCGGACCAAGAACACCATCGCCGAACGCGTGGCGGTGATGGCCGCCCTGAACATTGCCCATGAGTACCTTTCCGGTGCTGCCACCGGTGCCGCGCCGAGCTTTGAAGAAGCTGTTGATACTTCCGAGGCAAAGCGTAGAATCGGTGACATGGGAGCACGGATAGACACCGTGCTAGCGCCCCAGCAGCAACTGGACCTGTAGTCATTCGCTGCTGACCCCGGCGCCGCCCGCCGAGCGTCCCCTGCGGTGTTTGTTAAGACCATACATTCCTTGAACCAATGCTAATTGGCATCGGTTGTGGACCTGAACGCTGCTGTTGTGAGTGCCTCTAGTCAGGCGTTCCTGATGCAGCTGGAAAGCGACCATTCTGGACCCAGGTTCAGGATGCCGGTCTGACGGCACTTGCGGGGGCCAATCTCTAACGGATGGCAGAGTTTTCTGCCATCCGTTTTCTTTTCAGAGATCGCGACATGCAATATTGGCTGATGAAGTCCGAGCCGGACGAAGTGTCGATCGACGATCTGGCCCGGGCGCCCGGGCAGACGGTGCCCTGGTTTGGCGTGCGCAATTACCAGGCGCGCAATTTTATGCGCGACGCCATGCAGATCGGCGATCTGGCCCTGTTCTACCACTCCGGTTGTGCCGAGCCGGGCATTGCCGGCATTTGCGAAGTCTGTTCGGCGCCCTACCCGGACGAAACCCAGTTCGCGGCCGACAGTCCCTACTACGATGCCAAGGCGGTGCGCGAAAATCCGCGCTGGCTGTTGCGCGATGTCCGCTTCGTCGCCAAGACGCCTTACCTGACGCTGGGCGAACTGCGCCAGGTGCCGGAACTTGCTACCATGCGCCTCCTTGCCCGCGGCAACCGGCTGTCGATCACGCCGGTGACGAACGAAGAGTGGGTCTGCATCCAAAAATTAATGACGGAGAGACAATGAGCATCTGGTGGCTGACTTATCCCCTGCTCGGCATTTTCGGCGGTTTCGTGGCCGGCCTGTTCGGTGTCGGCGGCGGCCTGACCCTGGTGCCCTTCATGTACATGCTGTTCGTGGCCCAGCATTTTCCGCCGGAGCATGTGATGCACCTGGCGCTCGGCACCTCGATGGCAACCATCGTCTTTACCTCGATTTCTAGCATGCGGGCGCACCATGCCCATGGTGCGGTCCGCTGGGACATCGTGCGCAGCCTGGCGCCGGGGCTGGTGGTCGGCACCTTCGGTGGTTCGCAACTGGCCGGCCTGGTGCCGACCGTACCGATGACGGCGATCTTCGTGATCATCGTCTACTACGCCTCGGCGCAGATGATTCTCGACTTCAAGCCCAAGGCGCATCGCCAGCTGCCGGGGCCGGCCGGCCTGTTCGGCGTCGGCGGCGTGATCGGCGTGGTTTCCAGCATGGTGGCCGCCGGCGGCGGTTTTCTGTCGATTCCCTTCATGCTGTTCTGCAACGTGGCGATTCACGTTGCGGTCGGCACGTCCTCGGCGCTCGGCTTCCCGATCGCGGTGGCGGGCGCCATCGGTTACATCGTCGCCGGCTGGCACGATACCGGTTTGCCCAGTCACACCCTGGGTTATATCTACCTGCCGGCGTTCTTCGGCATTGTCGTGATGAGTATTTCGATGGCCCCGGTCGGGGCGCGGCTGGCGCATCGCCTGCCGGTGAAAAAGCTCAAGCGCGCCTTTGGCGGCTTCCTGGCGCTGTTGGCGACCAAGATGCTGTACAGCCTGATCGGCTGAAGCTTTTCGGCCGGCGGCGTTCAGCTGCCGGCGTTGAAATCGCGCAAGGTCGCCACCAGGTCGGCAAAACGTTCGCCCTGCACGGTGACGTGGGCGCGCAATTGCGCCGCCGCCAGCTCGCTGTCGCCCTTGATGATCGATTCGACAATCGCCTGATGTTCGTTGAACGAACTGGCCATCCGGTTGCGTACCCGTAGTTGCAGCCGGCGGTAGGGGCGCAGCCGGCGATGCAGTGCGGCGGCCTGCTCGACCAGGAAGCCGTTGTGGCTCGCTTCGTAGATGCGCTGGTGGAAAACTTCGTTCAACTGGTAATAGACATCCGGCGTGTTGGCATCGCGCGCCGCCTCGCAGGCACGGTGCGCTTCCTGCAAGGCCAGCTGCTCTGCCGGCGTGATGCGGCGGGCGGCGAGCCGGCCGCACATGGCCTCCAGCTCGGCCATCACTTCAAACATTTCGCACACCCGGTCGGCGCCGACTTCCGGCACCGTCGCACCACGGCGCGGCCGGATCTCGATCAGGCCGACCGAGGCGAGCTGGATCAGCGCTTCCCGCACCGGCGTCCGTGACACGCCGAAGGTCGAGGCGAGCTCCTGCTCGTCCAGCCGGGTACCCGGCGGATAGACGCCGGTGACGATGCGTTCTTCGATCAGTTCACCCAGTCGCTCGGACTGGCGGGTACTCGGGGTGATATCGGCGGGGCTGCTCATGATGGCTTCCTGAATCAGGCAATGATTAAATTATACGAAATTAGTTGACCAGTATTCAATAAATGCTAATCTTGTATACACAACGGTGAAAATTGAACACATAAAATGAGTACTGTACTCCTTTGCAGGAACAGCAGGCCAGTGAGGTTCACCGCGATTGCTATCAGTTCATTCATCTGGAGGAGACACCATGAACGAAACCCGGCGCAATATTCTTAAAGGCCTGGCCGCAACGCCGGCCCTGGCCTTGGCCCCCAACCTGCTGTGGGCGCAGAGCGTTACCGAACTCAAGATTTCCCATCAGTTTCCCGGCGGCTCGGCTACCGAAGGTGATTTCCGCGACCGCCTGTGCCGCCGCTTTTCCGCCGAGATCGCCAAGCGCAGCAACGGCGCGCTCAAGGGCACGGTTTATCCGGGTTCATCGCTGATGAAGACCAATGCTCAGTTCAGCTCGGTCAGGAAAGGCGCCCTCGACATGACGCTGGTGCCGCTCTCCTATGCCGGCGGCGAAGTGCCGGAAACCAACATCGGCCTGATGCCGGGCATCGTCACCTCCTACGAGCAGGCGGTGAGCTGGAAGAAGGCCGAAGTCGGCAAGGCACTGGCCAACATCCTGGCCGACAAGGGCGTGCTGGTGGTGAGCTGGATCTGGCAAGCCGGCGGCGTTGCCAGCCGGGTCAAGCCCATCATCGAACCGGAAGATGCCAAGGGCCTCAAGGTGCGCGGCGGCAGCCGCGAAATGGACATGGTGCTGAAGCAGGCCGGCGCCACCGTGCTGACCCTGCCTTCCAACGAAATCTACGCCGCGATGCAGACCGGCGCCCTCGATGCGGCGATGACCTCGTCGACCAGCCTGATCTCCTTCCGCCTGGAAGAAGTCGGCAAGGCCCTGACCACCGGCCGCGGCAGGACCTACTGGTTCATGTTCGAGCCGCTGCTCATTTCGCGTGCCATTTTCGACAAGCTGCCCAAGGCCCAGCAGGACCTGATCATGACGGTCGGTGCCGAAATGGAAGCGATTGCGCTGGAAGGCGCCAAGGCTGACGACCAGGCGGTGGCGGCGGTGTACCAGAAGGCCGGCGGCAAGGCCTACGACATGAGCGATGCGACCGTGAAGAAATGGCAGGCCATTGCCCGCGAGACGGCCTGGAAGGACTTCGCCGGCAAGAATGAAAGCTGCGCCCGCATCCTCAAGCTGGCGGAGGCCACGCTGTGAGTCACGGTTTCGAACTGGAGGGCGCCGTCAAGGCGCCCGAGATACCCGACGTCGGCATCCTCGGCGCGATCAACCGGCTGATGACCTGGATACACACGGCGATCATGTTCCTGTCGTCCGGCGCCCTGCTCGCCGCCTCCCTGATCCTGTGCAGCAGCGTCTTCCTGCGCTATTTCCTGAAGATCCCGACCGATTGGCAGGACGAGATGTCGGTCTTCCTGCTCGTCGCCGCCACCTTCATGTGTGCCGGCTACGTCCAGTCGCAGCGCGGCCATATCGGCATCGAGGCGGTGGCGAGCTTGCTGCCGCCTTTGGCGAATAAGCTGCGCTTGATCTTCTGCGACCTGGTTTCTTTCTTGTTCTGCAGCTTCTTTTCATGGAAGTCGATGTTGCTGCTGCACGAAGCCTGGGTTGACGGGCAAACCACTTCTTCCTCTTGGGCTCCGCCGCTGTGGATTCCCTACGGCTTCATGACCACCGGCATGACCCTGCTGTCGCTGCAGATCCTGCTGCAACTGGTCGCCGGCATCGTTCGCAAGGAGAAATAACATGGCCGAATCCACTATCGGCATGCTTTACGGGTTGGGCACCCTGATCGTGATGTTCTCCGGCATCCCGATTGCCTTCGCGCTCGGCACCATTGCCGTTCTCTTCATGCTGGTCTTCATGCCGGCGGCCGCCACCGACACGATCACCCAGAACGTGTTCGAGGAAATGGCCAACATCACGCTGCTCTCCATTCCGCTGTTCATCCTCAAGGGCGCTGCCATCGGCCGTTCGCGGGCCGGTGCCGATCTCTACCTGGCGATCCACGCCTGGCTGCACAAGGTTCCCGGCGGACTGGGCATCGCCAACGTCTTCGCCTGCGCGCTGTTCGCGGCGATGGCCGGCTCCAGCCCGGCAACCTGCTCCGCCATCGGCGGCGCCGGTATTCCGGAAATGCGCTCGCGCGGCTACTCGCCCGGTTTCGCCGCCGGCATCATCGCCGCCGGCGGCACACTGGGCATTCTCTTGCCGCCGTCGATCACCATGATCCTGTTTGCGGTGGCTGCCGAGCAGTCGCTGGGGCGCCTATTCCTGGCCGGGATCGGGCCGGGCTTGATGCTGGTCTTCCTGTTTGCCGGCTATGCCGTTGTCCGTTTCAAACAGGAATACAGTCAAGCGCTCGACGTCTGGCATTCGGGTGGCGCCAAGTCGGCCTATCTTGACGAAATGCGCATGACCCGGGCCGACAAGACCCGCATGCTGCCGCGCGTCATCCCCTTCGTACTGCTGCTGATCGGTGTCATGGCGGCGCTCTATGGCGGCTATGCAACGCCGTCGGAAACCGCCGGTCTCGGCGGCATCCTGGCCCTCGCGCTGATTGCCGGCATCTACGGCGTCTGGCGCCCGTCGCAACTCAAGCCGATCCTCAACAGCACGCTCAAGGAATCGACCATGTTGATGTTCATCATCGGCATGTCGCTGCTCTACTCCTACGTGATGAGCTACCTGCACATCAGCCAGTCGGCCGCCGAATGGATTGTCGCCATGCATCTGTCGAAATGGCTGCTGCTCGCCGCCATCCTGGTTTTCGTCGTGGTGCTCGGTTTCTTCCTGCCGCCGGTGTCGATCATCCTGATGACCGCGCCGATCATCCTGCCGCCGCTCAAGGCCGCCGGTTTCGACCTGATCTGGTTCGGCATCGTGATGACCGTGGTCATGGAAATGGGCCTGATCCACCCGCCGGTCGGTCTCAACATCTTCGTCATCAAGAACGTCGCGCCGGACATTCCGTTGAAGGACATCGTCTGGGGGGTCATGCCTTTCCTTGGCCTGATGTTCCTTGCCGTACTGCTGCTCTGCCTCTTCCCGGGTATCGCCACCTGGCTGCCGGATCTGGTCATGGGCGTGGCGAGCTGAGAGGCCGATCATCATGAACGCACCTCTCTCCCGAGCCTGGGACAACTTGCGTCAGAGCCGGGCACGCCGCCTCGAAAGGGCGGCCAGCCTGGGCCTGGGCAAACAGATCCCGGCCGCACGCATCATCGACCTGCTCGAAGCCGTCATCCAGCCCGGCGACCGCGTCTGCCTGGAAGGCAACAACCAGAAGCAGGCCGATTTCCTCGCCGAGTCGCTGGCCGACTGCGATCCGGCGCGAATCAATCACCTCAGCATGGTCCAGTCAGTCCTGGCTCTACCGAGCCATGTGGACCTTTTCGAGCGCGGCCTGGCAAACCGCCTCGACTTTTCTTTCAGCGGCCCGCAGGGCGCCCGCCTGGCCAAGCTGGTCCAGGAACAGCGCATCGAGATCGGGGCGATTCACACCTATCTCGAACTGTTCGGCCGCTACTTCCTCGACCTCACCCCCAACATCGCGCTGATCGCGGCGCAGGCGGCCGATGCCGAGGGCAATCTCTACCTCGGACCGAACACCGAGGACACGCCGGCCATCGTCGAGGCGACCGCCTTCAAGGGTGGAATCGTCATCGCCCAGGTCAATGAGCGCCTCGACAAGCTGCCGCGCGTCGACGTGCCGGCCGACTGGGTCGATTTCACCGTGCAGGCACCGCGCCCGAACTACATCGAACCGCTGTTCACCCGCGACCCGGCTCAGATCACCGAGGTCCAGGTACTGATGGCGATGATGGCGATCAAGGGCATCTACGCCGAGTACGGCGTCAAGCGCCTCAACCACGGCATCGGCTTCGACACCGCAGCGATTGAACTGCTGTTGCCGACCTATGCCGCCGAACTTGGCCTGAAGGGCAAGATCTGCACGCACTGGGCGCTCAATCCGCATCCCACGCTGATCCCGGCGATCGAGTCGGGTTTCGTCGAGTCGGTGCATTGCTTCGGCTCCGAAGTCGGCATGGACAACTACGTGGCGGCCCGTTCCGACGTCTTCTTCACCGGCGCCGACGGCAGCATGCGTTCCAACCGCGCGTTTTCGCAGACGGCCGGGCTCTACGCCTGCGACATGTTCATCGGCTCGACCCTGCAGATGGACCTCGCCGGCAACAGCTCGACGGCGACGCTGGGTCGCATCACCGGTTTCGGCGGCGCCCCGAACATGGGCTCCGACCCGCATGGCCGGCGCCATGCCAGCCCGGCCTGGCTCAAGGCCGGACGCGAGGCCTACGGGGCGAACGCCATCCGCGGTCGCAAGCTGGTGGTGCAGATGGTCGAGACCTTCCGCGAGCACATGGCGCCGGTCTTCGTCGAGGAACTCGATGCCTGGCAACTGCAGAAAGTGATGGGCGCCGATCTGCCGCCGATCATGATCTACGGCGACGACGTCAGCCATATCGTCACCGAGGAAGGCATCGCCAACCTGCTGCTCTGCCGGACGCCGGAAGAGCGCGAACAGGCGATCCGCGGTGTCGCCGGCTTCACGCCGGTGGGCATGGCGCGCGACAAGGCGATGGTCGAGAACCTGCGTGATCGCGGCATCGTCCGCCGTCCCGAAGACCTCGGCATCGACCCGCGCCTGGCTACGCGCGACCTGCTCGCCGCCCGTTCCGTCAAGGATCTGGTGCGCTGGTCCGGCGGCCTGTACGCCCCGCCCTCCCGCTTCCGCAACTGGTGACCGCCATGGAAACACTCCATTTTCGTTTCGATTCCCGGCCTGCCCGCGCAAACGCCAATGCCGCGTTATGCGGGGTGGTTGGCTCGGGTAATCTGGAAATTCTTATCCAGGCCGGTAGTCAGCCTTCGGCCTTGCTAGTCAGTATCAAAACTTCGGCGCGCGGCTTCGGTGACACCTGGATGGCAGTACTCGGCAATTTCGCCGCCAGCCACCCGGCCGGCGGCACCCGGATCGCCATCAACGACATGGGGGCGACCCCGGCCGTGGTCAGCCTG
>DAIMCQ010000008.1:0-32174 GCA_036726285.1 Azonexus sp.
TCAACCGGATCCTGCGGCTCGATCCGCAAGCCCGCACGGCTGTTGTGCAACCCGGTGTGCGCAACCTGGCCGTTTCCGAGGCGGCCGCGCCGTTTGGCCTCTATTACGCACCGGATCCATCGTCGCAGATTGCCTGCACGCTGGGTGGCAATGTCGCCGAGAACTCCGGCGGCGTGCATTGCCTGAAATACGGGCTGACCGTCCATAACGTGCTGCGTGTCCGTGTGGTCAGTATCGAGGGCGAGATTTTCGAAATCGGCTCGGCCGCACCCGATACGCCGGGTTACGACCTGCTGGCCCTGCTCATCGGTTCCGAAGGCATGCTCGGCGTGGTCACCGAAGTGACCGTCAAGTTGGTCCCGAAACCGGAGCTGGCGCAGGTGGTGATGGCCTCATTCGACCAGGTCGCCAAGGCGGGCGAGGCGGTCGCCGCGATCATCGCCGCCGGAATCATCCCGGCCGGTCTGGAAATGATGGACAAGCCGGCGACCGCGGCGGTCGAGCCATTTGTCCATGCCGGTTACGACCTGAATGCCGAAGCCATCCTGCTTTGCGAATCGGATGGCACGCCGGAGGAGGTCGCCGAAGAAATTCACCGGGTGATTGCCGTGCTCAATGCTGCCGGTGCCCGCGAGATCCGCGTTTCGCAATCGGAGGCCGAGCGCCTGCGTTTCTGGGCCGGGCGCAAGGCGGCGTTCCCGGCGGTGGGGCGGATTACGCCGGACTATTACTGCATGGACGGCACCATCCCGCGCAAACGTCTGGCCGAAATGCTCTCCGCCATTGCCGATATGGAGCAGAAGTACGGCCTGCGCTGCGCCAATGTTTTCCATGCCGGCGACGGCAACCTGCATCCGCTGATCATGTACGACGCCGCCAAGCCGGGCGAGTGGGCGCGGGCAGAAGCCTTCGGGGCCGAGATCCTTGAACTGTCGGTGGCGCTCGGTGGCTCGATCACCGGCGAGCACGGGGTGGGCATCGAGAAGATCAACCAGATGTGCGTCCAGTACAAGACGCCGGAACTGGAAGCCTTCCGCCGGGTCAAGGCGGCTTTCGACGAAGGCGGGCTGCTCAACCCCGGCAAGGCCGTGCCCAGTCTGCATCGTTGCGCCGAATACGGGCGTATGCATGTGCACCAGGGGGACCTGAAATTTCCCGAACTGGAGCGCTTCTGATGCGGCTGGAAAATCTTGCCGAGCAGATCCGCACCGCCTATGCGGGCCGCGTGCCGCTGCGTATTCGCGGCGCCGGCAGCAAGGATTTCTACGGCGGCATGCTGGCCGGCGATGTGCTTGAGGCCGGTGGCTATCGCGGCATCGTCGCCTACGAGCCGACCGAGCTCTACCTGACCGCCCGGTGCGGCACGCCCTTGGCCGAGATTGAGGCGGTGCTGGCGGAAAACGGCCAGATGCTTGCTTTCGAGCCGCCGCATTTCGGCACGGCAACGGTCGGCGGTTGTGTCGCGGCCGGGCTTTCCGGGCCGCGTCGTCAGCAGGCCGGGGCGGTGCGCGATTTCGTGCTGGGCGCAAAGCTGATCGATGGCACCGGGCAAATCCTCGACTTTGGCGGCCAGGTAATGAAGAACGTCGCCGGTTACGATGTCTCGCGCTTGCTGGCCGGCAGCCTGGGGACGCTCGGCCTGATCGCCGAAGTGACGCTGAAGGTCTTGCCCCGCCCGGTTGCGGAGCGGACCGTGCTGTTCGAACTGGACGAGGCAGAGACGATTGCCCGGCTCAATACCTGGGGCGGCTTGCCGCTGCCGATATCAGCCTCGTTCTGGCATCAGGGGCAACTAGTCTTGCGTCTTTCCGGCGCGGCCGCCGCGGTCGAGGCGGCGGGGCAAAAACTGGGCGGGGCCGTGCTCGAAGAGGGCGCAGCCTTCTGGCAGTCGGTTCGCGAACAAACCCATCCGGCGTTTTCGGCACCGGTGTTATGGCGTCTGGCCCTGCCTTCGACGGCACCGGCACCGGGCCTGGAGGGGCTGGCTGCCATCGAATGGGGCGGTGCGCTGCGCTGGTATGCCGGCGAGCAGAGCGCGGCCCGGGGCGCGGCTTCCCGACTGGGCGGGCACGCCGTACTTTACCGTGCGCCGGAATCCTTGCGTTGCCTCGAGGGGGCGTTTACCGCCTTGCCGCCCGCCATGCTCGCCTTGCACCGGCGCCTGAAGAAGGGTTTCGACCCCAAGGGCATTCTCAATCCTGGCCGCCTTTACGCGGAACTCTGAAAGCAGCGTCGATGGATACCCGACTCGCCGATTTCATCCGCGACAGCCGTGCCGGTCAGGTGGCCGAAGAAATCCTGCGCAAGTGTGTGCATTGCGGCTTCTGTACCGCGACCTGCCCGACCTATCAGTTGCTGGGCGATGAGCTGGACGGACCGCGCGGGCGCATTTACCTGATCAAGCAGGTGCTGGAAGGCCAGCCGGTGACGGAGAAGACCCGCCTGCATCTCGATCGCTGCCTGACTTGCCGTTCCTGCGAGACGACTTGCCCTTCAGGCGTCCGCTATAGCCATCTGCTCGATATCGGCCGGCAGGTGGTCGAGGCAAAATTGCCGCGCAAGGGGAGTGACGCGCTGGTTCGCAAGGTGTTGCGGCAGACCCTGCCGCGGCCGGCCATCTTCCGTCCGGCCATCCGGCTTGGCCAGATGTTGCGGCCACTGATGCCTTCGGCGCTGGCCGACAAGTTGCCGCCGGCCGGGAAATGTACTGCTCGGCCCTGGCCGGAAAGTGCGCTCCATCCCCGCCGGATGCTGGCCTTGGCCGGTTGTGTCCAGCCAACGCTGGCGCCCAATATCAATGCGGCAACGGCCCGTGTTCTCGACCGGTTGGGCATCTCCTTGTTCGAGGAACGCAAGGCGGCTTGTTGTGGCGCGGTGCGTTTCCACCTTAACGACCAGGCGGCCGCACGCGACGACATGCGCCGCAATATCGATGCCTGGTGGCCGCATGTCGAAGCCGGCATCGAGGCTATCGTCGTCACGGCCTCGGGCTGTGGCGTCCAGGTCAAGGAGTATGGGCACGCCCTGGCCGACGACGCGCGTTACGCCGCCAAGGCGGAACGGATCAGCGCCCTGTGTCGCGATCCTTCCGAGGTGCTGGCCGCCGAAGAGGCGGCGTTGCAGGCATTGTTGCCGGCTCGGCCAAATGACCTGGGTAAGCTGGCCTTCCATTCGCCGTGCACCCTGCAACATGGGCTGAAAATTCGCGGCGTCATCGAACGCTTGCTTGCCGCGGCGGGGTTCCAGCTGACGCCGGTGGCGGATGGCCATTTGTGCTGCGGTTCGGCGGGC
The DNA here is from genome assembly GCA_036726285.1 of Azonexus sp. Lineage (GTDB taxonomy): Bacteria > Pseudomonadota > Gammaproteobacteria > Burkholderiales > Rhodocyclaceae > Azonexus. The sequence continues at coordinate 3,292 of DAIMCQ010000008.1, forward strand.
ACGTACTCGGTGCTGCAGCCGGCTTTGTCGAACACGTTGCGGGTCAACAAGCTGGCCGCGCTGGATGCCGGTGGACCGGCCCGGATTGCGACGGCCAATATTGGCTGTCTGACGCATTTACAGGCGGGCAGCGTTTTGCCGGTTCGCCACTGGATAGAATTGATTGATGAGGTGATGCAGTGAACGGAATGTCGGTCGGTGCTGCGGTAGAAACGTTGGGGGCAGATCAGGCGAAGAAGATGAAAAGCTTGATCGCCCGGGGGATCAAGATTCCGCCTCAGCCGCGCGTTCTGGATGAGTTGAGCAAGCATTTGCAACGCAAGGAATTCGATGTACGGGTGTTGTCGCGGACCATCAATCAGGACCCGGGGATCACCGCCATGTTGTTCAAGGCAGTGAATAGTGCGGTCTATAAACAGCACCAGCCATTCGAAACCGTTGGGCAAATCCTGCACGCAGTCGGCGTACGCCAGACTTTCAATCTGGTCCAGGCCGTTGCCATGGGCTGTGGGCATGGTCCGAGCAAGAATCCGCAGGTCTATGAGGCATTCTGGGCCCGCTCGCATGCGGTGGCTCAACTGGCGATGCTGATCGCCGATGACCGGATTTCAGTTTGTAATATCTTCCCCGATCAGGCCTACCTGGCCGGCATTTTTCATGACTGCGGTGTCTTGCTGCTCAGCCAGCGCTTTTCGGCCTATTGCGCCGATATGAATCTTGGCCAGCCGGGACGCTGGGTCGATCTGGCCGACGAGGACCGAAAATACAATGCCGACCATTGCGTAGTCGGCTATATCGTTGCCAAACATTGGCATTTGCCCGATTTCATCTGCGATGCGATTCGTTATCACCATTACATCGGCGATATCGGCCTGCATGCATCGCGTACGATGGTTGCCATTCTCCAACTCGCCATTGAAATCTACTATCGGGATCAGCGGGTGGATAATCCAGAGTGGTTGCAGATCAAAGCCGAAGTTTTGCCGGAACTGGGCTTGGGCGAAGATACCCTGCCCGAGTTTGTCGATGTCATCATGGAGCGCTTTCTTGCCTCTTCGCACTGAATCTGTCGAATTCGCGATGAGCCTGCTTGCTCATCGAGTCTGCCTTTCGTGCTATCTTTCCTGCCGAAAGGGGGGAGGATGCCGATAGCAATTGATGCCTGTGCGGCTCAGCATCAGGGGGATCGCAAGGAACAGCAGGATCGGGTTGCGATCATGCCGCATCCGAGCAAAAAGGGTGTGGCCCTCGCCGTTGTTGCCGACGGTATGGGGGGCCATACCGGTGGCGCGCTTGCTGCAGAGCAAGTGATTCATACCGCACGCAATAATCTTGGCCATTTCGCGCCGGCCGATGAAACGTCCTATGCCATGCTGGAAAGCAGCATGCGCGAGGCGCATACGATGATCAAGGCATCGCGTTTCATCAACGAAAAGGACCCGCACAGTACCGCCGTAATGCTGCTTTTGCAGCCGGGTAAGGTGACATGGGCGCATTGTGGCGATAGTCGGCTCTATTACTACCGGGGGCGGAAAATGCAGGAGCGGACCGTCGATCACTCCTACGTCGAACACCTCGTTGCTTCCGGGCGTATTTCCGCTGAACAGGCGTTGACCCATCCGAACCGGAATGTCTTGCTGACTTCCCTGGGGGGGCAGGATGAGCCGAAGTTTGATTTTGCCGAGGCGCCTGCCGTTGCCGGAGGCGATTCATTTCTGCTCTGTTCGGACGGCTTGTGGGCCTATTTCGACGAGGAAGAGTTGGGCGGGGTGGTGGCAGATAATTCGGCACGCGATGCCTGCGAAATTCTGATCGATCGGGCGCGTAGTCGTGGTCATGGCACAGGCGACAATATTTCCTTGGCCATTATCAAGCTGATTGAGGTTGCGGCCCCGAAGCCGAAACCTCCTGCCGGTTTCGTGCCGAGAACAACATATGGTTGAGCGGTTGTTGGCCGTAATAAAAAAGCGCCGCTAGGGCGCTTTTTTCATTTGGTGGCGAAGGCCTACTTGCGGCCCAGTCCGCCCAGCAAGGCAGCAACGACTCGTTTCGGCTTGTGGGGGTCCTGCTTGGCCGACACGGTTGTCGAGTCAGGGATTTCGCCTCGGGGCGCGGTGTCGTCATACGGTTTGCTGAAGTCGAAGCCATCGGCTGCAATCATCGGATTGCGCCGGGGCGGACGACGGTCACTGCGTTCCGGACGGTCGGCGCGTTCACTGCGTTCCGGCCTTTGCGCAAACGGCGCCTTGGGCGGCGGGGCGGCACTGCGCTTGCGCTTGTTGCCCGGCGGGTATTCATATTCCGGTTCCGGCTCGAAGCCGGCGACTTCGATCTGTTCGATCGGGCGCTTGATCAGTTTTTCGATATCGACCAGATAACCGACTTCGTGTGCCGAAACCAGTGAAATTGCATTGCCCATCTTGCCGGCGCGGCCAGTACGGCCGATACGGTGCACGTAATCTTCCGGCGTGTGGGGCAGTTCGTAATTGATGACATAGGGCAGATCGTCGACATCCAGGCCGCGGGCAGCAACATCGGTGGCGATCAAGGCATCGGTTTCACCGCCCTTGAATGCTTCCAGCGCCTTGATGCGATCAAGCTGGCTCTTGTCGCCATGGATGGCATCGGCCTTGATGCCGGCGCGTTGCAGTTCGCGGGTCAAACGCGAGCAGCCTTGCTTGGTGCGCATGAAGACGATGCACTGACGGATATCGCCGGATTTGAGCAGCTTGGTGAGCAGGCCGCGCTTGCCGTATTCCGAAACCGGATGGACACGGTGCGTGATGGTGTCGGAGACCTGGTTGCGGCGGGCAACCTCGATCAGTACCGGCGACTTCAGCATGGTGTCGGCCAGCTTCTTGATTTCTTCCGAGAAGGTGGCCGAGAACAGCAGACTCTGGCGCTGCTGCGGCAGCATATTGAGGATGCGGGTGACATCGGGGATGAAGCCCATGTCGAGCATGCGGTCGGCTTCGTCGAGAACCAGCGCTTGTACCGAGTTGAAGCTGACGCTCTTCGATTCGACGTGGTCGAGCAGACGGCCGGGCGTGGCGACGAGAATTTCGACACCCTTCTTCAGTTCGGCGATCTGCGGCTTGATATCGACGCCGCCATAGGCGCACATGGCGCGAATCGGTGTGTGCTTGCTGTAGGCCTTGACCGATTCGAAGACCTGCATCGCCAGCTCGCGGGTCGGTGCGAGAATCAGTGCGCGGACCGGGTGCTTGGCCGGCGACGGGCTGCTGCTGGCAAAAGGCAGGATGCGCTGGAGGATGGGCAGGGTGAAGGCGGCCGTCTTGCCGGTACCGGTCTGGGCGCCACCCATGATGTCCTTGCCGCTGATGACCAATGGAATGGCCTGGGCCTGGATCGGGGTCGGTTGGGTATAGCCTTCGTCGGTGACGGCGCGCAGCAGTTCGGGTGCGAGGCCGAGGTCGGCGAAGGTGATCTGGGGGAGGGCTTCAGCGACGGGGTCCGCCGCCGAGGGGCTGGCCGAGTCGCCAGCTAACGTATTGATTTCAGACATGGGCGAGAATTATACGCCTACCGTGGCGAGCATAGCCGCTTCTGTCGATTTGCCTGTCGTGCTTTGGCCGGCAGACTGTTCCACTCTTCAGATCTGACTGAGGACCGCTTCGAGTCGTTGGCGATTGATCGGTTTGACCAGGATGTCATCGAAGCCGGCCGCCAGAAAGCGCGCCTTGTCTTCCGGAAAAGCGTGCGCCGTATAGGCGATGATGGTTATCTCCATGCCGCCATTCAGTTGGCGGAGTTGGGCGCAGGTCGCTTCTCCGGAGAGGCCGGGCATGCTGATGTCGAGCATGACCAGTTCGGGAGGGGTGGCTGCCGCCACAATCAATGCGGCTTCACCACTGTCGGCCTCGACCGTCCGCCAGCCCAGCTTCTTGAGCAGGGCGCTGGCGAGCAGGCGGTTGGTCGGGTGATCGTCAACGATCAGGGCCAGGCGGTCAGTCATGGGGTTTGCCTATCTTCGGAAAGTGAAGCGTGAAGGTGGAGCCGATGCCAACTTCGGAATGCAGCGTGACCCGGCCTCCCATGTGTTCGACCAATTGGCGCACGATGGCAAGACCGAGTCCGGTACCGCCATGGGAGCGGGTCAGGAAATTTTCCAGTTGCTTGAATTTTTCGAAGATGATTTCCCGGCTTTCCGGGGGAATCCCGGGGCCGGTGTCCCGAACACTGATCGAGATTTCGTTTGCATCGACTTTGCTGGTGACGGAAATCGAACCTTGCTCGGTGAATTTGATCGCGTTGCTGAGCAGGTTGTTGAGCAATTGGCGTAGCCGGGTTGGATCGACATGCAATACCGTCGGTGCGTCTTCGGCAAGTTCGAGCCTGAGGTCGAGATGCTTGGCCGACGCACTGCTGCGGTGTACGGCAATGGTTTCTTCAAGAAAGTTGGCGAGTGGGACGTCGGCCGGACTAAAGGTCATTTCACCCGATTCGATCTTGGTCAGGTCGAGGATTTCGGAGACCAGTTTGAGCAGGTGTTCGCCGCTTTCATGGATGATCTGTGCGTACTCCTGCTGCGTCGGATCGGCAAGATCGGCCTTGAGCAGATCGGCAAAACCCAGGATGCCATTCAGCGGCGTGCGCAATTCGTGGGAAACCGTGGCCAGGAAGGCGGTTTTTAGGCGACTGGCTTCCTCGGCCTTCTCCTTGGCTTCTTCCAGGCGTTTGAAGGATTCTTCAACCGAGTCGGCCATGCCGTTGAAGGAGCGGGCCAGTTCGCCCATCTCGTCTGTCGAGGAGGCGTCCAGGCGGTGCTGATGATTGCCTTGCTGGAAGGCGCGGATGCCGGAGATCATCGAGGTGATGCGGCGCGTCAGCAGGCCCGCCATCCAAATCGCAATGCCGATTACCAGCAACACCATGAGCAGGGTCGAACCCCACAGACCGATTGCAGTCGAGGTCAGGCTTGTCTGAATGTCGTCCAGCATGTCGCTGCGCTGGGCCTTGAAGCTATGGTCCTTCTCGGCCACCAATGCAGTGATCTTGCCGGCCGTCTCGCTGGCGGCCTTGTGAAATTCATCGACGTTGGCGCCGATGGTTACGAAGCCGAAGCCTTGCGGCGTCTTGCCGTACTGGCCGGTGTAGTAAGGAATGGCCGCGGCAGTCGTGAGTTTCCACAAGCCGGAGAAGAAGATCAGGAATGACCCCGAGCCACCATGTTCGGTGACCGCATTCCAGCCGTCGCACTGTGGCGAGAAGTTGAGATAGCGACAATCCAGGCCGATGCTGCCGGCTTGGGCTTGTTCCTTGGCCGGTTTGCGCTTCAGATTCTGGTCGCGAAAAGGTGGGATGCCGGCCAGGAACTCGTCGGCCGGTTTGCCGCTGGCTTGCCATTCGGCGTAGAGCGCTTCGTCAAGCCAGGGAGCAACCGGTTTGCCGGTTTGCGGATCATAACCGGCGATCATGTAGTCGCGCGGATGAGAGATCGAGCGGCTCTTGTGATCCCAGATAAAGGCGTAGTTGCCCTTGATGGCATCGGCAATCGGCGTGTAGCGCTCCTCGGTCGGCATCAGGCGGTCAGAGAACTGGCGGATGTGATCGTGATCGAGGGCGAGGGTGACGTAGCCGACGATCTTGCCATTCTTGAGCATCGGCATGGCCCAGCGGATGATGCCGCGGAAACGTTTGCCGACCGGGTTTTCGGTGCCGGCGTAAGCGGATCGTTCGGGCTCGAAGGGTTTGCCTGCTTTCTCCAGCGCGGCGGGCAGGTAAGGGCCGATTTGCTGGGTCGGGACGTAGGCACCGATGACATCCGAGACGTAGATTTCCCCGGGCTTGAGCTTTTTCAGTTCGGCGAAATAGGTTTCGGCGCGGACAAAGGTGTTGGTCGGCTCGGCGACGTTTTTCAGGGTCTGGTCGGTCAGGTCGCCGGTGGTGACCTTGACGGTTTCCTGGCCGTTCAGGTCGACAAGGCTCATTTCGACAAACAGTGGGCGCTGTTCACTTTCGCCGAAATACTCCGGTGGCCGGGCGTGAAAGTCCCGGGCATTGTCGGGCAGGATGGCGCGGGTGACCTTGGCCTCGCGCTGAACTGGCTTTTCGGGTACCCAGGATTGGCCGTCCTCGGCCAGTTTCCAGCGACCATGTTGGTAAAGCGGGCGATTGCGCTGGCTCAGAAATCGGCGGAAGGCTGCTTCGTTCGCTTCCAGCGTTGCCGCCTGGCGGATGTCGCGGTCTCGGTCGTAGAGAAAATCGGCAATTTCCTTGGCCGCATCGGTGGTCAGGGATTCGATGGCTTCGCGCGAGCGCAGGTCGAGGGCACGAATCGAGTCGTTAGTGACGGTCTTGCCGACCGACTTGATGCTGTCGAGCATGTTGTCGGCCATCTCGGCGGCCCGGCTCGAAACCTCGCCGCCCAGTTGTTGCGCCGCATGCCAGGCGAACCAGGCGAGTAGAACAAGGGGAACAACCTTGATCAGGACGAAGATTGCTATCAGTTTGCCGCGGATGCCACCAAGGAAGGCAGGCAGCTTCATGGTCTTCCTCCTCGCCCAATATGATGGCAACGGGCTTGACTAGTGTTTGGCGGCGCTCTTTTCGGCCGGTTTGGCGTTAGCTTTATCGCTGCCTTCTTCGGTTGCAGCGGCTTCGGCTTCGGCCTTCTTGCGCTTCTTCGCGGCAGCGGGAGACTCGGGGGGCGGCAGTTGCGGAGCGACCGTCTCCAACTGGTTGTCGCGCATATAGGCATCCATTTCTTTCCAACCTTCGTAGATCGGAGCTTTGGGTAGCCAGTTGTATATCGAGTAGCAGTCCTCGATGGCTCGGCCGGATTGACGGCAGGCGCTGCCTACCGCCTTGCCTTCGGCTTGTTGGGCAGCTTCCTTCTTGGCCGGGTCTTCCAGGCCAAGCTTCTGATTGACCTGGTCGCAGGCGGTAGCGGTGAGCAGGATAAATGCGAGGAGGAGAAAGCGTTTAATCATTTCCTGCAATTTTCGCACAGATTTGGGGCAATTCAACTGTCCTGCGGTGGCTTTGCCATGCCGGCCCGGGAAGCTTGTTTCTCGCTAGCTTCCTCTTCGGCCCAGGCCGCGAAACCAGATTTCAAGGATCGGTCGGGCATAGCTCTCCAGCGGGAACATCGCCGGGTTCTTGGTCCAGTTAAAGAGTAGCCCATCGAGTTGGCCAATCAGCGCGATGGTTGCCTGGTGCGGTGTCAGGGCATCGGAGATCTGGCCTTTTTCCTTGGCCAGGGTGAAGGGAAGTTGCAGTATGTCGATGTGATTTTCTCCTTCCTCGAGATGGCTGTCCCGGATCGCCGCCATCTCGCCGACGTATTCACATTTGTGCCAGAGGATTTCAAAGACCTGGCGGAAATTCTCGTCGCTGAGCATCTTGCCAAGGAACTCCGTCGACGCATCCCAGAGAAAACCAAGCGGGTCTGCATTGATCCGGGCTTCACGATCTTCGGCATTGATCATCAAGGGGCAAATCAAGCGTTCGACCATGGCGTCGAACATGGCGACCTTGTTTGCGAAATGCCAGTAGATGGCTCCCCGCGTCACCCCGGCATGCTTGGCGATGTCGTTGAGGGAGGTTTGGGAGACGCCCTGCTGATTGAATACTTCGACCGCCGCATCGAGGATGCGGTTGCGGGTCACCAGGGCGTCTTCTTTGGTTCTTCTGACCATGTTGCTTTTACTGACTCAGCTCACTCAGTTGGCGGCAACCTGCCAGCCGCCGCCCAGTGCCTTGAACAGATCGACGGCGGCACCCAGGCGATTCTTGCGGCTTGCCAGGAGTTGAAGTTGGGCCGTGTTTGCTGTGCGCTGGGCATCAAGCACATCCATGAAACCGGAATAGCCGGCTTCGTAGCGGGCTTGCGACAGGCTGAGGGCACGCCGGGCAGCCGCGACCTGGCTGGCATTGGCGTTTTCCTCATCGGCGTACTCGCGCAGGTTGACCAGCGCGTCGTTCACTTCCTTGAAGGCGCTTTGCAGCGTCTTGCGGTAGTTGGCGAGGTTTTCCTTCTGGCTGGCGGTTGCCTGGTCTACCCGAGCGCTGGTCCGGCCGGCATCGAAGATCGGCATCGACAGACCGAGCGCAGCCGACCAGATTCCGGCGTTATTGGTAAACAGGTTGGACAGCGCCTGGCTTTCGCTGCCGTAGAGTCCAGTCAGACTGATGCTTGGATAGTAGGCCGCCTTGGCGACGCCGATGCGGGCGTTGGCCGCGATTAGTTTTTCCTCGGCCTGACGGACGTCGGGGCGCGCTTCCAGCAGACTGGATGGCAGCCCGGCCGGCGGCGTCGGTGGAATCGGCAACTTGTCGAGATTGGCGGCAGCGACCTTCAGCCCGGGTTGGCCGGTCAACAGGCCGATCTGGCTTTCGGAAATCGCCCGCTGCCGGCGCAGCTGGTTCCATTGTGCCTGGGCTGCGGCGTAGGCGCTTTCTGCCTGAGCCTGTTCGAGCGACGATGCCGCACCGGCGTCCAGGCGGGCATTGACGATTTTCAGCGTTTTCTCGCGCGAGGTCAGGGTGTCCTGGGTCACCTCGAGTTGGGCGTCCAGGCTGCGCAGGGCCAGGTATTCGTTGGTGACCTGCCCGACCAGGGTCAGTTGGACACTGTCGCGGCCGAAACGGCTGGCCAGCGCATCGGCGCGGGCGGCCTCGTTGTTGCGCCGAATACGGCCCCAGAGGTCGATCTCGTAGCTCAGCGAGAGGGCAGCCCTGCGGTTGCCGTAGGTGGCCGGGCCGCCTGATTTCTGGCCGCTGTAGGTTTCGCCGCTGATCCGGTTGTTGGTGGTGTTGGCCGACAGGTCGAGACGCGGCAGATAGTCGGCACCGGCTTCGCGGGCTACTGCTTCGGCGGCTTCCAGGCGGGCGATTGCCGCCTGCAGGTCCTGGTTGGCATCGATGGCCTGCTGCACCAGATTGTTCAGCGTGCTGTCGCCAAACAGCGTCCACCAGGTCGGGTTGATCGGCGCTTCGCTACGCGCTTCGGCGACGGCAGCCGGCGGGGTTTCGCGGAAGTAGTCGGGCAGCCAGGTGCTGGGGCGCAGGTAATCGGGGCCGACCGCGCAGCCGCTCAACAGGGCGGTTGCGGCAACCGCCGTCGCCAGCCGGATTTGCGGCAGGGTTTGTTTGAACAGGGACATCTCAGTTTTCCTCCGCGTGGGCGGTATGGTCGTCGTGGCCGGCCGGGAGCTGTTGCTTGCCGCGCTCCAGCCACTTAAAGAAGAGCGGGATGAAGATGGTGGCGATGAAGGTGGCGGCGATCATCCCGGCGAACACCCCGGTACCCATCGACTGGCGGGCTGCGGCGCCGGCCCCGGTGGCCTTGACCAGCGGGAAGACGCCGAGCACGAAGGCGAGCGAGGTCATGACGATCGGCCGGAAGCGCAGACGGGCGGCTTCGAGCGCCGCCTCGACGACACCCATGCCTTCGGCGTACTTCTGGGCGGCAAATTCGACGATCAGAATCGCGTTCTTCGAGGCCAGGCCGATCAGCACCACCAGACCGATCTGGAAGTAGATGTCGTTCGGCATGCCACGCAGCCAGATCGCAGTCAGCGCCCCCATCAGGGCAAACGGCACGGCCATGATGACGGCCAGCGGCAGCGACCATTTTTCGTACTGGGCGGCGAGGATCAGGAAGACCATGATGATCGCGAAGACGAAGGCCTGGGCGGACGAGCCCGAGCTGCGCTTCTCCTGGTAGGCCTGGCCGGTCCAGGCAATTTCATAGCCGGAGGGCAGGGTGGCGGCAGCCACTTCCTCGACGATCTTGATGGCGTCGCCCGAGCTGATGCCCGGCTTGCTGTCGCCCATCACCTTGGCGGCGACGAAGCCGTTGAAGCGTTCGACCTGTTCCGGGCCGACGACGCGCTTGACGGTACTGATCGCCGACAGCGGAATCATCGCGTTGGTCGTCGAACTGCGCACGTACACCTTGCCGATATCTTCCGGCTTCATCCGGTAATTGGCTTCGGCCTGCAGCTGGACGCGATAGACGCGGCCGGCCTTGTTGAAGTCATTGACGTAGAGCGCGCCCATCGTGCTTTGCAGGGTGGCGTACACCGAGTCGAGCGGGATGCCGAGCGACAGGGCCTTGGCTTCGTCGACTTCGACGAAGAGCTGCGGTACGGTCGGACGGAAGAAGGTGGAGATGCGGGTGAATTCGCTGCGCTTCTGCAATTCGGCCATGAACTGCTGGACGATTTCGTTGAGCTTCTTGGCATCGCCGTCGACGCGGTTCTGGACATAAACCTCGAAACCGCCGGCCGTACCCAGACCCATGATCGGGGGGGGGTTGAACACCAGGCCGAGACCATCGGCCTGCATCATGCCCATGCCCATGAACTTGCCGGCCAGGTCCTGTGCCTTACCTTTGCGTTCGGACCAGTCCTTGAGCGGAATGAACATGGTGCCGGCGTTCGGCTTGTTGCCGCCGCCGATCAGGTCGAAGCCGGAGACCACGAAGGTATGGGCAACGGCTTCGTCATGGCTGACCATCTGGCGCATGTTTTCGCCGGTGGCCGAAGTCCGCTTCAGCGTGGCGCCATCCGGCAGCATCAGGGCCGAGATCAGGTAGCCTTGGTCTTCGGCCGGCACGAAACTGCCCGGCAGGGTGCGGAAGAAGAAGATCGTGACGCCAATCACCAGCGCGAAGATGACGCCGCCGATGATGCCGTGCTTCAGGGTCAGGCCGACGGTGCTGGTGTAGGAGCGGGTAAAGCGCTCAAACAGGCGGTTGAAGGGCTTGAACAGCGTGTGTTCGGTGTGTTGTGCCTTGAGCAGCAGGGCGCACAGGGCCGGCGTCAGGGTCAGCGCGACGACACCCGAGAGCACCACGGCGACGGCGACGGTGACCGCGAACTGCTTGTAGAGCTGACCGGCAATGCCGCCGAGGAAAGCCACCGGCACAAACACTGCGCACAGCACCAGCACGATGGCGACCAGGGCGCCGGAAACTTCGTGCATGGCCTTGATGGCCGCATCTTTCGGGGAGAGCTTTTCTTCGGCCATCAGGCGCTCGACGTTCTCGAGCACGACGATCGCATCGTCAACCACGATACCGATGGCGAGCACCATGGCGAACAGGGTCAGCGTGTTGATCGAGAAACCGAAAATCCACAGGCCGGCAAAGGTGCCGATCAGCGAGATCGGCACCGCCACCATCGGGATCAATGTGGCGCGCCAGCTCTGCAGGAAGATATAGACCACGGCCAGCACCAGCACCATGGCTTCGATCAGGGTGTGGATCACTTCATTGATCGAGGCGGAAACGAAACGCGTCGTATCGAACGGGATAACGTAGTTCATCCCTTCCGGGAACTTGACCTTCAGCGCGTCCATCTTCTGGCGCACGCTTTCTGCCACTTCCAGCGCATTGGCGCCAGTTTGCAGGAAGACGCCCATGGCGATGGTCGGCTGACCATTCAGCGTCACCGCCTGGTCGTAGCTGTAGGCGCCGAGTTCGATGCGGGCGACGTCCTTGAGGCGCAGCGCACCGCCCGGGCCGCTGGCGCGGATGACGATATTGCCGAACTCTTCCGGGGTCAGCAGGCGGCCCTTGGCGGTCACCGTGTAGACCAGCATCTGGTCGGCCGGGGCCGGTTCCTGGCCGATCTTGCCGGCCGCGTTCTGGGCGTTCTGGGCCTTGATGGCGGCGGAAATGTCGCTCGGGGTCAGGCCGAGTTGGGCCAGGCGGTCGGGCTTCAGCCAGATGCGCATCGAGTAGTCCTGCGCACCGAAGATGGTGACGTCGCCGACGCCCTTGACCCGCTTCAGTTCGTCGGCGATGTTCAGGCTGGCGTAGTTGGAGAGGAACAGGGTGTTGTACTTGCCCTTTTCCGATTCCAGCGCAACCACTTGCAGAATGTCGTTCGAGCGCTTCTGGACGATGACGCCATTGGTCCGCACATCGGTCGGCAGGCGCGGTTCGGCCGCCTTGACGCGATTGTTCACGTTGACCGCCGCCATATCGACGTTGGTGCCGACATCGAAGGTCGCGGTGATGGTCACCGAGCCGTTGGCCGAAGCCGACGAGGTGAAGTAGGAGAGGTTTTCGACCCCGTTCAACTGCTCCTCGATTGGCGCGGCAACCGTCTTGGCCAGCGTTTCAGCCGAGGCGCCCGGGTAGGTGGCGGTGATCAGCACCGTCGGCGGGGCGATCTGCGGGTATTGCGCGATGGGCAGTACCCGCGAGGCGACCAGCCCGGCGATGACGATGATGATGGAGATGACCGACGCAAAAATCGGTCGGTTGATGAAGAATTTCGACATGGTCGCTCCTTAACCCTGCTTGGCCGGAGTTTGGGCCGGGGCGGCTTCCTTGGCGGGCGCGGCGGCACCCTCCTTGGCCGGGGCTGCGCCCGGTGCTCCAGGCGCGCCCGGCTGTTCGCCGGCGCCATGCGGTGCCACCGGGGCACCCGGCTTGAGTTTCATCAGGTTGTCGACGATGACCTTGTCGCCGGCTTTCAGGCCTCCCAGCACAATCCAGTTCTTGCCGTACCAGTCGCCAGTCTGGATCGGACGCGGTGCAACCTTGTTCTCGGCATCGGCAGTCATCACCAGGTTGCCCTGTTCGGTCTGCAGTACGGCATTTTGCGGTACCAGGAAAACGTCGGTCTTTTCACCGGCGATCAGACGGACGCGAACGAACTGTCCGGGCAGCAGGCGGCCGTCCTTGTTGGGGAATTCGGCGCGCAATTGCTGGGTGCCGAGTGTGGTGTCGATGGTGCTGGCCAGGAAGTTGAGCTTGCCGGCAACCGGGTAGACGCTGCCATCCGGCAAAACCAGTTCGACGCCGGTGACGGTCTTGGGGGTCAGGCGACCGCCGGGCAGCTTGGCGGCTTCGCTTTCCGAGATGCTGAAGCGCACCCACATCGGGTCCTGCTGGTAAACCGAGGTCAGCAGGCTGTCGCTGCCGACCGTGATCAGGTTGCCGACCGATTTGGCGGCACGGCCGCTGACCCCGTCTACCGGGGCGGTCACCGTGGTCCACGACAAATTCAGCTGCGCCTGCCGCAGGGCGGCCTGGGCCAGTTCGTTGGCGCTGCTCGCATCGTCGTATTCCTTGCGGCTGACACCCTGGACGTCGAGCAGTTTTTTCATGCGGCCCATTTCGCGTTCGGTCTGCCCGGCCTTGGCCTTGGCCTCATCGAGGGCGATTTCGTAGCTGGAGCGGTCGATCTGGAACAGGGCCTGGCCAGCCTTGACGATCTGACCTTCCTGGTAAAGTTGCTTGACCAGAATGCCGCCGACCCGGGCGCGTACTTCGGCTTCCTTGGCGCCTTCGGTCTGGGCCATGACTTCCAGCGCATTCGGGACATTGCTCGGCTGCATTTCCTGAACGGTCACCGGCATGGGGCCCATGCCCTTCTGTGGCGGTGCATCGCCGCCGGAGCAGGCGCTCAAGATCAGCGCACTGCCAAGCAGCAGGGGGAGCATTAAAGGCTTGGGAAAGCTGCTTGACAGCGAGGTATCGAGGGGCATGTTGGGGCTCCGGGGGATATTGAAATTTGGATGGCCTAGATTATATACATCCACGTATGTATGTAAATGGTGAGGAATCCACTCTCTCTGAGCCTGAATTTGTTCTTGGCAATTACTGTCGAAAACTGGCTATTAAAGTCGAAAACTCACTAATAGAGTCGAAAACTCAGCAGGTCGGGTCAAAGCGTTTGTGGTCCTCAAAATTTGAAGGTTCAAAATGAAGACAAAAAATCTAGAGGCGCGAGCAATGAATGCAGCGTCCATTTTCCGAGAGCACGGTATTTCTCAGGCGGAGATAGCAGAGTTTCTTGGCGCAAGCCAAGGTCAGGTTAGCCGCTTGCTTGGAGGGAAGGTGCGTCGGGTCAGCCGGTTGTTTGAAGAGGTTTGTCTTTTTGCAGAGCGACTGGCTGGTGGGGTAAGCAAAGAGATGGTAATTGCCAATGACGACTTGATTTCAGCATTGGCCGAAACGTGGGATGGAACTGCCGGGCACGCCAAAGCGTTGGCGACAATAATTAGATCTCTCGCGGTGCTTAAGGCCAGCGGTTGAAAAACGCCATTGACGTCTTGTCGGCCAATCCGGCCATTGGCCTAAAGCGCGGAATTGGGCTGCAAACTATCGCTTACCTGCCGTTCGGCCTTGAGAAGCAACGAACGGCAGCTTTCCCATCCAGCGAATGCGAACTTCCGACCCAAAACGACCATCGCGGTTTCCCGAAAGCTGCCCGTCAGCCAAAGCCACGTTTAGCGAACTGGACTGCTCCGAAGCTGCCATTGGCGAACTCACCCAACCGGCCCAGACTGTGTAAAAACGGCGAGGAATTGAGCGACTGGCGATTTTAGGCGTCGCGTCGTCGGTTGAATTTCGGAAGCATGTCCTTGATGAAGCCGCGACGAACAGGTAAAGAGCCCTGCTCAGGCTCTCATCGCTGCAATCAGCGCATCGTTTCCCAGTATTTTCATCACTCGTTTCAGATTGTAGGCAAGCACATGAAGTCCCATTTCCGTACTCACCCGATCTAGGGTCTTGGTCAAGAAATGCGCGCTGCCCATCCATAGCTTGATCGTCCCGAAGGGATGCTCCACGGTCTGACGCCGGATACGCATACTGTCCGGCGCGTGATCGAGGCGTGCCTGCATATCGTCAAGCACCGACTGGTGCTCCCAACGACTGACGCGTCGATAATCGCTGGGCGTGCACTTCTCCTTGATAGCGCATCGCGGGCAATGTGAGCTCCAGTAACGACTCATCGTCATCCCTTTCTCGATGCCAGAGAAACGCCAGATCAGGCGCTGCCCCGCAGGGCACTGAAATTCATCGGTAGAGGCATCGTAAATAAAATCCGCCTTGTCGAATCGCCCCTCTGCCTTGGCCCCCGAGGTCATGGTTTTGGGAACAATCGCCGTAATGCCGGCCTCACGGCAGGCCAGAATTTCTTCACCCTTGAAATAGCCTCGGTCGGCAATCGCGGTAATTTCTTCGACACCCATTTCCGTACGGGCTTGCTTGGCCATCGAACTCAGTTGGTCTCGGTCGAGGCCGACATTGGTAACCTCATGGGCCACAATCAGATGATGCTTGGCATCGACCGCCGTCTGGACGTTGTAGCCGACGATACCGGTGCCACGCGTCTTCATTGACCGGGCATCGGGATCGGTCAGGGAAATCTGCTTGTCGGGCGTAGCTTCCAGCTTCACCTCGATTTCCTTGAGCTCCTTCATCTGTGCTTTCAGGGCTGCAATCTTGTCCTGCAACCGCTCTGTCTTGTCTTGGCTTGGGCTGCGACTGGCGCTTGACGGTCCGCGGTATCCAGATCGGTTAGATAGCGGCTGATGCTGGCTTCAATTTCCGCCATCCGTCGCTGTAATTTGGCTTGAGTGAAATTCCGGTCGCGGTTATTGACTGCCTTGAACTTGCTGCCATCGATGGCGACCAGTGCCTCGGAGAAGAATCCTAGGCGCTGGCAGAGCACCACGAACTGGCGGCAGGTACTGCGAATCGCCGGACCATTATCTTTGCGGAAATTGGCGATGGTCTTGAAGTCAGGCATCAGCCGCCCGGTCAGCCACATCAGTTCAACATTGCGTTGGCTTTCCTTCTCCAGACGCCGGCTGGACTGGATGCGGTTGAGATAACCGTAGATGTAGAGCTTCAGGAGCACCGCCGGATGGTAGGCCGGCCGCCCCGTGGCCGCCGGATCGACACCCGTGAAGCCCGATTTGCCAAGATCCTGCTCATCGACATAGGCGTCGATGACCCGGACCGGATTAGCCTCATCAACGTAATCGTCGAGCAACTCCGGCAGTAGGGTGCTCTGGGTTCTGCTCTCGCCCTCGATGAACCGCTTCATCTGGATTGCCTCGTCGTCAATGCCCAGTGCATTGATCCCAGCAGGCGATTTTCGTTCACGTTTTTACACAGTCTGGGCCAGAAGCAGCCGTCAATCACTTTGCTTCGAAGCGGACAATCAGCCGCACTACGGGTATCCTGTCGGCATTTTGTGGCTCGTTCACTTGTGAAACGTGAGCCCGGCCCCTTTAGTTGTTTTCAGGTGCTTGGACGTTCCGATAGCAGCATGCCATTTACTTTCGATTGTGATTTTCGATGCTGAAATTCTTAGGCAAGCTGCTTAATAGAGACCTTACTGCTCCATCTGAGCCGCTAGATACGAATATTTCTGAAGACGAAATATGGGAACTTTTGCATCCCACAAATAAGACAGAACTACGACGAAAGAAGAAAAACCTCGAAAATTTTGTCCGATTTATCACATCCCACCTGAGCAAGACAGAGTCACAACGCTTGTGCCGTACTGCGAAGAAAGCTTTGGAGGAAGAGGAAGAGCCTACCTCAGCCTTGTGCAACGTGATATGGGGAGAGAATGGGCAAAAAAAGGGACGCTGGGTCTTTATCCAGTTAGATTGGAAAGCTAGAGAAGAAATCGAATGGCAGGTGTCCGAAATCTTGTCCGCGCGCCGACTCGAATACAAATGGAACCGAGATTGCTTGGCAGATTTTGATTCGGTCCCACAAGCTCTAATTTCTCTGTCAGGGTGGCTGTCCGAGCAAGGTCTTGCACAATTACATTTGGACACGGACTCTGACTCCTATTGCTCTTTTGTAGTGAAAAACACCGAAACTGATGCTGTAAAGGAGCTTGGTTCAATAGCTGAACTGAAAATATCCGACAGTGATGAATTTGTGAGGCAGCACCCCTAGCCTCCTGCTCATGAGTTCACGTCTTGCTTCCATTGCTCCAGATATTGAAAACACGCTTGCGACATTGCCGCAGTCGCAACGTACGGCAATTGCACTGGAAGCTGCGCTATGGGCACTCGATAGATTGGACGCAGATCTCGAGGAGATCAGTTCGGTTATAACCTGCAACAACCCAGCGATAGCTGAGTCCTTCGCAATGCATTACGACGAACTGTATTTCGAAATGGAAGGCAGTAGCCCATCAGATTCGTTTAGATATTTCTGTCTTGCCCGAGCAATAAGCTCCTTAGCATTCGCTCTTACTGCAAATGATGGTGAAGCCATTTACGAAGCAATCATTGCCACCGACGATGTACTCAGTATTCGAGCATTGCTCAATTCATAACGGGACGGTGGCTAACAATCCTGTCAGCTGAACTCCGTCGTTTCTGAGGGGCCGCTTTTGCAATCAGCCAAGGTCAGCTATGGGTCGGGAAGCGAAGTGGCTAGATTCAAACTCAACGCCGTAAAGCTGCCGGTGGAATTTCGTTTCCCGGAAGCTGCCCTTGGCGACAGATTGCAGACGCCCCGGAGCCGTCATTCTGCACTGCGGATAGCAGCTGTTCACGAAGGATGACGCAGATGGGCGTACTAGCTCGCCCCTTCCTAACGGGAGAGCGCCTCGAAGATTCTGTGAGCAATCTCCACGCGCTCCTCGTTCGGGTAGTTCTTGTTGGCCAGAACAACGATGCCAAAGCGTTTGGAGGGGACGAACGCAACGTAAGCACCAAAGCCGTTGGTTGAGCCAGTTTTGTTTACCCAGACATCAGGCCTCGGGGCCGCGGGCGGAACCAGGGCAACGACGGGGATAGGGTTGTAAATTGCCGCACTGGAATTGCCCTTTTGCAGGATTTGCAAATCAACGGGCAACGTGTACTCCTCCCAAATCAGGTCTTGCGTCATATTGCCGACCTTGAAGTAGCCCTTGCGGGTGTTGTCCAGTGCGGTCTGCAGCCGGCTGCCAAGCTGGAGCATGCCCATATTCGCCTTCAAAAACCGGGTGAGGTCTTGGGCGGTGGTCTTGACGCCGTACGCCTCGTTTGAAAGCACGCCCGGATTCACGCGCACAGGCGTTTTGTCTTTCGTATAGCCAAACGCGTAACTCGTCATCTTCTCTGAAGGGACGCTGAGGTAGGTGCTCGCCAGGTTCAGGGGGTGGAAGATTTGCTGGCGCATGGCCGTGCTGAAATCCTGGCGCATGCTCTTCGCTGTAATCAAGCCTAGGGTGCCGACGCTTGGGTTGGCATAGGTGCGCACCGCGCCCGTCTTATAGGGAGGCTTCCAGGCCCGAAAGTAGTCCAGGAGTTGCTCTTCGTTCCGAACCTCGTCCGGTACTTGCAAAGGCAGTCCTCCGGTGGTGTGCGTCCCAAGATGATAGAGCTGCAACCTTCCGAAGTCTGTATCTGCGAGTTCAGGGAGGTAGCTGGCCACAGTGTCGGAAAGCTGCAGCTTTCCATCTATCTCTGCATAGGTTGCCAGAGTAGCTGTGAAGGTTTTGCTGACAGAGCCAATCTCGAAAATCGTGGCGTCGGTGACAGGGCGCTGGTCTTTCACGGAGGCCATTCCGAAATTAAAAACATAGGTTTGGCCCTGAAAAACCAGTCCGACAGCCATGCCCGGGATTTGATTTTTCTCCATCACGGGCTGAACGGCTTCAGAGGTTACCCGCAAAGCTTCAGCGCGAGAAAATTCTGAAGCGTGGCAAACAGAGATGAGGCAACCCGCCAACGCAGAAACAATCCCTGTTAGCCATTGTTTGTTCAATTTTTCCATCCATTTTGTACGAGGGAAAAGGCCCCTCTCTTGGGCAGATTATATCCATCGGTCTGTCGGACTTGCCGAAGTCTCGACCTGTATACCCTCGTCCGTGAAGGCGGCTTCATTGGGTTTCAGCAGTGCCTAAAATCGGATTGATGCCCCCGGATTTCGAGGTTAGCGCGAATCTCCGCTTCTGGCCGGTTCTCGAAATTGCCACCTTCGAACTGCTAGCCGAAAACCGGCCGTTCGGCATCGCTCAACGCCACCAATTCAAATGTAACGGCCACAGTCCGCTGGTGGCCGAATGTACGCTTCCAGCATCGTGCTCCAAAGCGGCCGCACGCGGTAAGTCGGGCGCACGGCCGCAGATCACAAGGCTAAATCTCGGTTTGCTCCGAGATTTCGAGCGCGTCATCAACCTCGATGCCCAAGTATCGAACGGTACTCTCCAGGTCGTATGGCCGAGCAGCAACTGAACGGCTCGCAGGTTCTTGGTTCGCTTGTAGATCAGCGTTGCTTTCGTCCTCCGCATCGAGTGTGTCCCGTATGTGCTGGTATCTAGGCCCGCCGCAGCCACCCATTGGTGCACGATTCGGGCGTATTGACGGGTCGAGACGTGCGGGGAGCGGGCGACACGGCTGGGAAAGAGATACTGCTCCGGCTTGAGATTGCCCTTCACGATCCAGGCGGCCACGGCTGCCCGGGTCGGTTCGGTCAGTTCAAACTGTACCGGCCGTTGGGTTTTGCGCTGGATGACCATTGCCCTGGCCAATACCTGGCTGCCGTGGGTGACGTCCCGAACCCGCAAATTGACGAGATCGCAGCCACGCAGCTTGCTATCGATCGCTAGGTTGAACATGGCAAGGTCTCGGACCTGGTGGGCATTCTGCAAATGGATTCGGATTGCCCAAATGTCCTTGGGCTTCAGCGGAGGCTTCTGGCCAACCAACTTGCCCTTGTTCCAAGCTTCCCGGTGTTGTGAGGCTTCCATGGCAGACTCCTTTGTTGTTGATGGGAGTCTGATTGTTCTGCCAAACCTCGAACGGCAGGTTTCGGCGTGACCATGGGATACGTGCTACCGGCCAGGAGCGGCCTCTCAGGAAATCGCCACATTGCGGACGTTGGCTCTGTCTGTATGATTTTTGATTGATAAGGAGACCGGCTTCGGATAATCTCCATGTCATTCAAAGCTTTAGATGCGATCCAGTCCTGTCCGTATTATTAGCAATCGCACGAACGTTTTTGCTCGTGAATAACTGTTATGCCGCTTAATTTCCTATGCCGCTCAGCCACTGCCTCGGCTGCCGTCCAGGCGGTGCTCATACTCGTGCTGTATGCCTCGGCTCTTTATTTCCAAGCGGCAACCGCATCGCTATCCAATATCTATCAGCCCGGCATCGAGTCACTTCGGGTAAGCGTTAGCCCCGGTGGTCTGCTTGTTGTGGTTTTTCTCGTTGCTTGCATTCGCAAGTCTTTCGCAGTCGCCCGCGTAGCAATGCTTACTAGTGCCGGCGCCATACTTGTTTCCTTACTCATGCTGGCGTTCGTTGCCGGCCATGGTGGCGGCCCTAATACGTGGCGGTTTCCCGAAACTAGGTCGCTATCCGGCACAGTTCGGTTGGCTCTCTTTCAGCCATCTTTTTCTAATCGCTCGATAGGCTCTGTCGTCGGTAACGGTTTTCTCGCTTTATTCGTTCTTGCCGGGTCGGCCTATTTGTCGCGTTGGCGGCATAACAATCCGGTCCAGCGGACCGGCCCTGACGGGCCGTCCGCTGACCTACAACGTTGGGCCTTACGAGATGGAAGATTCATGATTGACCCAAAAACTATGCCCTTCCTTCCAGTGGATGCCGGCAATTACCTTGTTCAAACCGACTCAAAGACAGAGCGGCGTAAGGGCATGGACAACGACGATGACTACTACAACGAGGTAAATGCCGAGGGCACTGTTGTGGCCAGTTACCATGTCTGGCATCACCTTGATATTTATCCGCCGCAGAGAGTCAACGAAGGCTGGGAGAAAAAAGATCTTAGCGGCAGCGTTGTGGCTAAAGGTTCAAAAGCTGGGTGAGTATGCGGCCCAAAAAGACGCTCCAGCCAACTCTGCTTTCTCCGCTCCGCTACGTCTGTAGAGCGGCTGAGCTTGGGCGTTGCCCAGATTGAGAAGAATGTCCACAGCATTCGCAACCTTGCTCTCCTTAGTTAGCGCGGTACTCGTTGCTCTAATTGGGCACCGACTCGCTGATCGGCGCGCACGCGGGAATGAGTTAGCCAGCATGCGGCTGCAGGCGTATGGCGACTTCCTTCAAGCCACCTCTCGGTTGGTCGCTGCACGGCGGCTGGGAAGGAAAGACGACGAACATGAGGAACTAGCCGCGCTGAACGACGCCAAAGCCCGTCTTTGCGTATGTGCAGACGCTGCTGTCGTTGAGGCACTAGCTGACTTCTGGCTAGCGGGAGGGACGCTTGAACGTGAGCAAGAGATTCTCGCCTTCAAACAGCTGTGCGTCGCGATGCGTGAAAGTCTAGGTAACCAGCGAAACGACATCGCCACACTGCGGCTGTCGGACACGCTGTTTCGGCTGGAGCCCTCAGTGTTCTCGTTCCGCGCAGATAGAGCAGGAGGACTCGATAACGGCCAACAAGTCGCCGCAGCCGACGTGCCTCCCGCAGGAAGCCAATGATTTGTTCTTCGGTGAATCGCTTCTTCATGTCCAATCTCCTTATCGTGAAAGATTGGACTCTAAAGTCAGGCGCTACTCAATTCCGGGGGACGTCGCCTGGCGCCTAAAACTACTCGCAGATCTGCAACGTCATCTCGATCAAAATTGAGTTTGATAGCACTAACAGTGCCATTGCTACATTCAAGTGACTGCTGCATGGCCGAGCTGTCATGGCGATAGCACCAGCCCGCTGATTACTTCGGGCACACGTAAAAGTTCGACGGCGACGGAATAGCGATCGCTGCTAGCGGTGCCCCATATTTCGGCGGCAGGCACTTGTCTGGCCGGGGCATAACGATCTCGACGACTTCGAATAAGTCGAAAACTGGCACCGTCACGATCAGCCACTGATTCGGCAACACCCCTGTATCAAACCAAGCAATCTCCGGGCGGCTTTTGTGTCTTTGTGCGCGACGGTTATCGCGATTTTGATACCTAGTTAAAAGCACTCGCTCGCCTAGGATAGCGACAACTTCTCTTCAAGGAAAAACATGCCGCCAACTGCTAAACAACTGCCATCCCTAGGCTACCTCCACAAAGTCGTGTGCGACTGCCTGGGACTATGGAATAGCGACAACGAAGACGTCACCTTCCTCGTAACCGCCACGGAGAAAGAGCGGCGAGCCGCATTGCGGCAGGCTTTCGAGGCAATTAGAAATGAGGATGGTATGTATGGATCTCTCGACGACCTGGTCGCCGAGACTACGCAGCTGGCCCCAACGGACTCACAGAAGACCAAAAAAAGCCGAACCATCCAAGCCTATGTAAATCACCTTTCCAAATCCGACTTTGAATCTGTCGATGAGTATAGTGAGTTATACGAATACATCGAGGCGCTGCTCACTGAGCGTTACTCCCGCTGGGGCGTATCCGAACTGGCGGTAAGCTTTTATGTGTCAGCGCTTGCCCACTACCGGGAGTTTGTAAGAGAGCATGCATGCAATGCGCAGAATCAAGCCTCCAGCTATCAGTGGTTTCTCAGTCAGAATCTCCACTTACTAATCAGGACTCTAACCCGCGAGCTGTCACCTAGTGATGCCTGGCCATATAGCGCCTTGGATGACCCTTGGCCCTTGAAGGGATTCGCTGATGCTGCATCCCGGATTAGCGGCATTTCGCTGCATAAACTACACCAGTACCACCAATTTCAGCAGGAGGGACCACTCAATGAGCAAGCATGGGCCTGTGACTTCACCTCCCAGCAGGTCAATACTCGGTCCAAGCAAGTAATCGATCGACTACGCAAACACAGCCGGATGAAGTGGGAAACGTTTTACCCAACCCTGCAACCGCTGACCTACCACCTGCCGAAGGCAAGCGACGAAAAAGCATTCGCGATTTATGCATTTGCAGCAATGATTGCTCACAACCTCAATGTCCATGTGGCTGCTTGCGAGCCATCCGAACCCCCTGCACGCGAGCGCCTACCGGCTAACCAGGTTGAGTATAGTCACCCAATACCCAGCAGCGACTTGCTTGAGCTGCAACTCAACGACTACGACATTAACAATGACGCAATCGCTCAGCAGGCGCCCTACCGCTATCAAGCTCTGCTCGATGGAGTACGGAGCTTACCTGGCTCACTGAACTCAGTTGCAGATATTCCGGGCTGCTTGGATCTGGCTTACAAGTATGAGCATAGGCGGTTCATCGACAGCGGGTGGCATGCAACGTTAGAGACCGGCCCAAGCTGGCTCAACGAATGGGCTAGAGCCCGGGATGCTTTGTTTGCAGGAGATGCCCCGCTGGCGCTATCGCATTTCAATAAAGCACTCGAACAAGCGAAGTATGTGGCCGGGCCATTATTCATTCCGCTTTACATTCAGGTGTGCGCATTCTGCAAATCGCAATACCGGGTGCTATCAGAGCGGAAAGAAGCGGAATTATTCGAGCGTTTTTATGAGGGCTTGGGCAGCAATGCCGCGAAATACGCGCAATTGATTGGCTACACATCACGTCACATACGAGATCCCAAGACTCTAATGCCCCGCTCGACGCATCCTCTGAAGTTTAAGTTAATTATGAGAGAAATCGACGCACTGGCAAGAACCTGGCACAGCTGAACCGGCCAACCTTCCGAACTGCGTCACTGCGCCGGAGGGTGACGCAGTCAAAATTGATCCGGCAAGGAGCTAAAAATGAGCAAAGGTAGCGGTAGCAGTGGTGGTGGCCGTAGTGGCGGTTCCCAAGGCGGCGGCAAAAGCGGCGGGGCAGCCGGCGGCGGCCGTGGCCAAGGGAATGGCGGAGGATGGCCAAGTGGGACGGGCCGCCCATCCGGTGGAGGGCGCAGCAATGCACCCGCTGGCGGCGGCAAAAATTAGGTTGGTGCTGGTTTTACTTAAAAAAGCCGCCTCCGGGCGGCTTTTGTGTATAGCCGCCTGAATCGAGTAGTCAGTGGATCGAAAATCAGCATGTCGGCCAAAGCCGACCTAAGGACTCACGCCTGATTCTGGCTGCAATGTGAACGGCACCTGCCGTTCAGTTGCCGTCGGTGGCCAATGCCTGCTTTCGTTCACAGGGAATACTAGTATCCGATCCACTTGGCCTTCTTAATTTCGTATCCAGTTGCTATACAGGTGTGGGATCCTGTAAAGCGGGTGCTCATGCGAATTCCGCACCTTCAACAATCAGTCAGTGAAAGAGACCTTAACTTGACCATCAAAGTCCGCCAGAAGCAGCACGCCATTGCTGAAGTGGGCATGTCCACCACAAAACTTGAAACGAAGGACATCGGTACTTGCACTGGACTAATTGGCGTGCACAACAGCCGCAAAGTCGCTTTCATGGCTCACCTTGATACCCCTTGTAGCGTGCGGGGTTTAAGTTTCCTCGCAAAAGAGTTGGAGCGGGACGGGTATAAGTTCAGCGAATTTAAGTTGTTTAAGGTGGCAGGTATTGCCCCTAGCGTGACCTACTTCGGGTTCTCTCTGCTACTCATTATGCCGTTCGTCCTGTGGATGTTGGAGGTCCATGACATATTTGCATGGGTGTTCCTCGTTGGCATCCCCCTGCTCATGTGGAACCTGTCAGGGATGACGCGCACGTGCCTATGGCTGCAACTTAAGCGTCTCAAGGCCTCATCGGCGTCACCGCACTTCTATCCCGCCGCAGATAAGTCAGCCTTGTTTGGTGCATGCAATGTCACCTTCGACCTTGCGCATGACGAGGAACCCAACGTGACTAAAGCCGGCAAGGTGCGTGATCCAGACTTTGAGACTCATCCACTCCCCAAGGCAGAGGGCTCAGCGTAAGAACGGCATCCATCGACACCTCGCCAGGAATTGCGTAGCGTCTGATGTCAGAGTCCAATCCCTCACGGCTAGTAGATTGGACATGAAGCAACGATTCATCGAAGAGCAGATTATTGGTTTCCTGCGGGAAGCGGAATCGGGGATGCCGATCACCGTGCATTTTCTAGCGAATTAAGAAAGTCTTACGCCTCGTTGCGGCAGCTTCAGTTATTGTGCTTTCTGGGGAATTTCATCCCGGGAGAAGATTGATGTACAGAATTGCAATCGTGGAAGACGATAAGTCTACTAACGATATGTTTTTGGGGTATCTAAGAAATCGTTGGGCAGATTGCCGAGTCGAACAGTTCACAAACTTCGAGTCCGCTAGCGATGCGTTGGCAAAAAGTGAATACGACCTCGTCATTTCTGACGTTGATCTTGGCCCCGGCAGTGATCGATTCGGCGGCGCCAAGATCTCAAAGGTTTTGCATCCGAAGCAGACCCCGTTACTTATCATTTCAGGACTACCACAAGTGGACGTTCGTGGTTCCTCCTGGCGAGCCGTTTGACCTTGTTCCCCTGGCCTCGGCCGGTAGCCTCAAACCATTACCAGATGGTGAGCCTTCGCATTATCCTGTGCCGATTCCAGACCATCGAGGCGCTAGTAAGCCTCATCGGACCATTAAAGCTGGAAAGCCAAAGATGTAAGCCAAACGCCCTCATCGGTTCCGCGCTTCGATAAGGATGCGGCTTGCCCCTCGCCGCGGCTGGGGCGCAATTGCCTGCACCGCGAAAGCGGGGCGTTTGCCCCGTCTTTCTAGGTGAATTCAGCCGTTGCGGCCGAATTTGGCGAGCAGTTGGCCCAGCTTTTCTTCGCGCTGCTTTTCTGCAACTTCGGCGGCGCGCTGCGCTTTGCGCTTTTCAGCTTCTTTCTTCAGTCGTTCGCGTACTGACTCGCTGGCATGGCTACGGTGCGCTTCGGTGACCTCGTCGGCGTTGTTGCCGTCGAGGTCAAAGCGGACCGTCGCCTTTTCCATGGCTTTCAGGTAGCGCAACGAATTGGTATGGATGCCGAGTGCGACACGCAATACCTTGCGTTCAACCTCCGGCAGACGGGCCTGAAGTTGTTTGTCGATGCCGATGGCCAGTGGCTGACAGTCGCGAAACACCGCAAATTCGGCTTGCAGTTTCTTGAGCAGGGCGCGGGGCGAGGGGGCGGGCGGGGTGTCGGTGGTAGCGGTAGTCATCGAGCGGTTCGGGCATGGTCTGTTTGATCGGGCGGAGCGTACCACACTGGCGGGGTGAACCTCCCGCCAATAGTCATTGTCCGATGGCTGGGGGGCTATAATTCGACGCTTTCCGATTTGCTGGAGTGCTCATGTCACACCCGATTATTCGCCCGCTGGCCGCTGCTATCGGTCTCAGCCTTGCTTTCTCCGTCTGTGCCGCCAAGCCTGCTGCCAAGGCTGCAGCCAAGCCGGCCTCGAAGCAGGAGGCCGCGCCTACCGAGTTCACCTTGGCCCACAATCTGGGTGCAGCTGGCGAGGAGCAATTGAAAGCGCTGGTCGAACGCTTCAACAAGGAAAATTCAAGCAATCTGAAAGTCATCCGTCTGGAGCGGGGCGAGAAGCCGGCTGGGCTGAACCTGATCATGCGCTACGACATGAGCGATGTACTTAGCTCGCCGAAGAGCTTTGTGCCGATCAGCGACATGATGGCCAAAGCTGGCCAGCCGCTGAAGCTCGACTTGTCGCCCGATCTGAAGGCCGGGGTGGTCGATGCCAAGGGCCGCCTGGTGGCTTTGCCCTTGCTCTATTCGACCCCGGTGTTGTTCTATAACAAGAATGCACTGCGCAAAGCCAAGCTGGACCCGGAGCAGCCGCCGAAGACCTGGTTCGAAATGCAGGCCATGCTCGACAAGTTGCAGGAAGCCGGCTATTCCTGCCCCTACACCACCTCGTGGCCGGTCTGGGTGCACGTCGATAACGTCAGCGCCGTTTCCGGTTTGCCAGCCGTCACCGACAAGGGCCAGCTGAACTTCAACGGTCTGCCGCAGGTCAAGCACATTGCGATGATGACGACCTGGACCAAGGCGAATTACTTCAAGCAGTTCGGTCGGCGTGCCGAAGGCAGCGCCCGCTTCAACAATGGCGAATGCGCCATGATCACCACCGATTCCCGCGAGGTGGTCGATTTCCGCGAGGCCAAGGGCGTTGAGCTGGGGGTGGCGCCCTTGCCGTACCACGACGATGTCTACGGCGGTCGCCAGAACACCCTGGCCGACGGTGCTTCGCTGTGGGTCGGGGCAGGCCGCTCGGCGGCCGAATACAAGCAAGCTGCCAAGTTTGTCTCCTTCCTGGTTTCGCCGGAAATGCAGATCGAACTGGTGCGTGTTTACGGCGCCTTGCCGCTGACCAGCACGGCGCGCGCGGCCGGTCGCAGCAAGCTGTTGCAGGATGGCGACAAGACGCTGGAAGTGGCTTACTTCTCGCTCAAGGGCAAGGGGGCAGTACCGGCCAATCATGTTTCCGACGCCGATCCGGTGCGCATCATCACCAACGAGGAGCTGGAAGCCGTGTGGAGCGACAAGAAGCCGGCCAAGGCAGCACTCGATACCGCTGTGTCGCGCGGCAACGCCGTGCTCAACGCCAAGCCGGCCCTGAAGAAGGCGCAGCCCTTCTGATGTTGCTGACGCCACCGCGCTGGTTTGCCCATCGCGGCGGCGGTGCCCTGGCGCCGGAAAATACGCTGGCCGGTATCCGGCTGGCGGCCCGCCTGGGTTACCGGGCGGTCGAATTCGACGTGATGTTGAGCGCCGACGGGACGCCGGTGCTGATCCACGATGAAACGCTCGAGCGCACGACCAATGGTCGGGGCCTGGTGTGCGAAGCGTCCGATGCCTATCTTTTCTCGCTCGACGCCGGCAATGGCGAAGGCCTGCCACGCTTTGCCGATGCTGCCGCGCTATGCCTTGAATATGGCTTGCTGGCCAATGTCGAAATCAAGCCGGCTGTCGGTTACGAGCTGCAGACGGCCGAGGTGGTGGTAACCATGGCGGCGCGCCTGTGGCGGGGGGCGCCGGTGCAACCCCTGCTGTCGTCCTTCTCGTTGCCGGCCTTGGCGGTGGCGCGCGAGCTTGCGCCGGATTTGCCGCGCGGGGTGCTGTTCGATACGGTGCCGGCCGACTGGGCGGCGCAGGCGGGGCAACTCGATGCCGCGTCGCTGCATTGCAATGCCGACTTGCTGAGTGACGAAGTGTTGGCCGAAGCCAGCGGTCGGGGGCTGCCGGTCCTCTGTTATACCGTCAATGCGGCGGAGCAGGCCAAGCGGCTGTTTGCCCGCGGTGTCAGCGCCCTCTTCACCGACCGCCTCGATGTGTTTGCGGCCGAAACAAGTGCTTACAAAGGCTTGCATCTGCCCGGCTGATCTTTACGGCGTTTTACCTTCTAATGGCGCTCAGGGAATCGACCCGTCATTCAGGAGGAAATCATGAAGAAGATCACCACACTCGTTGTTCTTGCCGCCGCTGTGCCGGTTCTGGCTTTCGCGCAGGCCGATACGCCGCGCATCGATCAGCGGCAGGCCAACCAGGAGCAGCGCATCGATCAAGGCGTCGCATCCGGCAATCTGACTCAGCGCGAGACAAATCGCCTGGAACGCGGCCAGCAGCATGTCGAAAACATGGAAACCCGGGCCAAATCGGATGGTGTGGTGAGCAAGCGTGAGCGGGCCCGTCTGCTGCAGGCGGAAAACGTGCAAAGCCGTCATATTTCGGCTCAAAGACATGATCGCCAGCACGATTACAACCATAATGGCGTGGTCGATCATCCGCGTCGCCGTTGAGCCGGCCAGGCCCAGCCAACAAGACCCGCCATCCGGCGGGTTTTTCTTTTAAAATCGAGGGTTCCGAATTCCAAGCCTTTGAGGCCGCCAGCTTATGAAAAGCTCCGAAATCCGCCAGCAGTTTCTCGACTTCTTCGCCTCCAAGGGCCACCAGATTGTCTCTTCGAGTTCTCTTGTGCCGCACGAAGACCCGACCCTGCTGTTCACCAATGCCGGGATGAACCAGTTCAAAGACGTCTTCCTCGGTTTCGACAAGCGTCCCTACAGCCGCGCCACCTCCTCGCAGAAATGCGTCCGCGCCGGCGGCAAGCACAACGACCTCGAGAACGTCGGCTATACCGCGCGACACCACACCTTCTTCGAGATGCTCGGCAATTTCTCGTTCGGCGACTACTTCAAGCGCGACGCGATCACCTATGCCTGGGAACTGCTGACCGAGGTCTACAAGCTGCCCAAGGACAAGCTGACCGTCACCGTCTATGCCGAGGACGACGAGGCTTACGACATCTGGACCAAGGAAGTCGGCGTGCCGGCCGAGCGCGTCATTCGTATCGGCGACAACAAGGGCGCCCGCTACGCCTCCGACAATTTCTGGATGAT